>QWPV01000001.1:0-9450 GCA_003671055.1 Planctomycetota bacterium
CGCGAACACCATGAAATTCCTCCATGCCATGGAGGGATTTCATGGTGCTATCTACGCTCGCTACTCAACCTTCGCGCTTCGCCATCATCTCGAGCATGTCGACGCAACGACTCGCGTAGCCGAATTCGTTGTCGTACCAACTGACGAGTTTGAAGAAGCGGTCGGAGAGTTGGATGGATGCTTTGGAATCAAGGATCGAACTGCGTGGGTCGCTGAGGAAGTCGCTCGAGACGACTTCTTCATCGGTGTAGCCGAGCACGCCTTGCATGGGGCCGGTGCTTGCGGCTTTCATCGCGGCGCAGATGGTGTCGAGACTTGTGGGGCGCGTGGAGCGGAAGGTGAGGTCGACGCAGCTCACATTTGCAGTCGGCACGCGGAAGCTCATGCCTGTCAGTTTTCCCTTGGTTTCAGGCAGAACGAGCGCGCATGCCTTGGCTGCACCGGTCGAACTTGGGATGATGTTCATGTACGCGTTGCGTCCGCCGCGCCAGTCTTTCTTCGAGGGACCATCTTGCGTGGGCTGCGTTGCAGTCACCGCGTGCACGGTGGTCATGAGACCTTCATCGATGCCGCAATGATCGAGCAGCACTTTGACGACGGGCGCGAGGCAATTCGTTGTGCAACTTGCGTTGCTGAGAATCGTGTGCGCGCTCGGGTTGTAGTCGTTGGAATTGACGCCATACACAAACGTTGGCACTTCCTTCTCGCTCTTGGTCGGTGCTGAAATCAACACGCGTCGTGCGCCAGCGGTGATGTGCTTGCCTGCATCTTCAGCAGTTGTGAAGAGGCCTGTCGATTCAAGTACGTAGTCCACGCCCATCGCTTTCCACGGCAATTGCGTGGGATCCTTGATCGCGGTGCACTGCGTCACCTTTCCATTCACGACAATTGACTCGCCATCGGCACGCACATCCGCAGCAAAGCGTCCGTGCGTGGAGTCGTACTTCAAGAGGTACGCGAGGTTGTCCGCGGGCACAAGGTCATTGACGCCGACGATTTCGATTCCGCCGCGCTGTGTAGCGATTCGGCAGACGAGCCGTCCAATTCGACCGAAGCCATTGATTGCAATCTTGAGAGCCATCGCGTTGTCCTACTTTACTGAATGGAAGCCACAATGCGCTATCCGCACCGTCGCTGTGAGGGGCGAAGGATAGCCGCTCGAACACGCTGAAGTCGAATGAATACATGAGCCCCTACGGGCTAGACTGCGCGGATGTACGGCTTCAACGCCATCACTGCCCTCCTTGCCGCAATGTGCGTCTGTGCGCCCTTCTGCAACGCGGCGCAATCAACGAGCGTGCCTCCGCCTGAAACTCGTGCCACGCTGATCGTGGGCGTATTCGATGCGCCGCCGTTTGCCGAAGCGATCACCCAGCCCGATGGCTCAAAGGCCTGGGAAGGAACATCGATACGACTGCTCGATTCGATAGCAACCGACCTTCACCTCAAGCTCGAGTACAAGGTTGGAACAGAGAGAGAAATTCTCGATGCCCTCACGGCGGGCAGCATCGACGTCTGTGCGTCGCCGCTCGCGCCGACCGTCGCGCGCATGAATCATTTCAATTTCTCGTACGCCTACACCGCTATTGGAATCGCAGCAGCAACTCGAGCGAGTTCCTCCGTCAGCTCAGACTTTGAACTCATGTTGGCAGCGCTCGCGGCTCCTGCAAGTTCACATCTCTATCTCATCACGACGATCTGCATCGCGCTCTTCGCATTGCTTGTGTGGTGGGTCGAGCGGCATCGCGGTGGACACTTCGCGGAGCATCCGTGGCGCGGGATTGGCGCATCCCTCTGGTGGTCAGTCGTGACCCTTGCGACCGTTGGGTATGGCGACAAAGTGCCAGCTTCTTTCACGGGTCGCCTCATCGCGAGTGTTTGGATGCTCGCCTCGCTCATCCTCACAGCGGTGATGACCGCGACGATTGTGGGATCGATCACACTCAATGTTGCAGGGCACAGCAAGGTTCGATCCGCCGCGGACCTGCTCCATCTGCGCGTTGCAACCGTGCAATCAAGCGTCGCATCGGACTGGCTCACCACCCTTGGCGTGTCCTTCATTCAATCGCCCACGCTCGACGGCGCGATCACTATGCTCGCCGACAAACGCGTCGACGCGGTCCTCGCGCCGGCACTCCAACTCGCGCAAGCAATTCGAGGACACGATGACCTCGCGCTCACGACCACGATGTTTGCTGAGGAATACATGTCGTTCGGCATCTCGTTCAAACAAGATGATGCGTTCTTGCGACAATTCAATCTCGCGCTTGTCAACGCAATTCCGCGTCTCGAGAAGCATGACTCACCAAGCGTTGCGACAGCACTCGATAGCGCCTCGACGATTCCGCCGACTGCGAAAGACACTCCATGAGCGACACGCTGAACGCACACCCGTTTCCAATCCGCACGACTGCGTCTATTTTGGGACGCAACCACGCGCTCATTGGCATGGTGCACCTGCTGCCGCTTCCGGGTTCCCCGCGCGCGCAAGCGAGTGCAAAGGAGATCGCCGCGCACGCAGTGAGAGAAGCTCGATTGCTTGAGCAAAGTGGGTTCGATGCAGTGCTCATCGAGAACATGCACGATGCGCCGTACATGTTGCGTGGCGTTGACCCTGAGACCATCGCTGCCTTCACCCGTGCTGCATGTGAGGTTCGCAGCGCGATCAAGATCCCACTCGGCGTGCAACTCCTCTCGCACGCAAACCGTGCAGCACTCGGCATCGCACTCGCTGCCGAAGCGGCGTTCATTCGCGCCGAGGGCTTCGTGTTCGCGGCGGTTGCCGATGAAGGATTGCTCGCACGCGCAGATGCTGGCGACTTGCTCCGCGCGCGCCGCGCAATGGGCGCAGAGCACATCGCGATCTTCGCGGATATCAAGAAGAAACACTCCTCACACGCGATCACTGCGGATACTTCACTCGACGAACACGCGAAAACGGCGGAGTTCTTCGGTGCAAATGGCGTGATCGTCACCGGAACCGCGACAGGCGTCGCGACACCCTTGGCGGATCTCGCCTCGGCGAAGGCGGCGACGCCGCTCGTTGTTCTCGCAGGAAGCGGCGTGACCAGCGCAAGTGTTCGCGCGACGCTCGCGACCTGTGATGGCGTCATCGTCGGCAGCGACCTCAAAGTCGACGGTCGGTGGTACAACGCACTTGATCTCCATCGCGTCGAACGCCTCGTTCGCGCCGCCCGTTCCTAACCTCAACCGCTGCGCATGCTCCTCTACCTCAACGGCAACATCATCGATGAGTCCGCAGCACACATCAGCGTGCTCGACCGTGGGTTTCTCTTCGGTGATGGTGTGTATGAAGTCGTTCGATTCTTTGAACGCTACGGCGTCGCTCTCGAATTGCATACGCAACGACTCGCACGAAGCCTTTCGCTTGCGGGCATTGAAGGATTCGACGCGCAAAAGTTTCCGCAGATTTGCGCTGATCTCCTTGCGTCCAACGCGCTGCAGAACGCAACGATCTACCTTCAAGTCACGCGCGGTGTCGGCGCGACCCGCAGCCATGTTCCGTCCACACGATTGACACCGACTGTTGTCGCGATCGCGACCGCAGTGGAACCACTCGACGCACTCACTGCGCCGCAAGAAATTTCCGCCATCACTGCGGAAGATCTGCGCTGGCGACTCTGCGAGATCAAGACGATTTCGCTCATGGGAAACATCTTGCATCTCCTTGAAGCGGATCGACACGGCGCGAGCGAAGCGATCTTGCATCGCGGCGGATTTGTCGGCGAGGGTGCGTATTCCAATGTCTCGATCGTCCGCAATGGAGCGCTCATCACCCCGCCCATCCATGAAGATCCTCCGATCTTGCATGGCACAGCACGCGCGGATCTCTTGAGCGCGGCCCGACGAATTGGACTTCCGACCGAAGTTCGCCGTGTCACCCTCGATGAACTGAAGAGCGCCGACGAAGTGATGATTTCGTCGAGCCGTCGACTCGTTTCAAGCGTCGTCTCACTCGATGGACGCCCTGTCTCCAATGGCCACGCCGGACCTGTCAGTCGCGCGCTCTTTCACGACTGCTGCGCCGAGATTCGTACCGCACTCGTTTCGCGCGAATCACTTTCAATGCACTCTTAAGACTCCAGTGAGTCATCCCATGTCAAACGAATCCGCCAACTCCGCCATCTCGCTCGTCGCCATTCAGGTTGGCAACACTCGCACTAAGCTCGGGCTCTTCCTCGATGGAAAGCTCGAACGCTCCGTCAAGTTCGAGAAGGAACAGCTCGCGGAGATCGTCGGTGAAGTGACGCGGATGTGGACCGAACTTGATGACTGCGAAATCTCCGCGCTCGTCCTCTCCACTGTGAACGAGAAAGACACCACGTCACTGCACTCGATGCTTGCCGATCAACTCGGCGAAGAGATCTATCGCATCGGCGACGGTTCTCCTGATTCGATGCCCGTGCCGATCGGCACATGCCTTGATCCAAACACAACGCCTGGCTCCGATCGTCTGCTCAATGCAGCGGCCGCGTATGAACTTCTGCAGAGCGCGTGCATCATTGTTGATTGCGGCACATGTGTGACGGTTGACTTCGTCGATGGCGAAGGCGTGTTTCACGGCGGCGCAATTGCGCCCGGTGCGCGCATGCAGCTCGACGCGATGCATCGCGGCACTGCGCAACTTCCTACGATTCCACTCACGAAACCTGTCGGCGATCCTTGGGGTTCCAACACGCCTGATGCGATGTTGCGCGGCGTGTATCACGGCATTCGCGGACTCGTGTGGCGACTGGTTGAGCAATACGCCGAACGCTTCGGCGGCTTCCCGCTTGTCGTCGCTACCGGCGGCGACTCTGAACTCCTCTTTGGCGATGATGAACTCATCGATCGCATCGTGCCCGACCTCACACTCCTTGGAATGGCTGCTGCAGCGCGAGCCGCACTCCTACCTGACACGCACGAAGCAACCCCAAATCGATCGCGCGCGGAACTTGGTGCTCTCGGCGCGGAATGGGCGAACCTTGATGATGCGCAAGATTTACTAACCAACGACGCCGAAGACAATCGCGGCGATCACGATTGATGTCTCGAGCACTCACGCCTCATGATGGACCATGCTGATCATGCCGACAGCGCCTTCGATGTGAGCGCGTTTCGCTCCACGCCGCACGGCGCGGGCGCAGTTGCGACCATCGAATTGTTCGGCGATGTCTCGCCAGCGCTCATTGCGCTTTGCGGAAGCGATGTTTTCGTCGGCGCACTTTCGTTGCGGCACTTTGCGGACATTGATGAAGGATTAGTCGCACGCCTTGCACCAGAGCGCGCGATCTTGTTTCCGCATGGTGGAACGCGTATCGTCGCGCTACTCGCAGAGTGGCTCACCACGCGCGGTGCACGATGGATTGATGATCCGCTCTCGCTTCGTGATGGCATTGATCCGATGGAACTTTTTCCCGAGGCTGACGGCAAGGTCGAAGCATTCGCGATGACGACGCTAGTGCGTGCACAGAGTCGACTCGCAGTGAAGTTACTGCTCGCTCAAGGTGCTCGTTGGAATGCGTGCGCCCCAACTGCGAAAGATCTCCCTCGCTCGCGCCGACTCAATCGACTCATCGATCCACCACGCGTGGTACTTGCGGGCCTTCCCAACGCAGGAAAGAGTTCGCTCTCGAACCGATTGCTCGGACGAGAAGCATCCATCGTGAGTGCGCACGCTGGAACAACACGCGATGCCGTTGCGAGTCGCCTCGATCTTGCTGGGCTCAGCGTGGATTGGCTGGATTTACCGGGGTTTCGCACAGGAACCACAGACGCTGTTTCGACAAGTGAACTGCGTGCAATCGAACTCGCTCGCTTGATGCTCGCGGATGCGGACTATGTTGTCGCACTTGCCGCGCCCGATGCGCCGTGGCCGATTCTCTCACGCGCGGCAGACCTCAAACTCTTCACCAAGTGTGATCTCGATGGCGCGCGTCAGTCGCCGCATGCACAGGATGCCGAGCTCTTCGTCTCGTCGACAACCGGAGAAGGCGTTGACGCACTCGCGACGCACATCCGTGACGCACTTGTGCCGCCCGAAGATCGCGCGAGCAACGCGCCGTGGGTGTTTGATCTTCGACTCGCGCCTGAACTCGCGTGACCGAGAGTCGTCAAAGTCCCATGATCGAGTAACCGCTGTCGACATACAGCACTTGCCCAGTTGTGCCGCGAGAAAGATCACTCAGCAAGAACGCCGCTGCGTCGCCGACTTCATCCGCGACGACGTTTCGTGAAAGGGGCGATGTCACTGGAATGCGCTTCAGAATCTCGTCGAATCCACCGACAGCGCCTGCAGACAACGTCTTGATCGGTCCTGCAGAGATGAGATTGCATCGCGCGTTCTTGCCGCGACCGAGTTCCAACGCGAGATAGCGATTCGCTGCTTCAAGCGCAGCTTTCGCAACGCCCATCACGTTGTAGCCAGGCACTGCTTTCTCTGCGCCGTAATAGCTCAACCCAATCATCGAGCCGCCATCTTTGAGCACCGACATCGCATGATTGCCGAGCGCCATGTAACTGAACGCGGAAATATCCATCGCGTTCGCGAACACCGCGCGTGGAGTTCCCGCGAACTTGCCGGGTTTGAGCCAGTCTTTTTCCGCATACGCGATGCAGTGCACGACGTAGTCAATCGATCCAAACTCCGCGCTTATCCGCGCGAAGCACGCAGCGATGTCCTCATCACTTCCCACATCCATAGGTTGCAACCATGGATTCGCAACGCCCAGCGTCTCCGCGATCTTGCGCGTTCGGCGCTCCATCTTTTCGCCGGGCAAGTGCGTAAAGCAACACTCCGCGCCCTCACGCAAGAGACTTCGCGCGATCGCCGTTGCGATGCTCGTCTCGTGGAGGACGCCCGTCACCAAACCGCGCTTGCCAGTCATCAAACCCATAATGCTCGACTCCTTCAATGCGAACGCCATCGAGAAGTCGACGGACATTCAGGAAGGGGATCGTAGCGCGAACCCTCGAACTCGCTAATATGTCCACCCTAACTGCGTGCGTAGCTCAATTGGATAGAGCATCGGTCTTCGAAACCGAAGGTTGCAGGTTCGAGCCCCGCCGCGCGCGTTTGATTCACCCCGCTGTCCGTGCGTGCATTCTCGCTGTCGAAGAGTCGCTTCATGCGACGGAGAGCGACGCGGATCTTGCGACGCTGGTGACGCGACTCTCTGATCTCTACACCTCTGATCGCGGCGCGCTTGTTCGCGACCAAGGGTCTGCAGGACACCTTGTTGCGAAGTGTGGGTACTTCCTCGCAAGCGACGCGCCGAAGATTGCACTCGCGCTCGATCGAGGCGCGGAACGAAGCGCGCTGATTCGTCGGCTCACAACGCTTCCCCTCATTCGCGTCACTGACTTTGGTGCTGGCGTGGGCGCAACGAGTATCGGATTTCTCGCATGGCTTGCGGCTGCGCGTGCGACGAATGCAGGCGCGAAGCCAGCATCCGTTCGCGTTGAGTTTCACGCGATCGAACTCGGTGCCGCTGCTGCGCGCGCCTACGAACAGAATGTGCGTATCGCTGGGGCCCACTGCGGATTTGAAGTCGCCATCCGACTCGAAGCGCGCGACTTCTTCGACTGCCCTGCGCAAGACACCGATCTCATCCTCTCGCAAACTGCACTCAATGAACTGCTCGACGGACCCACACACGCCACCCGCACCATCGACCTTGTGCACGCATGGTCAACCACCGCACCGATGCTGCTCATTGAACCTGCGTTGAAGACAACCACGCGCGCACTCATGCAACTCCGTGATGCATTGCTTCTGCGCGGAGGAATGCATGCGATCGCGCCATGCCTCCATCAACTCCCGTGCCCAATGCTCCCGCGCGCTGGAGACTGGTGCCATGAAGCACGATTCATCGATCACACACCACGCGTGCGCGCGATCGATCGCATCGTCAAACGCCGCGACGAACGCGCACTCTTCGCGTACCTCTTGACAGCGCCAGGCCCCGCATCCGAACCTTCAACATCAACACCCGTCGTCATGCGTCTCTGCACCGACACGCTTGGAAGTCGCGGAAAATCCGAACGACTCGTCTGCCGCAGCGACGGTGAAATGCGCATGATGCGCCTCCTCGACCGCGAAGCCCGCGACAGCAATCAACCATTCCTCAAAGCCAAACGCGGCGACATGATCGAAGTCGATCCCCTTCCCGCCAACGACCGCATCACGCCCGAAGCTCGCGTGACAATTTCGGCGCTCCAGAATTCCGTGTAACGCGAATCCGCCTACTCCTCCTCTACGGGCAGTAAGGCGCACTCACACAAAAGTCCGAAGCTCCATAATTTCAAATCTGCACAACTCAATTCGAACTCGACTTAGTCTGGGTGGTACGATGACTCGTTCATGTGGCGTTTCACTCGCAACTCTCGCAGTCGACTCGCGCCGCTCTTGGCGCTCGTTGCGGTGCTGTTCGCGGGCGGCGGGATTGCCCAGTTTGCACACATCATGCTTGAGCACCGCGGTGCGACGCCGTGTGCTGCGCATGCTGAAACATGCTCGATTCCCTCTGACGGCAGCCACAGTAAGCAACACGATAAGCAACATGCGCCGAGCGCCGACCACTGCGCGAAGTGCGCATTGCTCGCAACAAATCTGCTCGCGCCGACAGCCTTCGATCCGTTCTCTGATGTGATCTCGCTAGTTGCGCTCGTTGATGAGCGCGAAGCCGCGCAACTGCCCGCGCCGCGATGTCCACGCATTTGCGCGGCTCGACCACCCCCACAATTCTCCTGAACCGATTCCGTCGTGATCGCGTTGATTCGCGTCTCTTCGTGTCTGTGTTCTTACATCTCCAGCACTAGCCTTCGCTAGCAGGAGTTTCCTTTGCTGCATCCTTCTCGGATTCGGCAAGCGTTTACGCTTGTTGAATTGCTCGTGGTCGTTGCGATTATCGCCATGATCATTGGTCTACTCGTTCCCGCTGTCTCTGCTGTTCGCCAACGCGCTCGGGTCGCAGGCTGTCTCGCAAACTTGCGAGCATTGCAACTTTCGTCGCTGGCGTACTCCACAGATGCCGCGGGGTGGCTCATTGATGCACGTCTTCCACATGGGGGGCTTGATCAAGGGAGCAGTGGAAGTTTCGTGGATGTCCTCGCAGCGCGCGGCTATTGCGATACCTCGCTCATACGCTCGCCGCTTGATGACAGTCCGCATTGGTCTGCAGCTTCCGGCGGCGATGGCGTTCCCGTGCCTGGTACGACGAACGTCTTTCGTCGCACCAGTTACGGACTAAACAACCATCTCTCCCGAGAATTTGGCCCGTGGGCTGCAGTGGATCCTTCACAGTCGAGCGATCGACTGTCAAAGGTTGCCGACCACGCGAACACTGTGCAGTTCTTGATGATGGCGACGAGCGGCGCATTCGCAGGCGCCGATCACCCGCATGTCGAAGGATGGGGCGCTTCATCGAATGCGCCCACCATCGCGGCAAC
>QWPV01000001.1:9982-72481 GCA_003671055.1 Planctomycetota bacterium
TTCGTCGCTGACGAACGCCTTGAAGTGAAGTTCCTCACGCTCGTGACCCTGATTGGATCCACAGCAACAACCGGGTTTGATCTTGCAGTTCCATCGAGTGGCGGTTGGCATCGTCACTTCAACTTTCGCCTCCTCTCTGCGGGCGCGAAGCTCTCGCCCACTGGTGTCTATGTGGCGGAGTTTGAGCTCTATTCCACAGATGGCGTCACCTTGCCGTGCGCACCGTTCTGGATCGTTTTCAACGATGGCGCAAGTACCGCAGATCATCAGACGGCGATCGCGTGGGTCGAATTGAACCTCGCGAATTCAAACCCGCCGTGCGCGTCTGACCTCAACTCCGACGGCGATGTCGGCGCTGCGGATCTCGCCATCGCATTGAGCGCGTGGGGATCTACAGATGCAGACATCACCGGCGATGGCGTGACGGATGCTGCGGATCTTTCCATTCTGCTTTCTGCGTGGGGACCTTGCCCGTAACACTTCGACGCCCTTTCTTCGTTCATTTCTTCTTCACACTTCTGTCAGTGCATGCTCCGGCTTCTGCGGAACACACTAGAAATTTCACTATGCAACGCTTCTCACATACTTCCAGCATTCTTCTCAGCATCGTATCGCTCACGCTCTCAACCACCGCACTCGCACAGCACGCTGATGTGTGGGTCTCCTCCGCGAACGGCTCGCTCTACACAGGTGGATGGGATCACGTCACCGGAGAAGTCATCAATCCAGTGCAGCGCGTGTTCGAAGGTGAACTTGGGCTTGATCCTGTATTTCCATTTAGCGGCGATGAGCCTGGCATCGGCTCCGACCTCGTCGGACTCTCACTCACGATGAATCTCATACAAGGGCTCAGTGCATGGAACGGCACCGACTTTGTAACGTCCACGTATTCGCTCGGCGCGTCGTATGGCGGACAAGACGCGTTCACAACCTCTGGTGGGTCGTTCAGTTTCCTCGTGAGTAGCGCTCTTGATTTGCACCCTGCGTACACCCTCTATGGAGCAAACGGTGCCGACCCCCTCAACGGGATTTATCTCGCAACATTCACATTCTCCGCTGCTGGCTACGAAACAAGCGCGCCATTGTGGGCGGTGCTCAACCTTGGCATGAGCGAAGAGGATCATGGCGCAGCGGTCGCGTGGGCAGAGACAAATCTTGTGCCCGCACCGGCTGCGTTCACGATGTTTGCGCTCGGCGGACTCCTCCGCCGTCGCCAACGCTAATGCGGCGTTGCTAACCCATCACGCACGGCTCGAGCACTCGCTACGATCTCAGCTATGCGCTCCTCGCAACAATCAATTGCTCTCGTCTTCGCGTACACAACTCTCGCGCTGACCTTCTGCACTGGTTGCGCGACGGTGAAGGATGATGCGCCTGACGCAGTTGATGGGCAAGGTGCGGTTTCAGCGACTGAGGCTGAGAACAGTGGCATGAAGTTCAAGCAACCGCGCAGCATCACTGGCACGGAGACGGATGAAGAAGCTGTCCTGATGGGTGACCAGAATGTGGATGACGATCCGGCGATCTCGGATGACACGCTTCCCTGACTCGCTGATTCCTTGACTCGCGCGCTTACTTGCAGCCGGGGAATGCTTCGACGTATTCGATCTTGAAATCGCCGAAGGAGCTGACGAACTCGACGGAGAAGTCGCCGAGCGCGTCGACGAATTGCCACTCGCCTGCGCGGGTTGGAAGCGCTGAAACTTTCTTCACCTTGAGATCGGCGAACGAACTCACGACTTCCACCTTGTAGTCGCCGAAAGATTTCACCACGCGGACTTTGCCCTTCAGCGTGCAGGGGTCGACGAGCATCGGCCGCGTTCGAGCGCTTGATGCGATGCTGCTCGTAGAAGATGCGAGTGCTGCAGCGGCGGTCATCAACATCGCGAGTGCGCAGAAACGTCGTCGTGCTGCGTAGGTCGCGAGTCGTTGCGTTTGTGTTTTAGGATTCCCGTCCATGTGGGGAGTCTACGCCGATTGCGCTCTCGCGTCGCTCACGCGGCTTCCAACCTTCCGCAAGTCTCCAACAACGATGGATCTTTCGGTTGCGGAAGTCTTCTGGCACGGAACGGTGGCTGATTTCGTGGCAACCAAAGCCTTTCGGGACGTTCGTCTCCTCAAACTCAAAGCCGCGAGAGTTCGTTGAGAAGAAAATTTCGCCACCTGGCGCGACGAATTGGCTGATCCATCCGAGTAACTCGCCGTAGTCGCGATCGATCGAGAATGAATCGGCGCGCATGCGTTTCGAATTTGAAAACGTGGGCGGATCGCAGATGACGATGTCGTAGCGTTCGTCTGCTGGAGGCCCCGCTTCAAGCCATTGCAGACAATCGGCGTGCACGATTTCGTGCGCGGCACTTTGCGCAAATCCGTTGAGCGTGAGGTTGCGTGCGTACCACTCGAGATACGTCCTCGACATATCCACGGTCTTCGTCTGTATCGCCCCGCCACCGATCGCATGAATACTGAACGCGCCTGTGTAGGCGAATAGATTGAGCACGCGCTTCCCTTGCGCGCGTTGCTGCATCGCAAGTCGCGTCGGTCGATGATCGAGGAAGAGTCCGACATCGAGATAGTCGGAGAGGTTGATCTCAAACTTCATCCCGTGCTCTTGCACTGTCGTGATTACGCCTCGCGTGTCGTAGCGCTCATACTGATCGCGGCCGCCCTCTTCATTGCGCTGTCGTCCACGATGCTTGATGAACAAACGAGAACTCGGAATGCCGAGTCCCTTGAGGATCTCGGCTTCCGCCATCTGTCGATACTCACGCTCTCGCTCAGGCGTGTCATCTTTCGTGCGTTGAAAGAACCACGCGACCGCATCACCTGTCGTTCCATCGAGATCGCCGTACCAATCGACGATCATCGGGAAATCAGGGATATCCCGCTCATACAAGCGAAAACATGAGATCCCCTGCTTGCGCGCCCACTTCGAAAGATGGCGCATGCGATTGTCGAGGCGTTCACCAAGCATGCTGAAAGAATAGCGCGGTGATCAGAAGGTCGGCAACGCGAAGCCTTCACGATATTCGCGGCGCACGATGGACTTCGTCGCTTCTTCGTTATTCGTGAAGGTGAGGGACGCCTTGTCCCAAAGCAATTCTTGCCCAGGGAATCGTGCGGCCTTGGCGGCGAGCAACCCAGCTTCCGCAATGTGAGCAGCGACATTGAACGGTGTCTGCACGAATGCGTCGGACTTCCCGAGAATGCGATCGACCCACGAGTGCCAGTGGTTGCGGTCGTACATCGTCGCAAGACCTGGCAGCGTCTTGAAATCCACTGCCTTGCCATCGATCCACACTTTCGGATCACCACTTGGCTCTGCAAATAGCACACCGCCTTCACACACGACGAGCGTGCCTGAGTCTGGGAACTTGCCGGGCGGTAATCCGAGTGCCGCTCGCGAGGGCGCTTGACCCTTGTCCGCGTAGATGACTGGGAACGTTGAGTTCTTGAACTTGTCGCCCTTCACCGAATACGCAAGCGTTGATCGCACATGCAGCGCGTGATAAAAATCGCTTGCAAAGTGGGTATCTGCGAGCACAGAGACGGGCGAGGGCAAGTCGTACGCGAAGTACAGAATGTCCAAGAGGTGCGTGCACCAATCGCCGAGTTGACCTGTGCCGTAATCGAACGACGAACGCCATCGAAGACCAACAAGTCCCTCGCGGTACGGTGCGTCCATCGCTGCGCCGAGCCAG
Source organism: Planctomycetota bacterium (assembly GCA_003671055.1). Taxonomy (GTDB): domain Bacteria; phylum Planctomycetota; class Phycisphaerae; order Phycisphaerales; family SM1A02; genus F1-140-MAGs142. The sequence continues at coordinate 13,684 of QWPV01000001.1, forward strand.
AGCGGCCAATCGATGTTCGCGGGAACCGGCGACGGCGCCTTCAATCCACCGTAGTAGAAGTAGCCGCTGCCATCATCTGGTGGTCCACCGATCCACACGTGTGCTTCGATCGCTTTACCGAGTAGTCCCGCGCGCAAAATCTCCGCTGCGTATTGGCGACCGCTTGGACCCATGCGTTGATTGCCCGTCTGTGTCACCAACTCGGGATGCGCGTGAATTGCAGCCTCGATTGCGCTCACTTCGGAAAGTTGTTGCACCAGCGGCTTCTGTCCGTAGACATGCTTGCCAGCCTTCAGCGCCGTCATGTCGACGAGTGCGTGATTGTGATCTGGGGTGCAAACAACGACAGCATCAAACTTGTCGCCATGCTTCGTGAAGGCATCGCGGAAATCAATGCAGGTGAATGCTTGCGGGTTTTCGAGAGCGACCGACGCGAGCGCATCGGAGTCAACGTCGCAGAGTCCACTGAAGACGACATCCGTGTGCTTCTTCAATTCTTCGCGATCAGCAGGAGCGATACTTCCACCGACACCAACTTGCAAGATCTGTAGTTTGCCGAGCTTTCCAGCGCGCACGCGTCCCGATGTGGGAAGCGCGAAGAGCGGAAAAGCAAGTGCGTTACTGGCAAAGATGGAACCCAATGCGACACCGCCAAGGGCTGCGGTAGTCGTACCGATCATTTCGCGTCGAGTGTGCATGACAATACGCTACATCGGAAGGCGTTTTTATGCGAACGCGGGTCCCACTCATTCCGCAGCCGCAACGGCGCGAGAGAAGAAGGTCTTGCGTGCTTTGGCAAGTTGAATCACCGCGACGCCACCAAGGAGAAGCGCGCACGCGAGGAGAGTTTGCGCGCTGATGACTTCCTCGAGAAGCACAGAGCCGAGCATGAGCGCAACAACAGGGTTGACATAGGCATACGTCGCGACGCGAGCCGCTGGTTGATGACGCAAGAGCCAGATGTAGGCGGTGAATCCGCAGAGCGATCCGAAAATCACGAGATAGAGCCATTGCATCAGCGTCGCGAAATCAGGCGGCGACGAAGCGAGCAGCGACCATTCATCGCCGAACATAAATTCCTTCGGAACGCTCGCGCACATCAACACAACCCCGCCCGCGAGCATTTGCATCGCTGTTCCAACGATGGGCGAATGCGCGCCACCTGGACGTTTCGACCACACGCTGCCAAGTGCCCATCCGAAGCACGCAAGCAACATGAGCAGGATGCCGGTTGTGGACACCGCACTCGATGCTTGCACGGATCCGAGCCGAAGCACTCCAAGTCCCGCGATGCCGAGCGCGATGCCCAGCCACGCTGCCCATGAAACGCGATGTGTGCGGTGCATGAGTGCATCAAGTCCGACGAGCCACAGCGGCGTGACTGCGGTCATCAAGGCAACGATGCCAGAATCGAGCTTCTTGGTCGCGATCGCGACGCCGCCATTTCCGATCAGCATGAGACAGGTTCCAACGACTGTGGAGTGAAGCCACGAGCTCGCGCGAAAGTCTCCCGATCGAATCCACTTCCGCCACCACGCAAATGCGAGCAGCACCGTGCCCGCAAACATGAAGCGCGTACCCGCCATCACGAATGCGCCGTGCATCGACACAAGTTTGATCACGAGGTAGGTCGAACCCCAAATCAGATACACCGCAGCAAAGGCGGTCGCAATCCGGAACGTACTGGGGCTCGCGTTGCCCTCGGCCGTCGGAGTTGGAAGAGCATCAGTGCTCAACTTTGTACGCGCGCAGCTTTCTCAACCGCGAAGTACTTCGCAGCAGGATGATGCACGACGATCGCGCTCGTGGATTGTTCTGGCACGATCTGCCAGTTCTCCGTGAGCACGCAACCGATGCGCTCAGGCTTCAACAGTCGGAAGAGTTTCTCCTGATCACTCATGTCAGGACACGCGGGATAGCCGAAACTGTAGCGAGATCCACGGTATTGCTGCGAAAACAGGAGGCGCGTTTCAGGACTGTCCTCGTGCGCGATGCCTAACTCTGCGCGCATGCGCTTGTGCCAGAGTTCCGCGAGTGCTTCTGCGCATTCCACGCCGAAGCCGTGCAGATACAGGTACTCGGTGTACTCATTGCGCTCGAAAAGTTGCTTCGCGCGATGCGAGGCCTCGAGGCCCATCGTCACGCAACTGAAGCCAACAACATCGCGTTCGCCGCTGCTGAGCGGACGGAAGAAGTCACTGATGCACAATCGATCGCGAGTTCCTTGGCGTGGAAAGTGGAAGCGCTCGAGTTCGCGCGATGGATCCACCGCGTCGAACACCACGAGGTCATCGCCATCCGCGTTGGCTGGGAAATATCCATACGCAACTTGTGGGCGAAGAATGCGTTCCTCTCGGCACTGCTGCATCAATCGCGCGAAGACGGGCGTGGCATGCTGCGCGAGGTGTTGTTCGTACTCCGCGTCGCTCATCGCGCCCTTCTTCAAACCCCATTGGCCTCGGAAGAGCGCGGTCTTGTTCAAGTAGGGATAGATCTGCTCAAGCGGAACCTCTTCGACGATGCGATCACCGAAGAATGGCGGCTTCGGCAACTCACGCAACGCCTCGACAGTCAAACCTGCTTCAGGCTCGACGCTCGGCGGTGCATTCGCACGCGACGCACTCACGCGCTGGTCGACCGACTCACGTTTGGCAAGTCGCTCGTCGATCGCGCTATCCACACTATCAAGTGTGCCCGACGCAAGTGCGTCGCACACAGCGAGACCTTCGAACGCATCCTTGCCGTAGTAGAGTTTTCCCTTGTAAATAGCGCGTAAATGGCTCTCCGCGTAGTGACGCGTGAGCGCAGCACCGCCGAGAATCACAGGCACGGTGATACCGAGACGATTCAACTCATGAAGGTTTTCCTCCATCACTGTCACCGACTTCACAAGTAAGCCACTCATACCGATCGCGTCCGCACCGCTCTTGCGCCACGCATCGAGAATCGACTGCAGCGGCTGCTTGATGCCGATGTTCGACACGGCGTACCCGTTGTTCGACAGAATAATGTCGACGAGATTTTTTCCGATGTCGTGCACATCGCCAGCAACAGTCGCAAGCACAATCTTTGCGCGACTCGTTGCGCCTTCTGCTTTGGTCATGTGCGGTTCGAGCATCGTCACTGCGCGCTTCATCACCGCCGCAGATTGCAACACGAACGGCAACTGCATCTGCCCTGAACCGAAGAGTTCGCCGACAACCTTCATGCCCGCGAGCAGATGATCGTTGATGATCACAAGTGGCGCGTACGTCTCCATCGCTGTCGCGAGTGTCGCGTCGAGATTTTTCATCTCGCCATCAATGATGTGACGCTGCAAGCGCTCTTCAATCGGAAGATCTGCGAGAAGCGCCTTCGGAGCCATGTCCTCCGTGCCATCGGGGAAGAGACCGATGAACGAGAGCAGCGGATCGAAGTTCTCTGGCTGCCCTTCAGGTCGGTCTGCGCCGCGACGATCAAAGATGAGCCACTCCGCTTGCAGCCACTCTTGTTCCGCAATGCGATTGCGCGGAAGGATCTTCGACGCGTGCACAATCGCTGCCGTGAGCCCGCGTTCGCGTGCGTGATGCAAGTACACCGAGTTGAGCACGGTGCGCGCGGACGCCTTCAATCCGAACGAAATGTTCGACAAACCCAGCACAATTCCGCACTTCGGGAAGCGTTTCGTAATCGCCTCAATGCCGTCAAGCGTCTCAAGACCGAGTCGACGATCATCGTCGTTGCCTGTGGCGATCGTAAAGGTGAGTGGATCGAAGAGTAGGTCCTCTTCCGCCAATTTCCACTTCGTGGTGTAGAGCGAATGAATGCGCTCGGCAATCTCCAACTTGCGCGCAGCAGTCTTCGCCATACCCGCAACGGGATCTTCATCGATTGTCAACGCGACGCAGGCTGCACCGTAACGCGCGAGCATCGGACAGACGCGGTCCATACGTTCTTCGCCATCCTCGAGATTGATGGAGTTCACGACGGCCTTGCCACCGTGTCGCTTCAGTCCAGCTTCGAGCACCTTCGCGTCGGTGGAGTCGAGCATGAGCGGCGCGTCCACTTGGCGAACGTAGCGCGATGCAACCTCCGTCATGTCATCAACGCCCTTGCGTCCCACGAAGTCGACACACACATCGAGCAACTGTCCGCCGTCTTTGACTTCTTCACGCGCCATCGAAACGAGGCCGTCGTAATCGTTCTCCTCGAGCAGTCGCTTGAAGCGTTTCGAACCGTTCGCGTTCGTGCGCTCAGCGACAACGAGGAACGAGTTTTCTTGCTTGAACTCGACGAACCCATAGAGACTCGAACAACCCGCAGGTTGCGGAACGACTGCGCGCGTTGCGCGGCGCTTGTCGAGTCCAAGTTCGGCAACAAGCGCGACCAATTCGCGAATGTGCGCTGGCGTCGTGCCGCAGCAACCACCCACCGCATTTACCTTAAATTCCTCGACAAAACGGCGCATTGCGTCACGGAAGCCCTTTGCACCGAGTGGATACTCGGTCTGTCCGTTCACGAGAATCGGCAAGCCTGCATTCGGCAACACGCTGATCCCGCGATCCCAGTGCTTCGAGAGATACGCAACGTGCTCGGCCATCTCCACCGGACCAGTCGCGCAATTCAATCCGAGCGATGCAATCGGAAATGGACGCAGCGCATTCACCACTGCTGCGATGTCCGAACCGAGCAACATTGTGCCAGTCGTTTCAATCGTGACGCTTGCAAAGATCGGACGATCGGTGGGCGAGAGTTTCGCTTCGCGCAGTGCATCAAGCACCGCGTTGATCGCGACCTTCTGCTGCAAGAGATCCTGCGATGTCTCGATCATGAATCCATCGATCCCGCCCGCGATCAGTCCGCGCGCTTGTTCGAAGTAACTCGCATGCATCTCATCCCACGACACTTGGCCGAGTGAAACGAGTTTCGTGCCTGGTCCCATTGACCCCACTGCAAAGCGCGGGCGATCTGCAGTTTCAAACTTCGCACCAGCCGCGCGCGCGATCTCTGCAGCCTTCTTGTTGAGTTCAAATGTCCACGATGCGAGCTCTTCATCAAACTCTCGACCAACGAGAATGTTTGCGCCGAACGTATCGGTCTCGACGATGTCCGCGCCTGCCGCGAAGTACCCCTCATGGATGCGTTGAATGATGTCAGGGCGACTGCGCACCAAGATGTCGGTGCAGTTGTCGCGGCCGAGGTAATCCGATTTCAGGCAGTCCGCACACCCGTAAATTTGCGTTCCCATCCCGCCGTCAAAGACGAGCGTTCGGGAATCGAGTGCAGACTGAAGGGATCGAGTCGAGTCTGAGGGCATGGAAGGTCAAGCGTATGAGGGTTTAGAGGCTGCTACAACCATTCATCCGGATGAATGGATAAAGCACCGTATTCCCGTCTAAACGCGGCTTTCAACAGTGGTTGTAGAAACTGACCCACGGCAGGGATGGGTCGAAATCACCCGATCCGCTCGCAGGCGCTGCACAGACGGCTGCAATCGAAGATAAATGACGGGAATGCGCGCGCCTCGCGAGGCTACCTTTCGTCTCTGCGAATTCTCTTCCGCGCGATCTGATCGCTTCATTCCTCGACAAGTCCACGCATGCCACTTCCCTCGTCTTTTGCTGCGGCTCAAATCTTTCCGCTTCGCACGCTTCGCAACGCCTGCGGGCTGCTGACCGTGCTACTCGCGTCGTGCACAACGGCGCCGCGGATGCCGACGGCGGTTCCCGTTGCGAACACCAGTGCAGTGGATGCGCCTGCACCGAGCGAACCCGCTCGCGTACCGATCGCGAATGCCGCAGCAACCTTCGACGCAGCTTGGACGACGATTCGAGATCAACATTACGACCCAACCCTCAACGGCGTGGACTGGATCGCGGTTCGCGATGAACTTCGCGCGCGCGCGATGGAAGCGGAGTCCGACGACGAATTGCGCGAAGTGATCAACGACATGCTTTCGCGACTTGGACAGAGTCACTTCGCGATCATTCCTGCTGATGCAGTGCGCGCGAAGACTGCGTCGGCTGCAGCAGTGGAAACAGTTCGCGCTCCGCAAGGACTCGCAAGCGGCAGCAGCAGCAGCACGATCGTTGCAACGAGCGCCGACGCGCCACACTCGCGCACGGCTGGCGTCCTTGGTCTCGATGTCGTCGTCGTTGGATCCATCGCACTCGTGACGCATGTGTCCGCCAACTCTCCCGCCGCGCTCGAAGGCGTGACGCCGGGCTGGACAGTCGAACGCGTTCGTGGCGTCTCGATCGCTGAAGCAATCGCGCCGATGCAAGAGGCATCGCAGCGCATGCAACAAGCGGATTCCAACGAATCCCGCAAATTACGCTACGAAATGGCTGCTCTCGCGTCGAGCATGCTGCTTGTCTCGGTCGATGAAGCGATTCGTATTGAGTTCAAACTCCCCGATGATTCGACGATCGTGAAAGATCTACGCGGCGTCTCAGCGAGCCTTGGCGTCACGCAGTTTGGCAACTTGCCTCCGATGACCGTCGAGGTCGAACAGTCGCGGATGGAATGGGGCACCGATGCTGCTGCGTCGGCGCCAACCACCATCGGCATTGTGCGATTCAACATCTGGATGCCTGCGGCCTCGCAAGCGCTCGATCAAGCAGTCGATGCACTGCGCGAGTGCGACGGCATCGTGATAGACCTTCGCGCGAATCCAGGCGGCGTCGGTGCGATGGCGATGGGACTTGCTGGCCACTTCCTCAAGAAGCCACGCTCACTCGGAACGATGTCGATGCGTGACACGACGCTGGAGTTCAACACGAACCCACGACGCGTGACGACGAGCGGCGAGATCACGAAGCCGTATGCGAGGCCGCTTGCCATTCTCGTCGACTCTCGTTCCGCGAGCACGTCGGAAGTGTTTGCTGGTGGCATGCAGTCACTCAAGCGTGCACGAATCTTTGGCGAAATCACTGCAGGCATGGCACTTCCCGCGCACGCTGTGGAACTTCCCAACGGCGATGTGCTTCTCCACGCGATCGCGAATTTCACACGACCCGATGGCACTGTGCTTGAAGGTATCGGCGTGATTCCTGATGAATCGATTTCCATTGATAGTGCTGCGATCGCCGCGAGCACCTCACGCGATCCTGTGCTCGATGCTGCATGCAGTTGGATCTCTGCATGCACTGCCGCAGCGCGAATTCCTGCAACCGCTTCCGTCCCTACTCCGTGATACTCACTACGAAACTGACTATGCGACCCCTCAACAAATCTGCCTCACGCGTTCTTCCCACTTTCGTTGTTGCGTTCCTCTCGGTTCTCGCGAACGCGCAGACGACAACCCCCACGATCGCGCCAGCGACTCCAGTTGCAGCAGCTGTAGATCTTCCTAAAGCAGAAGATCTCGTTGCGAAGTCTGTGCTCGTCACCGGTGCGGAGGCGATGCGGTCACACAAGTCACTCACGACTTTGAGCGGGCTTGAGATCCAAGGCATGGGAATCAAGGGATCCGTGAAAACATACTTGGCGAGCCCCAATCGATCGATGCAAGTCACGACGATTCCAGGCATCGGCGAGTTTCTCACTGGGTTTGACGGCACCACTGGGTGGATGGTGGATCCCATCAATGGACCTCGATTGATCAAAGGCGTCGAACTCGCGCAGATCACTCGCGAAGCAGACTTCTTCAAGGATGTAAATCCAGCCGCGCAGTGGGAGACACTCACGACGACTGGCTCCAAGGAATTCAACGGCATCGACTGCTGGGTCGTCGCGGGCAAGCGCGGCGAAGACTCGGCCACGCTGTACTTCGAGAAGACAACCGGACTCGTGCGTGGCAGCGAAATGACGCTCGACTCGACGATGGGAAAGATTCCGGTCGTTGCGTTTCTCAAGGAATACAAGGACTTTAACGGCGTGCAACTGCCATCGATCACGCAAGTGACGCAGGCTGGCCAAACAGTCGCGCTCACGATTGAGTCGGCTGCGTTTGACACCGTGGATGAAACTCTCTTCGCGCTCCCGAAGGCGATCGCATCGCTCTTGCTCGCGGAGACGACCGCGTCCGCAGAAGACGATGATGAGATCGAGAGCGACAGCGCCGCGCCCGTTGCACCGACCGCACCAGCAAAGCCAGCGGCTCCAAAGTAATTATGGAATCCGCGGAAGACGCGCTGCGTCAGAGTGTGCGGAGAAACTTCCTCATGAATACGCGCCCACTCTGTTCTCGTTCGTTCGCACTCGTACTCGTTTGCGTGTGCGTGTGTACGGGCCCTCACGCAACGCCGATACACGCGCAAGCCTCGTCGTCGCCAGCAACTGCCGCGCAGGCGATGCCCGATGGCAAGGCGCTTGTCGAGAAGTCGCTTGAAGCGATCGGCACGAAGGACGCACGCGCATCGATCAAGTCCACGGCAATGAAGCTCAGCGTGCGCTCGCTGGTGGGAACGAGCAAAGTCTCGCTCACCATTGTCGATCCGAACAAAGTGCTGATGACGCAGTCGATCGAAGGCATGGCGCAGTCGAGCGTGGAGATTGGATTTGATGGCACGACGGGTTGGATGCGTACTGCTGCCGCGCCACCACGCGTCCTCACCGCTGAGATGTGCACGCAGTTTTCCAAGGGTTCTGATGCGCAAGAACTCGCGCGTTCACTCGACACTCGATTCGAGACGTTTACCACGCTCGGCGAAGAAACCGTCGACGGCGTCGATGCTTGGAAAGTGAAGATGGTCGACAGCGATGGCATCGCGTCGTTCGGATTCTTCGCAAAAACCACGGGGTTTCTGCGGGCGCTTGACAATGTGCAGAAAACTCCACAGGGGGAGATGACCTCGCGCACTGTCTTCGATCGCTGGGAGCGCGTTGGTCCCGTCTTCTGCTTTCGTGCGATCACCGTGACGCAGTCGGGTGCGAAGCAAGACATCTCCTTTGATGAGATTGCGTTCAACAGCGTGAAGGATGACGCCATCATTGCGCCGGTTGAATTGCGCACACCTCAGGTAGTTTCCCCGCAGAATTGATCGTGCCGTGTCGGTACCATCGCGACTTATGTCCCTCGCGATTCAACTTGAGAACATTTCAAAGCGCTTCGGAAGCGTGCAAGCGGTTGACGAAGTCTCGCTTGAACTTCCAGAGGGATCCCTATGCGGATTCCTCGGCCCCAACGGCGCTGGTAAGAGCACGACGATTCGAATGCTGATGTCGATTATCTCGCCGGATAGCGGAGTCCTCCGCGTCCTCGGCGGATCTGCGCTCGACAACAAAGATCGCATCGGCTACCTGCCGGAAGAACGTGGCCTTTATCGCAAGATGAAGGTCGGCGAGTTTCTTTGGTACATCGCGAAACTCAAAGGCGTGCATCCCACGGGGCTCACGCAGCGCATCAACGATTGGCTCGATCGCGTGCAACTTCCAGGCGTTGCGAAGAAGCGATGCGAAGAACTTTCGAAGGGCATGCAGCAGAAGGTGCAACTTCTCTCTGCGCTCATTCATCGACCTGACTTGCTCATCCTCGACGAGCCATACTCGGGTCTTGATCCTCTCAACTCGCGGCTCATCACGGAACTCATCCGCGACGAACAACGCCGTGGCGCAACTATCATCTTCTCGACGCATCAGATGCACACTGCCGAAGCACTCTGCGATCGCGTGCTGCTCATTAACAAGGGCAAGAAGGTGCTCGATGCGAATCTCAGTCAACTTCGTGCGCAGCACGATGGCCGAGGCATTGTGGTGGAACCTGCGGGAGATCCGCAGGCGTACGCCGACGCCGCGCTCGCTGCGGGATTTGCCGCACGCGCCGAGTCCACGCACAAGGGTCTGGTGGAAATCGAACTCCGTAATGGCATCGGCGGCAATGAGGCGCTCAACGCCGCGCTTGCTGCGGGCGCATGCCGCGCAGTTTCACTTCGTCGCTTGAGCCTCGAAGATGTCTTCGTTCAACTCGTCGGTGGCTCGCGCGCCGATCTTCATGCTGATGGAGGCGCTGCTGATGTCTAATGCAAAGACCGTTCGACGTTCGTGGTGGAGCCGCACTGGCACGATTAGTTGGCGCGAATTCAAACACACTGCGCTTACGAAGGCCTTCTTCTTCGGTGCGGTTGTGGTGCCGATGCTGTTCCTCGGCGTCGGGTTTCTCGTTCCATTCATGGTCGACAAGAACGCGCCGCCTATCAAAGGCACGGTTGCCGTCATCGATCCCACTGGAAAAATCGCGGCTGCTGCGCAACACATCATCGACACGGAAGGCGATACCGGTCTCTTCGGCGACATGCCTGCGGAAGCGCAAGAGACAATCGACACCGCTGTTGCGACGCAAGGTGGTGGCGCATCAGCGATGCTCGCAGCGGCAGATACGCGTAGTGAGATTGATTTGACGTGGGAGATCTACGCGCAGGAGGGCGTGGACGGAGCTCCGAGCATCGACGCGCTCAAGGATGAATTGAAATCCGGCAACCTTGTCGCGCTTATCCTCGTGAATCCAAACGGCGCGGACGCGAAGGCAACCGCGCCCAATGAAGCAGGACTCTCGATCTTTGTTCCGACGTCGTCGAGCCCGAAGCATCAACGGCTCATCGGTCGCGCGTTTGAGACTGCACTCCAAGATGCGCGCGTGCGATCACTCGGCATCACCGATGCGGATTTCGATCGCGTGCGACAACGGCCGCAGGCAGAAACATTCCGCATCTCTCCCACCGGCGGCGAAGCGGAAGAGATCAATGGCGCGCGCATGCTCATTCCCGCAGGCTTCATGTTCCTCATGTGGATCTGCGTGTTTACGAGTGCGAATCAACTCTTGACCTCCACCATCGAAGAGAAGTCCAACAAGGTGATGGAAGTCCTTCTCGCTGCCGCAAGCCCGATGCAATTGCTCGCGGGAAAGATCCTTGGACAAGCACTCGTCAGCGTGATCATGCTCGTGATGTACGGCGGCGCAGCGATCGCAGGATTGACCGCTGCATCGATGAATGACCTCATCACCACCAGCGATCTCATTCTCTTCGCGCTCTACTTCATCATGGCGTACTTCATGATCGCGACACTCATGGTCGCGGTCGGCAGCGCGGTGAGCGATTTGCGTGAAGCGCAATCACTCGTGGGACCTGTGATGATTCTCCTCATCATTCCAATCATGTTGTGGCTGCCCATCAGTGAGAGCCCCAACGGCATGCTCGCAACGATTGCATCATTCGTTCCACCTGGCATGCCGTTCATCATGATCTTGCGCGTCACGGCTGCGAATGAACCTGTGCCAATGTGGCAAATCATCGCCTCACTTGTGTGGGGTTACGGCGCGATGTTTGGCATGCTGTGGCTTGGCGCGCGCATCTTCCGCGTGGGCGTTCTCATGCAAGGTAAGCCACCGACACCGAAGGAACTCTTGAAGTGGGCGTTCGTGCGGTGATCGCGCAAAGGTGCATGTAGATGCATGCGCTCAGCGCGTGGATGCTTCCCGTCGCATCGCTCTTTGCGCTCACTGTGCTTGTCACACTCGCCGTGCGCGCACTGAGCGGTGATCGCGCACAGGGACGACGACGCTGCGCGAAATGTTGGCATGAGTTCGGACCGCGACACGATGCAGCGGCAACGACATTGCGTTGCGTCGAATGCGGTTGGATCGCGCCCAATGAAGCTGCGCTCGCGCGACCACGACGACGATGGCTCTGGTGCGCAACATGGATCGCATGTGCATCGGCGCTGGGCTTGTCGATGCAAGTGCATTTCGCGAGCACGAATTTCTGGACGCTCGCCCCGACGCAAGTGTTGCTTTGGTCGATCGATCTCACCGCACCCTTGAATTCCTCGCAGCCCGCGCGCGATGAACTCGTGCGTCGCATTCTGCGCAGCGGTTGGACGGATAGCGCGCAGCAGTCGGTCATGATGTCGATGCTCTCGCGGCGCGCGAGTGATGATGCAGTGGACGCACAAGAGTGGAAAGCGCGATGGGAGCGCCCGATGCGCGCGTGGCTTGCGACGGTGGATGCGACTGAAGCAACACGCGATGCGTTGCTTGCTGTGCCGGTCGAATGCAATGTTCGCGCCCCACTGCATCCGCTCGTCGACGGCGATCATCACTTTGTCTTGAGCGTCAACGACTTCTGGCCGGAGTCCGTCGAAGGACGTGTCGAAATCCTGTCGCCAGCGGGTGTGTCGTGGAGCGTTCTATTCGACCCCGCGGGCTATCGCGACGCGCGCACGGGTTGCAGATTCTCGCCATCACCATCAAATGCGCCGTACACACTGCGAACATCGTGGCGCGTGAAAACAGGCGCGGACGGCAGCATTCCACCGTGGAACATGCTCGACGAACAAACGCTCTCCATCGCCGTCGAGCCTGCACAATCCACTGACGCACTCCTCACACCGATCGACTCCCCCGCACTCCGCGAAGCCGTCGCGAGCGCATTCAGCGATGGGCTCATTCGATGGACAGGTGCGCACTCACGCGTCGGACTCCGCTTCGATGTCGGCGCAACGGCGAGCGAAGAATTTCGCGATGTCCTCATCGGCGTGCGCGCCACGATTCGCAATCAAGATGTTGTGGTGCGCGTGTCGGAACTCTGGTGGAGCGCGCGCCACGGCGATGCGGTTGGTTGGAGCATGTCCGAGGAAGATCGCGCTGCACTCGCGCTCGCAACTGAAGGAACACCAGAAGGATGGACGCTCACGATCGAAGGCAATCGCGACGCTGCATCCTTCCTTCTCACGGACGCACGCAACGACACCACACAAACGCTGACGCTCCCGTTGAAATATTTTTCGGGCGTCGTCACCCTTCCGCTTCGCGTGACCGATCACGCATCCGCCGCTCCGCCACGACGATTCGCACCGGAGTTTGTCTCGACACCAACTCGCGATTAAGGTCCAACCGGCGAGATCCGGTTGCACGGCGTCGACGACTCTTGAGGGAGTTGAAGACCGGAAAGGGACACAGACTCGAACCCCATTGCAACGTGGGATCGGCGTCCGATGATGTTGACCTTCCACGCAGGCGGCTCCCGAGGGCTGTGCACTGGAGGCATGGTCGTCTTCACGGAACTTTTGGGTGAGCACGAACCCTGGGGGCTTCGAAAGGCTCGAGGCATGGTGACTATCCGCTCACCGGAAGGACCTGAATCGCGAACGGCAGCGAGTGTAATCATGCATCGCTTGTTGTGCGATCGATCCCCAAACATCCACAATTCCCGAGCGATCCGATTATTTGACATCGTGCGCATGCGGCGGCATGATGCCTCTTCGCGCGTGCCGTTGGCGCGGTGCAGTTTTCATCCAACCCCACTTTGGGATCCCTTCATGCGTAATCGACTCACCTGCCTCACGACTCTCTCGCTCGCTGCTGCTGCTCTCGTGGTGACCTCCATGACCGGCTGCAAGTCAGACCCAAATGATGTCAGCTTCAACAGCGTGAAGGGCGACCTCACGCCAGAGTTATTCAGCGTCGCCGAGTCGCCCGAGGACGTCGATCGAGACGTCGCCATGAACTTCAATCAGAACCTTCGCATGTTCTGGGATGACATGGGCTACGTGTGGATGACCGATCGCGCAAGCAGTCTCTCCAGCTACCCGATCATCGATACCGCCGGCAACCCATAATCGAATTTGATGGCGCGACGCAGGCATACCGCGCTACCTATTCTTCAGTCGATAAGGAACCACCCCGCGAGGGGTGGTTCTCTTTGATGCAGGATGCATGATCCAATCGTGACGCAACTGTCCTCCCTGTTTCTTCCGCTCAAGCTCGCTGCGAAGTTCGCGTCGAGTTTTCATCCAAGCGCGCTTCCGCAACAACTGCAGCGCAACTATGCGCGCGAACTTCTCTCCTGGGTTTTTCTCCCCACGATGCTCGCCGCAATCGAAGGCGGCACGCTGTCGATCATCGTTGGAAAGGCATTCTTCGGGCAACCAGGCGTCACCGCAGGCAGCCTCAGCCTCGCGATCGCATGGGTGACCGCAGCACCAAATCTCGCGAACACAACAAGTTTCATCTGGTCCGCACTCTCACGCGGCCGACCAAAAGTTGCATTCATCAGCGCGCTACAAATCGCCACCGCAATCCTCATCGGACTCATTGCGCTGCTTCCACGCGACGGCAACGGTCTCCTCGGTATCTGCATCCTCGCGGGGCTCGCACGCGCGACGTGGACGGGCGTCATCACGGTGCGCACTGCGGTCTGGCGCAACAACTATCCCAAAGCAGATCGCGCGCAAATCGCTGGAAAAATGGCGACTGTGCAAGCGCTCGTGCTTGCGGCCGCAGGGCTCCTCGTCGGTCAAGTGATGGATCTCTCCCCGCGCAATTATCAACTGCTCTTTCCGTTGCTCGCGCTCTTCGGTCTGCTCGGCAACCAGATCTACTCAACGGTGCGACTCAGGGGCGGCAAGAAACTCATGCACGCCGAACGCGTGAGTCGCGCGGGTACTGTGGGCCTCAACCCCACGGGCATGATTCACTTGCTCAAAGCAGATCCGCTCTACGCAGAGTTCATGGGGTGGATGATGCTTTTCGGATTCGGCAATCTCATGCTCGGTCCACCGATTGCATACGTCCTCACGCAAGAGCTGCACACGAATTATCTCGAAGGCATTCTCGTGATGAGCGTGATTCCGCTGGCTGTCATGCCGCTCGCGATTCCCCTCTGGGCGCGCTTGCTTGATCGTTGTCACGTCGTGGAGTTTCGCGCCGTGCACGGTTGGGCGTTCGTTGCAGCGAGCGCGTTCTGCACTGCTGCAACTGTGTTTCATTCCATCTGGCTCTTCTATCTATCCGGCGTTGCCATGGGCATCGGATACGCCGGCGGCACGCTCGCGTGGAACCTCGGTCATCATGATTTCGCCCCCGCTGAACGCGACAGCGACTACATGGCGGTGCATGTCACGCTCAACGGAGTCCGCGGACTCTTCGCACCGATGGTTGCGTGGGCTCTCTACGAATGGCTCGCGCCGCGCGGATACAGCGGAATCGTGATGCTTATCTGCACTTTCGTGAACGTGATCGGCGTCATCGGATTCATCCACATGCGCCGCAAGATTCGCAAGGGCTTAGCGGCGATTGTCTGATCGAAACACGCGGACTTTGTTAGACTCTCCGATCCGCCCCAATGCTTCCCGAGGCATGGGGCACCGGTTTCTGTTGTGACTCATTTGTCACAACCCGGTTTCATCACTCTCGGAGGCCGCGATGGCGGCGTGCACTGGAACAGTTTCTCTATGGTCGACTACAACCTGATTGAAGATCTCAAGCTCGATTTCGGCGACATGGATTCGCTCATGCGCGATTCCCTCGGCGATCACGACGCTGAAGGCGGCATGGAACAATTTCTCACAGACGATCTCGCGGGTCTCACCGCGGGCAGCCTCCGCAAGGGGCGCGTCGTGGGCTTCGCTGGCAACAACGTTGTCGTCGAAGTTGGACTCAAGAGCGAAGGTCTCATCGACCGCAATGAATTCGACGACACCGATGTTGCTGTTGGTGATGAAGTCGAAGTCCTTCTCGAAACACTCGAAGACGAAACTGGCGGCATCCGCGTTTCGAAGCGCAAGGCCGATCGCATCCGTGGTTGGGAAACGATTCTCCTCCACAAGAAGGAAGGCGATGTTGTCGAAGGCAAGTGCCTCCGCAAGATCAAGGGCGGTCTGCTCGTCGACATCGGCGTGCCCGTCTTCCTCCCTGCATCGCAGGTGGATGTGCGTCGTCCGCAAGACATTGGTGAATTCGTCGGCCGCACACTGCGCGCGACGATTCTCAAGATCGACGAAGAGCGACGCAACATCGTCATCTCTCGTCGTAAGCTCATCGAAGAAGAGCGCGAGAGCGCGAAGAAGCGTTTCCTCGATGGCGTGAAAGAAGGCGATCTCATTCGCGGCTTCGTCACGAACATCGCGGAATTCGGCGCATTCGTCGATCTCGGTGGCCTCGATGGCTTGCTCCACATCACGGATATGTCGTGGGGTCGCGTGAATCATCCTTCTGAAATCGTGCGCATTGGCGACGAGATCGAAGTGAAGATTCTCAACATCGATCGTGAGCGCGAGAAGATCGCACTCGGTCTCAAGCAGAAGGAAACTTCGCCTTGGGAACAAATCGAGAAGACGTATCCCGTCGGCTGCCGCGCGAAGGGCGCAGTGGTCAGCCTCATGTCCTACGGCGCATTCGTGCGTCTCGAAGAGGGCATCGAAGGTCTCGTGCACATCTCTGAGATGTCATGGACGCGTCGCATCAACCACCCAAGCGAGATCGTCGCCGTCGCACAGGAAGTGGACGTGGTTGTCCTCGACATCAACAAGGAGAAGCTCGAAATCTCGCTCGGTATGAAGCAGACCGAGATCAATCCTTGGGATCTCGTCGCAGAGAAGTACCCACCAGGAACCGTCATCGAAGGCAAGGTTCGCAACCTCGCCAACTACGGCGCGTTCATCGAGATCGAACCAGGCATCGATGGTCTGCTCCATGTCGGTGACATCAGCTGGACGAAGAAGGTCGGTCACCCGAACGAGCTGTACAAGAAGGGCGATGTTGTGAAGTGCGTCGTGATCGATGTTGACCAAGAGCGTCAGCGTGTCGGTCTCGGCGTGAAGCAAATCCAAGAAGATCCGTGGAGCGAAGCAATTCCATCCGCGTACCGTCCTGGCATGATCGTCAAGGGCACGATCACGAAGATCACGAACTTCGGCGTCTTCGTCGAACTCGAAGACGGGCTCGAAGGCCTCCTTCACATCTCCGAGCTCTCCGATCAGAAGATCGAGAACCCACAAGATGTCGTCAAGGTTGGTCAAGAAGTCGATGTCAAGATTCTTCGTGTCGACACCGACGATCGCAAGATCGGCCTCAGCCTCAAGCGCGCACAATGGGGCGCAGCGGTTGAAGAGAACAAGGCGCAGCAACAAGCCCAAGGCGAGCCAGGCGAGAAGAAGGCTCGTCAGCCACGCGAAGGCGGACCAGCACGCGGCGGTCTCGACGACCACGGCGCAATGGGCTCCGACCGCTTCGAGTTCTAAGCGCAAGGTTCGTTAGCACATCAATCACCAATCCCCCGCCCGCAGCCCACGCTGCGGGCGGGTTTTGTTTTTGCGTGTGCTGAAGCGCGTTTTTGCGTTTCGATAATTGGCATGGACTCGCGCGCGATCGGGAGTACATTCCGATATGCACATTGATATCGCCCTATTGCTCCATGCTGCGCTTGCGCTCTCGAGTCCGAATGCACCGGTGCCTCCGCAAGTTGTTGCTGCCGCGCCTCGCGTTGACGCGCAGCCTCGCTTTCGCGCCATTGCGGGCGAACTTGATTTCACGGGCGAGCTCATCGCGCGTCCTCGGCAGGATCTCACGCGTGCGGAGCGGAAGGCTGCGCTGAAGTTGATCGCGGGCGAGACGCTTCGGCATCACGCGGCGACGGATGAGTTCATTCTTTGCAGCGGTGTCGCGCTTGAGCCACTTGGTGCGTATGAGAATCGCCGCAGCGACTCGCTGCTTGCGAGCGGACTCTTTCAGTATGTGCATCCGAACTGGATGCTCTATCCGGTCACTGTGCCGAATGATCCTCGCGTTGGTGAGCAGTGGCATCACGCGATGATGCATTCGTATGACGCGTGGACGATTTCGAGCGGCTCGCCGTCGGTGATCGTCGCTGTGACGGATACGGGCATCGTGCCGCACGAAGATTTGACGCATCGCGTGAGTGGCTACAACGCAGTTTCACTCGTGCCTGAAGCACTCGGCGGTGATCTCACTGATATCCATGGTCACGGGACACATGTTGCAGGATGCGCAGCAGCAACTGGCGACAATGGCGTCGGTGTTGCGGGCAGCGGATGGAATCTTTCGGTGATGCCGATTCGCGTGAGCGAGGCATCGAATGGCGGCGCGTCGTTTGAATCGCTGCTCGCTGGTTCGCGTTGGGCGATTGAAAATGGCGCGAAGGTCACAAGCGCTAGTTACTCCGGCATTGGCTACGACGCGGTGGAAACGACTGGCGCTTACATTCACTCGCTCGATGGTTCACTCATGTGGGCAGCGGGAAACTCTTCAACCAATCACGCGGGTTGGGATTTCGAGAATGTGCTCGTCGTTGGCGCGAGCGATTCCAACGATCAGCGCGCGTACTTCTCGAGCTACGGTCGCGGCGTTGATCTCTTCTCGCCTGGAGTTGGGATCCTGAGTTCGACAACCGATGGTGGATACCAAGCCTGGAGCGGCACAAGCATGGCGACGCCGGTTGCCAACGGCGCGCTCGGCGTGATTCGCTCGGCAAATCCAGCGCTTTCGGCGCGGCACGCGGAGTACATCCTCCTGCACACCTGTGATAGTTGGGGAGACATGGCGAACTCGGTGGAGTGGGGCTTCGGTCGCATTCATCTTCAACATGCAGCCGAACAGGCGATCGCTGCCTCGTCGCCGCAAGCGCCCATTGCACGCAATGATTACATGCGATCATTTGTGGGCGCGGATGTCTTGATCGACGCACTCATCAACGATTACGACGCAAACATGGATACGCTCGTGTTTGATTGGGTCGCGAGCGAGAGTTCACTTGGTGATGTTGTGGAGATCGAACCGCTGCAGGGCGCAGGCTCACCCGTGCAGATTCGCATGCTCGCGGACATCGACGCGCCCACTGGACTGCGCACCATCGCCTATCGACTTCGCGAACCGATCGCGGGGCAAACTGCGGAAGCAGTGATGACCGTGATGCTCGAGCCGCTTCGTGTTGCAGTGCAGCCCGTGGGTGAACTACCTGGGCTCGCGTGCAACTACTACGCGATTGATGCACTCAGCGCATTACCTGATTGGTCGACACTCACGCCCTACCGCTCTGAATTTGTGCGGGAAATCAACTACGCGAGCACGAATGGCAATTACGCCAACAGTGAACGCGCTGATCAAGTTGGCGCGGTGTATGACGGCTGGCTGTCCGTGCCGGCGCCCGGCTTGTGGACGGTGTCCATCACCTCCGATGACGGTTCACGCATGTCCATCGGCAACGAAATGGTGATCAACAACGATGGCCTGCACGGCATGCAAACCGCCTCCGCGCAGTTCGCGTTTAGCGCGGGCATGTATCCGATTCGACTCGAGTTCTTCGAGAACGGCGGCGGTGCAGGATTCACCGTCAACTGGATTGGTCCGGGCATGCCCTCCGCCGCGATCGCTGCGCCGTACTTCTTCCATGGTGGCGCAGTTTCACCAGCGGATATCAATCACGATGGACGCATCGACGCTGCGGATCTTGCGGCGGTACTGAGTGCATGGGGTTCAACGAGTGGTGACGCGGACATCAACAACGATGGCGTCGTCAACGCGGTCGACCTGTCGTTCATCTTGAGTGGTTGGGGCGAGTAATCGCTCAGCACAACGCGATGAAGGCGAAGAGCGCAAGAAGAAGGATCTTGCGGCGGTTATCACTTGGAGCGAGAATAGTGGACAGAATCATGGCAGCCTCGTGTCTTCAATTGTGCACTCGATGGTATCGAGCGGGTTTCGCAGGCATCGTTCCGATGGAACGGTCTCTGCGTCCGATGGAAATGTGCCACAACTTCACGCGTGTGCCAATCTTGTTTGCCGCATTCTGTGTGCTTGGAATCCCATTGGGGTCGGTCTGTACGGTCTGTGCTGCGCAAACCACCACTGCCACACCGGAGGAGGCTTCCGACGCGCCCGCGCTTGAGTCTGCGATAGACGCTTTTCTCACCGCACGACGTTGGCTTGACGCGCCGAACCTTCCGCAACTCGACGATTCTGCCGCAGCGATCCCGCTCAGCGGCACTTCGATGGTCGTGGTTCTTCTGCGCACTGCGCAGGGTCGACTCGTGGGCATCGGCGAAGACGCTGGTGGCGATGGGCTGATGCTACGACGCGCGCTTGGCCGTGCATTTGCGAAGGCGCTCGGCCACGAATCCATTGTGCGAGTACGCGAAAGTTTCGGCGATGAGATCGGCAAAGCGCTCTCGATCGAAATCGAACTCTGCGGCACGGCGACACCGCTCCTCGGCCGCACGATCAAAGATGCTGCCACGCGTGTTGCGCCTGGCATTGATGGCATCGCACTCCGCCGCGGCGAAGAATACTTTCGACTCTCGCCTGCGCGATTACTTTCGATCGATAGCGCCGAGCGACCTGAAGGCGCGATTCGAATGCTTATCTCTGATGCGGGATTGCCGAGTGAAGATCTTCCGCAACTCGGTGTGCGCGATTCCGTTGCACTGTTGAGTTTTCGATCGATACGCGTTGGACAATCCACGCCAAGCGCCCAGCCCATCGCGCTCTCGCGCGCCGGTCGAGTGATTGATGCACTCGACTGCACGCGAAGTGCGCAAGGCGCGTTCCTTGAAGCACTCATCACGCGACTCGCTCGCGATGTTGTCCAACTTGCGCCCAATCAATCGCCGATCATCACAGGCGATTATGATGGGATTGCAGCGACGCACGAACCTGCGCTCGCAAGACTTCGCGAACAAGCGCTCGTCGCATTCACTCTCGCAACAGCATCGCAGTGGACGCATCTCTCCGATGCAGTCCGCGCGCGTGCAACCGAGAGCGCAGAACGCGCGATGGAAAGCGTGCGGCGCGCACCAGAGCCTCCAACGCCCGCAGTGGATGCGTATGTGCTTCTTGCACTCAACGCGCTTGAACCGCTAGCGAGACCAGAACATGCCACTGCGCGTGCAGCGCTTGTGAAACGACTCAGCGAAACTTCCGCCAAGGAACGAGACGCTGACTCGCTTGCGCTCATCGCATGCGCGCTGTTGCAAGCGAAGTGCGCGCTCGGCAATGAACTGCTCACGCAAGCATGGACGCAAGATGAAAATGTGCGCGTGCGAAATCTTGCGTGGCTCGCGCTTGGAGAGTCGCTGCAAGCAGAGTCCACGCACGCAAAGGATTTGCGAAACCTCGCCGCACTCGTCACCGCACGCCAACTCATCGACGCACCAGTGGGAACACCCGCAGATCAACTCGGTGGATTCGATCTCGGCGCGCGCACTGGAGCGCAAGCCGGTGGACGACTCAGTAGCGTCGACAGTCAATCCTCGCGACCAACCTACGCACTCGCGCTGCTTCTTGCGAATGAAGATGTAACGACGAGCGACAACCTCAACAACGCCGTTCGCACACAAGCACTCTCGCTGCGTTTCCTCCGTCAACTCATGCTCGACGCGCCACTCACAGGCTTGATGCGCGATGGCGATGACGCGCAGGATCGCATCCGCGCATCTCTTGGCACTTATCGATGCCCGCTTGCCGCACAAGCGATGACGATTCTCGCTGTGGGTGAGAGCCTTCGAGCAATCGACGCGCGGAGCGCAGCGCAGCGGCAATAACTGCAACCGCACCTCCCGTGCATTCGATTGCACCTTCCAGAATTCTTCCCACTTCCGCTCCTCAGCAACCGATATCCAACATTCAGGTAGGCTTCCAAGCTCGGTCAATTCCCCCATGCAGACCTCTGTCGTCAAGTTCATCGCGCTTCTCCTCCTGCTTTCGCAGTCGTGGATGGGCCTTGCGCGTGGACAAAACCTCTGCTTCGAACTTGCGCCATGCGATGCACATGAAGTTTCGTCGCATGCGGGTTGCGGGCACGACGCGCTCGACGAAACTGCGCACGTACACGGCATCATTGACCTCGAGCAGCACGAGCATCCTGATTGCGGATGTCATCTCCATCTGACTGTTCCGAATTGCGAACTCGCGCGATTCACGCACGAACAAACCTTCAATGTGGATGCTGCGTTGATTGTGGATGCGTTCGTTCCAAGCCCACCGCTTCTCGACACGCTCGTCGTTATCGCAGCTGCTGCACGATCGCCAGATCCTCCCGACAAACCGCTGCACATGATCTTCGGTGAATTGCGCGGCCTTCGCGCAACTGTGCTCGTCGTCTAGTGCTTCCGTCGCGCAGGGATGCCGCTCTAAAAGCATCGCACTGCCAGTGACGTTCGAAGCGTTTGACGCAACTCTCCATCTCATGTCTTTGTAAAGCGTGCCGCATTCGATGCTGCATTCTGGAGTTCACTCCATGATCCATTCAATCCATATTGGAATGCAGCGATGCATCGCGCTCGCGATCGCGCTCACTGCAGGTTGCCAAACCTACACCGCGAAGCCGCTCGATCTCTCGCAACACCGAGATGCGTTTCTTTCGCGCACGCTTCAAGCACCGGATCTCACGCAGTTTTCTGCGCAGCTCGCGGCACCGCCAACGTCTGCGCAGTCATCCTTTGATCTCACGGATGGCGTCTCGCTTGCAGAAGCCGAGTGCGTGGCGCTCGTCTTCAACGCAGAACTTCGGCGTGAGCGTCTGCAGGCGGGTGCAACGCTCGCGACTGCAGAAACCGCGGGACTCTGGACCGATCCAGTACTGGGCGTGGACTTCACAAAGCTTCTCGACGCGAGTTCGAGCGCATGGGAAGTGTTCGGAAATATCGCGTTCACCCTGCCGCTTTCAGGACGGCTCGAACTCGAAACCGCGCGCGTCTCCACCGAACATCAAGCGCAACTCACGCGTGTGGCTGCACATGAATGGGAAACGCGCGTTGCACTTCGACAACTGTGGACTGAACGCGCGGCAACTGCGCTTGAGTTTGATGCAACGCGTGAATTTCTTGCGCAACTTGAACTGGTGATTGGCATCGTTGACGCGATGGAGACTGCGGGCGAACTCTCGCGCACGCAAGCGAGACTCTTTCGTGTCGAGCGTGCGGTGCAACGCAATGCATTGCTTCTGCGCGAGTCACGCCTCGCGCGCAGCAACCTTGCGCTGCGTGCACTCATGGGACTGCCGCCAAATGCGGTGCTCGCGTGCATAGACGCGCCGCTGAGTGCGAGCCTCTCGGATGCGGAGCGCCTGGCGATCGGGAGTGCAATCGAGTCGCGATTGGATGCAACGAGTCTCCGACTTCGCGCGGCGGGCATGGACTACACCGCTGCCGAGCAGTCGCTCGAAGCTGAAGTACGCGCGCAGTACCCCGATCTCGTCATCGGTCCAGGGTTTGGCAAGCAAGACGGCGATCAACAATTCCTTCTCGGGCTCAGCGCGCCGCTTGGCATCTTCAACGGCAATCGTGCAGGGATCGCGCGCGCGACTGCCGCACGAGAAATTGCGCGTGCTGCGGCGGAAACATTGCTCGAAGATCTTGTGCACGCACTTGCGGATGCTCGCGCATCGCACACGAGCGCCGCGCTTCGACGAACGTCTCTCGAAACCGACATGATTCCGCTTGTCGATGCGCAGCGGGCGGACACGCGCCGCGTTGCCGAACAGGGCGAAGTCGACACGCTGCTGCTGCTCGAAAGTTTGAAGACGCAACAGAACGCCAAGATCCTCTTGATTGAAGCACTTCGCGACGAAGTGCTTGCTGAACTTCGACTCATAGAGGTCGCTGGGGAGGTCGCTATGGAGATCGCGCTACCAATCAACACTACGCAGGAGACTGACTCATGAGACGCAATCAATCGCCCACAACTCAACTGCTCGCGCTCACTGTCGCACTCGCGATGCAACCACTCGTAGGTTGCGATCGCGCACCGAGCACGCCAGCCGACACGCACGCGGAATCAGAAGCACCAACCAACCGCGTCGACATTCCCGATTCCGTGCGCAAGAATCTCGGCATCACCTTTGCAAAGGTCGAGGCACGCGATGTTGCGCAAACGCTGCGTGTGCCAGGACGCTTCGAACTGCTTCCCACCGCGCGACGCGAAGTGCGCACACCACTCGGCGGGCGCATCGAACTTCTCGTCGCTGAGAATGAACGCGTGGAAGTAGGCACGCCGCTCTACCGCCTCGACTCTGCAGCATGGCGCGCCCTTGCTGATGAGATTGAAGCTGGCCGCGCGCATGTTGATGCGATGGTGCCGCTTCGCGCAGCACATGTGCTTCACGAACGATCGATCGAAGCGGAAGTCGAACTCTGGCAGGAGCGGCTGCTCCAACTCGAGGGAATTCGTGCCGCGGGCGGCGGAAGTGCGGCGCAACTCACGGAAGCGCACGCGAACCTCAATGCTCGCAAGGCTGCACTCGCTGAGACTGCCGAGCAAGACGCTGAACTCGGCTTGCAGCAACGCGTCGCGGAAGCGTCGCTCCGCTCCAAAGAGTCGCAGCGCGCCACGCTGATGAGCAGCGCTGGAATGGCATCAACAAGCGCTGCTGCAACAGATGACTGGTACGAAGTGAAGGCGGTGACCGAAGGAGTCGTCGAAAAACTCTCAACAACTCCTGGTGGGCTCGTCGAGCCGCTTGGACTCGTCATGACCATCGTGCAGCCCACAGAGATTCGCTTTCGTGCGCGTGCTTTGCAATCGGATCTTGGCAGACTTCGCGATGGACTCGCGGTTCGCATCGCACCTCCGCAAGGCGGCAGTGTTGCACTCGATGACACGATGCGTGGAACACTTGAACTGGGGCTTTCCGCTGATCCAGACACGCGCACCATCGAGCTCTTGGTGCGCAGCGAACAACGCGCGTCATGGGCTCGCGCTGGCGTCTCGGGATATCTTGAGATCACACTTGCAGGCGGAAAGAATGAACTCGCGATTCCTCTTGCGGCCGTCATTCGTGATGGTTTGACACCCATCATCTTCCGTCGCGATCCCAACGATCCCAACAAAGCGATCCGCATGGAAGCGGATCTAGGCGTGACGGATGGGCGCTTCGTTGTGCTCGCGAGCGGCGTGAAAGCGGGAGATGAGATTGTTGTCGATGGCAACTATCAACTCATGCTCGCGACAAGCGGCTCTACTGCGAAGGGTGGACACTTCCACTCTGATGGCACGTTTCATGAAGGGAAGGACTGAGTTTCATGCTGTCGCAACTCATCGCCTTCTCCATCAAGCACTCAAAGTTTGTGCTCATCGCCGCAGGCTTTCTGATTCTGCTTGCGGGACTGAAACTCAAGGACATGCCTGTCGATGTCTTCCCAGATCTCAACGCGCCCACCGTTGTCGTCATGACTGAATCGGGGGGACTTGCGGCAGATGAAGTGGAAACCTCCGTCACCTTTCCGATTGAAACCGCAGTAAACGGTTTGCCAGGAACGCGCCGCGTGCGATCGGCAAGTGCAACCGGATTGTCTATCGTGTGGGTTGAATTCGATTGGGGCACCGACATCTATCGCGCGCGGCAACTCGTCGCCGAACGACTCTCCGCAGTACGCGAGTCGCTGCCTCCTAACGCGCATGCAGAGATCACGCCTGTCACGAGCATCACTGGCGAGATCATGTTGCTCGCGCTCTCGTCGCCGGATGCATCGCAATCGCCACTCGCGCTCCGATCGTTTGCGGAGTTTGATCTTCGTAACGCAATTCTCGCAGTACCAGGCGTTGCGCAGGTGGTCGCAATCGGCGGAGAACTTCCGCAGTATCAAGTGGATGTGCGGCAAGACTTGCTCGCCCTGCATGGACTCACCATCGCCGATGTCGTAGAAGCCGCTCGTGGCGCACACAGCATCGCAAGCGCGGGCTACATCGCCAACGCGCAGAGTCAAGAGATTCCGATTCGACAAATGGCGCGGGTTGCGGGCGTACAGGACATCGAACAGACACTCGTGAAGTACGAGCAAGGCTCGGCGATCACGATCGGCGAAGTCGCTGAGGTTCGCCTCGGTGCCGCGCCCAAGCGGGGCGCAGCATCAGATGATGGGTTGAATGCCGTCGTGGTGAGCGTGCAAAAATCGCCAGGCACGAACACGCTCGCGCTCACGCAATCGATCGACAGCGTGCTCGATCAACTCGAGCGATCGATGCCCACTGGTATCAAGCTCAATCGCGATCCCTTCCGCGCATCGCGGTTCATCGATCGATCGATCAACAATGTTGTGCGCGTGCTTATCGAAGCAACCATCATTGTTGCGATCATTCTCATTCTCTTTCTTCTCGACATCCGTGCGACGATCATCTCGCTCACCGCTCTTCCCCTCGCACTCGCGATGGCGATCCTTGTGCTGTGGATCTTCGGGCTCAGCGTGAATGTGATGACGCTCGGCGGACTTGCTGTCGCGATCGGCGAACTCGTCGACGATGCGATCATCGATGTCGAAAATGTGCTGCGACGCTTGCGTGAGAACGCCGCGCGCGCGCTGCATCTTCGAACGCCGGCAGAAGAAGTGATCTACACCGCGAGCAACGAGATCCGTTCGAGTGTCGTCATCGCGACGGTGATCATTTGCATCGTCTTCGTGCCACTGCTCTTCTTGGAAGGACTTGAAGGTCGATTCTTTCAGCCGCTCGGCATCGCGTACATCGTGTCGATTCTCGCTTCGCTCGCAGTTGCGCTTACCGTCACGCCCGCGCTGTGCAAGATGCTCTTCGCGAAACGGTTCGAAGCAGTTCCGAGCGGAGACACCTCCGGCAACCACGAGGGCGCACTGGTTCGTTGGCTCAAGCGCAAGTACCAGCCGTTGCTCGAAACAAGTCTCCGACGACGGGGCTGGGTCTTGGGTGGCGCGGCGGCGATGACGCTCGGCGCGCTCGCGCTCGTGTCGACCTTTGGATCATCGTTTTTGCCTGCATTCAAAGAGGGAACCTTCACGGTGTTCCTCATGGCGCCGCCGGGAACTTCACTCGCCGAGAGCGATCGACTTGCGCGGAGCGTGGAAACGCAACTCACCGAAATCAATGGTGTGCGAAGCGTCACTCGCCGCACAGGTCGTGCGGAACGCGATGAACATGCTGAGCCAGTGAGCAGTTCAGAAGTTGAAGTGACGATGGAGGACGGCACCGATCAAGACCAAGTTCGACGGGATATTGATCGCATCATCGCGAACATTCCAGGCATCACGACGATGGTTGGTCAACCGATCGAGCATCGACTCTCGCACATTCTTTCCGGCACTCCCGCCGCAGTCGCGATCAGCGTCTACGGCAAAGATCTCGGCACGCTTCGCACCGTCGCGAAGGAGATTGAAACTGCGCTGATGTCGCTTGAAGGAACGCGTGATGTCGCTGCCAACCGTGAAGTCATGATCACATCGCTGCCGATTCGCTACCGCGCGCAAGATCTTGCTGCCGTGGGCCTTTCCCCCGCGTCTGCAGCTGAGCAAGTGCAGCAAGCGCTCTACGGTGAGCGCGTTGCAGAAGTGAACGAAGGTGTGCGCCGTTATGACATCGTCGTTCGTCTCGCGCAAGAAGAGCGCGAGCGCGTCGAGCAGATCATGGACCTCCAATTGCGCGGCATCGGCGGTGCGACTGTTCGACTGCGCGAAGTTGCGGACATCGGACCAGAGCGCACAAGTAATCTCATCTCGCGCGAAAACGCGCAACGCAAAGCGGTGATCTCCACCAACATCGCAGAGGGCTACAACCTCGGCGATCTCGTGCGAGAAGTGCAGCTTCGCGTGGACCCCATCGTCGCGCGCGCTGGATGCACCGTGCATTACGGCGGGCAATTTGAAGCGCAACAGTCCGCAAGCCGCACGATCTATACCATGGGTGCTGGTGTCGCTGTGGTGATGTTCATGCTGCTGCAATGGTCGACAAAGAGCGCGCGCACTGCAGCACTCGTGATGCTCAACCTTCCACTCGCGCTCATCGGCGGCATCCTCGCGGTGTACATCACGGAGAGCCCGAGCATCGTGGGTAACACACTCGCACTCGCGCACCTTGGCAGTGCGCGCTACATCGCTCCCGTGATTTCCATCGCAAGCATGGTGGGCTTCGTGACGCTCTTTGGCATTGCAGTGCGCAACGGCATTCTGCTTGTCAATCACTACGACCACATTGAATCTGTCGAGAAGAAACCACTCGCGACTGCGATCGTGCAAGGTTCGATGGAACGGCTCGTGCCGATTCTGATGACCGCACTCACCGCTGCACTCGGGCTCGTGCCACTTGCGATGGCGAGCGGCAAACCTGGCAGCGAGTTGCTCTCGCCGCTTGCGATTGTCGTGCTCGGCGGCTTACTCTCTTCCACTGTCCTCAATCTCTTTGTCATTCCCGCGGGCTATTCGCTCGCATTCAAGTCACGTCTGCATCAACCTTCAGAAGGAACACACTCATGATTCGATTCAACCAACACGTCGCTCTTCTTTCCGCACTCACTTTCTGCGCGACTGCATCGCTCTCGATGACAGGATGCGGTGACTCAACGCCCACGAAATCCGCAGCAACAGCCTCAGCGAAAGATGATCACGCTGGACACGATCACGCTGGACACGATCACGCTGCCGACGAGACGCACGCGGAACCTGCCGCGGAGGATGATCATGGCGCGACAACCACACTTGGCGAGCAAGCGGCTGGAGGCTTCACACTCAAAGCAAGCAGAGACGGCGATCTCGTTGCGGGCAAGGAAGCGCCAATCGACATCGATGTGCAGGGCGCGGGCAAAGTCGCCGCGGTTCGATTCTGGATCGGTGCAGAAGATGGAGCAGGGTCAATGAAGGCGAAGGCAGAACTCGAGCACACAACGAACTGGCACACCCATGCAGAAGTCCCCAATCCGCTCCCCGCGGGCGCAAAACTTTGGGTTGAAATCGAAGCTGAAGGCGGCGCAAAGTATGTCGTGAGCTTCGATCTGAAGAGCTGACGCAGGACAGTTTGCGCCACCTCCGAGCTCGTGAGGCCCGTTCACCCCTTCGACACCCGCTGTATTTCGCGTGTCGAGGGGGTGATTTGCTAGATCTCTGGCAGATTCTCAGGAGTTTGCGAGGAAGATTGGTCGAGCGTTCCGTATATTGGTCTTTGTCACGCGACTCGAAACCCGTTTGAGGTTCATGAATGCAACGATCCGCTTTGGCTTCTTCTCTCTCCGCGTTTGGAATTGCCGCCGTTCTTCTTGGCGCATCAAGTGCTGCGCATGGTCAGAATCTTTCTGATCGCATCAAGGCCGTCGCGCAGAATCGCCAGCAAGCGGCGTCGCGTGATTCGAGCAAGAGCGCGATGCTCGGCGCTCTGCTTCGCACGCAAGTGGAAGTGAACTTCGAGAACACTCCCGCGCGCAAGGCATTCGAATATCTCCAAACTGCGATGGGCGTGAATTTGTTGGTGCGCTACGCAGGTGAAGGTGGCGACATCGGCATCGACGCTGATCAAGAAATCGATCTTGAGATTACGAAAATCGACGCACTCGGCGCGATCGAACGACTCTGCGAAATCCTCGGCGCTGAAGAATCTTGCACGTGGCAATTGCGCGACGGCTTCATCGAGATCGGACCAAAGGAACGACTCGCTGCGCCATCCGCGCGCTACATCAAGATGTATCCGATTCAGGACCTGCTGTTTGAACCGCCAAGCTTCAACAACGCTCCTGACTTCAATCTCGGCGCAGCGATGAGCCAAGGTGGTTCAGGCAGCGGCGGTGGCGGTAGTGGTGGCGGCGGAAGCGGCGGCGGTGGCGGCGGCTTCGGTGGCGGTGGCGGCGGTGGCGGCGGAATGGGTGGCGGCGGTGGCGGAAGTGGTGGCGGCGGCGGCGGTCTCATCGGAGATCCCGGCGAAGATCCCGAGCAAAAGACAAAGGAAGAACTCGCCACGCAAATCATGACGCTTATCAAGGAACTCGTCGAACCAGAAGGCTGGATCGACAACGGCGGTAGTTGGTCGACGATGCAACTCTACGAAGGTGTGCTCATCATTCGCGCGCCTGATTTCGTGCACCGTCAGATCGATGGCTACCCCTTCGCGCCGACGGGCGCATCTGCAGTTTCGGTCAGCACCGCGGAGAGCCGCTACGTGACATTCACGCCGAAGATTTCGTTCGCGGAGAATCTCAAGTTCCGCGATGTTCCAGTGCAAGGCGCTGTGGGCGGCAACGGAACCACCGGCGGAACTCCGTAAGACTTCGCAAACATTCGATGAATCACGCGCGCTCTTCCGCGCTCCTCAAGGAGCGCGCGTTTTTTGTGGCATGATCGAACAAAGTGTCGCGCGGCTCCGGAGTTACCCTGCCCTGCTTCTGCAATGGTGACCGCTGCTCCATCAAGTTCAACATGCGTGCCGCGTCCTCCCACGAGATTGCGCAAAGATCTTCATGCGTGCACCGGTGACGGACTCACCTACTCCGTCATGTTCGGCACGGGCGAAACGTTCTTCGCTGCGTTCGCACTCGCGCTGGGATTCAGCGATGTCGTGAGCGGACTCGTCGTCGCGCTTCCCCCGCTTGCTGGCGCGATTCTGCAACTCGGCTCTCCTTGGGCGGTGCGAAAAGTCCAAAGCCCACAGCGATGGATCATCCTCTGCGCAACGGTGCAAGCGCTCTCGTTTGTTCCGCTGATCGTGGGCGCAGTGCTCGGCGAACTTCCTGTTGGGATCTTGTTCTTCGTCGCGTGCCTCTACTGGACCGTCAACCTTGGCGCCGCTGCACCGTGGAACACATGGGTTGGATTAATCTTCCCCGAACGTATTCGCGCGCGCTATTTCAGTTGGCGCAATCGTTGGTGCCAAGCATCGATCTTCGCGGGACTCATGGGAGCGGGCGCGATTCTCACGCCTCTAGAGAAGCACGGCCACGCGCTCTGGGCGTTCGCGATCATCTTCACTGTTGCAGCACTCGCGCGCGCGTCGAGCATCTACTACTTGAAGCGGCAAGCGGATCCGCCCAACTTCCCCACTGCCACGCAGCCAATCAAACTGCATCATGTAGCGACGAAGTTCGGACGTCGGCCAGATGCAACGCTCATCGCATTTCTCATCGTCATGCAACTCGGCGTGCAAGTCGGACAGCCCTACCTCAATCCGTTCATGCTCTCGGAGCTCGCGCTCGGACCGAGTTGGTATCTCGCGCTCATTGCAACCGGTTTCGCGGCGAAGGCTGCGACATTTCCGCTGTGGGGATGGTGTGCTGACAAACTCGGCGCGCGGCGCGTGCTGGTGGCGAGCGCTGTGGGTGTCGCGTTACTGGCGTTGCCCTGGCTCTTTATTCGCGACCCATGGCTCCTGCTCGCAACGCAAGTGTTCGCAGGCGCAGTGTGGGGCGCGTATGAACTCTGCACATTCCTCCTTCTGCTTGAGACGATTCCCGCTGAGCGCCGCACTGCTGCGATGAGCGGCTTCTACTTGCTCAACGCAATCGCGATGGTGGCTGGCGGATTGCTCGGCGCGTATTTTCTCTCGCGCGAGAATTCTGCCAATGGATACGCGACGGTCTTCACGCTCTCGACTGCACTTCGCATGAGTGCGCTCCTCATCATCCCGTTCATCCATGCTGAAGTGCTCCATCCGTTCCGCATCATTCTTGCGCCATTCGGTGGACGCATGGGCGTTGGCGGCGTGATGGCGCCTGTGCTGTCAGCAATGTCGGAGGATCCTGTGAACGAGAAGGAGCCACCATCAAATTGATGCGCCCACAAGTTTTCTCCAAGGATCCACTGAGCATCACGATCATCGCAAGTTGTGTCATCGGTTGCGCACTCCTCGCGCTCACGCCAACCAACACCCTCGCCGAGTTCTTCGCCGATCCAGATCGCGTGCAGAATCTCGGACGCATTCCGCCAGCGACACTCGCGGGCGCACTGCATCTTCGCGTCGTTGCAGTTGTTGGCGCGTGCGTGTGGATCCTCGGCGGCATCGCGCTGCATCGCATGCTGCTGAAGATGCCCGAATCGCAGCGATTGAGTGCGTTCACGCGCCCTGCGTGGCTGTGCATCCTCGCAGCCATCATGCTCGGCGCACTGCTTCGTATGTTGCATGCACGAGAAAGTCTCTGGTACGACGAGATTTCTGCGCTCGTCTCCTTCATTCGAAACGGCACAGGCCCGATCCTCGGTAATTGGTTCGTGCCTACAAATCATGTTCCGCAGTCGTTGCTCTCCTGGTGGAGCGTGCAAGCATTCGGCGGCATCTCGGAGTGGTCGCTGCGCTTCCCGATGATCGCAGTGGGAACGCTCGGTATCTGGTTTGCTGCGCTGCTCGGACGCGAACTTGCAACGCCGCGCGCGGGAGTGCTGTGCGCGTTCGCGATGGCGCTCTGCCCCATCGCCGTGCTCGAAGGAGCAGAGGCACGCGGATATGCAATCGTCATCACGATGAGCACCGCGGTGTGTTGGTGTGCAGCGCGCCTCGCACATACGCCGACGATGCGAAGTGCACTCGCACTCGCGCTCTTCGGCGCACTCGCCACATGGGCGCACCCGATCGCGAGTTTCTTGCTCATTGGCATCGGCGCGATCGCGCTTGTTCGCTGCTTCAACAGAGACGTACGCGCGCAAAACATCGTGACACTGCTCGCGTGCGTTCTCGCAGCCGTGACCAGCGCGGTGCTGCTCGCGCCACTCAGCGGAGATTTCCTCGCGACGCGCGCAGACTACGCGCGCACACACGAGGGACAACTCAGCATCGTCTCTGCGGAAGGTCTCGCGTTCCTGCGCGGCATCGGTGGTGATTGGTTCGACCCCTATTTCCTGCTGACCGCGTTCGTGCTCGTACTCGCGTGCACCGTTGCTTCGCGCGCGCGACACATGTTGCTCGCTGTCGCGATCGGTGTGCTCCTCGCCATCGCTGCCTCCACTTGCTTGGAAACATGGATCTACGCACGATTCCTGCTGTTTGTGGTTCCCGCGACCGTCCTGTGCATCGGCGTGGGCGCAGACTCGATCCTCGCACTCACTCGCGGCGCGCGGCGAACGATCGCCCTCGCGCTTCTCTGTCTGCTCGCACTCGCGTGGATCATGCGACCGCTTGCGCTGCCGCCGAAGCAACCGATTCGTGATGCCGTCGCGCGCGTTGCCGAAAGTGCGAAGCAATCGAAGCCGACCATCATCGCGATCGGACTTCCCGATGATGCAGTTGGTTACTACGCACTCGCGTCCTCGATTCCTTCACGCGCCTCGGGCGTCTTCGGCGTAGATTTCGCGCGCATCATCGCGTCGAATCCCGCGCACCATGCGGTGGACGGCGCGACAGATGACGCGACCTACGCAATCGTCTTGTATCCAGATCGCATCGACGCCACCGCTCGCGCAACACTCACTGCGCAATTCGAACGCATCGACCGACTGCAAGGTTGGGCGGATTGGGGCGCGGGCGACGTTGAAGTCTGGCGACAGATTCGCTAATCCCCGTCAATCCCCGTCAATCATGGCGCAGCGCTTCGATCGGATCCTTCCGACTCGCAACAAACGCTGGATAAATCCCGAAGATCAAACCCACGCTCGCAGCCACGAAGAAACTCACCAACACCGACCAGAGTGTGACCTGCGGCTCAAGCGCAAGTTTCCCGTCGAACACACCTTGGAAGAACGAGAGTTTCGAGCAAAGTTCAGCAAGCGGCGCGAGGCTCACAGACACCGTGATGCCGAGCACGATGCCGAGTACGCCGCCGAGTGTAGAGATTGAGCCTGTTTCCACGAGAAATTGCAGCACGATGTGCTTACGCGTTGCGCCAAGTGCGCGACGAATGCCGATCTCGCGCGTGCGCTCCGTCACGGACGCAAGCATGATGTTCATGATGCCGATACCACCGACGAGCAAACTGATCGCGGCGATGATGACGAGCATCACATTCCACACAAGCAGCGCTTTTTTCGCATTTTCAAGCAGTTCCCAAGGCACGATGACTTGCACATCCGCAAGTCCAGGATGGCCGGTTTCAAGAAGTCGCTTGACGCGCAGCGAAAGCGGCACGACTGATTCTGTCGTCGGCGCAACGATGAAGATCTCCGAGAGTTCGACCTGTTCGCCGCTGAACGAGCCAGACTGGCGTCGCATGATCGTGTCACCAAACTGCGTCTCGGCAGTCGTGATCGGAATGTGAATGTCCTTGTTGAGATCACGCCCCACGAGCGCGCTACCTGCGCCGCCCGCAAGGCCAACTGGCTGCAGCACACCCACCACGCGAAACGCCTGCGTGTCCACTTTGATGAGTTGACCGATCGGATCTTTGAGCGCGAAGAACTGCTTCGCAACTTCACTCGCAATCACGCACACCGGCGCGCGCGATTCAATATCTTGCGGCGTGAGGTAGCGCGAATTCGCATCGAGTCGAAGATTGGCGACCTCCATTAACTCGGGCGTTGTGCCGAACACTTGACTCACCATGCGAGCACCTTCAAAGGTGACCTCGCCGCCGACAGCTTTCAGCGGAACAACATGCGATGCATTCGCGATGGCGTCGGAATTCTCAAGCCGACGCAAGTCTTGTCGAAGCAACCCGTACGCGACAAACATCGTGCGCGCAGAATTCTGCGAATTCGACTCCGGCGGCTTCGAACTGCGCACGATGATGTTGGTCGCACCGAGTGCTGCGATGTCTCGCAACGCTGCGCGCTTATTCCCCTCGCCGACGGCGACAACAACAATGACCGCAGCAACGCCAAGAATGATGCCGAGGCTTGTGAGCGTCGCACGCAACTTGTGAAGCCTGAGATTGTTCAGGCCGAGCTTGACGATTTCGAGGAAGAATCCAGATTGCATGCGCGATACCAACATTGCGCAGCGCAAAGCGCACTGCAATCACGATGGTAACCTTCCCGCGATGGAACCCACGGTGCGCATCGCAAGAGAACGCGAACAGTCAGACGGCTGGTCCTTCGACGCTGGAATCATCACTGCCGATGGGCAGACGCACCATGAGTTGTTCCTCAACTTCGCAGACTACAACTACTTCTGCCCCGACGGCACGCTCCCACCCTCACGAGTCGCTGAAGCCGTCCTCGCATTCTTCGCGCGCCATGCAGAACTCATGACGCTCCAAGAGCGCCTCGACGCCTCCATCCCCCGCCGCCGCATGCTGCACGCCGACCGCGAGATCCGAGAAATCCTCGGTGAACTCGCAGGTTAAAAGCCACCCCCCGATCTACGGGCCGATACGTACACAAAACCGTACACCTCTGCGCGTAGGGTCGACCGGACGCTAGACAGGCATTAACGACTCAAGCACGCGCTCGCGAAACAGAAGAGGGAGTTCGACGAAGAAATGTGCGCCGCGTCCGGGCGCGGATTTCAACCCCACGCTGCCGCCTAATCGGTCGGCGAGTTCTTTGCAGATCGCAAGTCCGAGACCAGTTCCGGAGTGTTCGCGGGTGTGGCTTGCGTCGACTTGGCGGAACTTTTCGAAGACGGTGTCTTGCATGTCTTCGGGGATGCCGGGGCCTTGATCGATGACCCAGATTCTGACGCCGACTGAACGCTCTTGCCGCACCATGCGTTCGGCGTGGACGCGCACGCGTGTGTCGACTGGTGAAAACTTGATCGCGTTACTGAGGAAGTTGTAGAGGATTTGCTGCAGTTTTCCGGGATCTGTTTCGATCGAGGGAAGCCCATCTTCCACTGAAGTTTCAATCGCGATGCGCTTGCCGCTCGCTTGCGGCCGCATGATTGCTTGGAGTCCTTCGAGCAAATCCGCGACATCCGTTGGTCCGATCGAGAGATCGATGCGCCCTGCTTCGAGCTTCGCCATCTGCAGCAACTCATTGATCATCTCAAGCAAACTCCGTCCGCTCGTGAGAATGTTGCCGATGTAACGAAGCCGCTTTGGATCTGCGGTCGTATCGTTGCGCGCGAGTTCTTCGAGCAGTTCTGCGAAGCCGACGATGGAATTGAGCGGCGTGCGCAACTCATGCGAGACGTTCGCAAGGAACTCGCTCTTCAAACGGATGGACTCAAAGAGCCCGACGTTTGCTTCCGCGAGTTCACCGAGTTTGAGATCAAGCCCTTCGTTCACTGCGCGAAGTTGTCGCTGTCCATCTTCGAGCCGCGCGAGCATGCCGTCGAATGCTTTCGACAAACGCTCGAAGTCGTCGCCGGTCTGCAAGTTGCTGCGCAGCGCGATGTTTCCCTGCTCGACTTTCTCAGCAACGCTCGTCAACGCACGCACGGGACGGAAGATCAATCGCTTGAGAATGACGGTAAACACGAGGATTGCGAGCACGCCTGCGAACACGCCGCCGACGAGAATCGCCACGCGGTTCTGGAGAATCTGCGCCTCAGCAAACTCGCTGGTGCGATCGATGAGCAGCACTGCGACGAGATCATCTGGTCGACTCAGCGCAGCAAGTCGCGGCGACCAATCGATGAAACGAGCGTCCGTGATGCGTGGCGCATCTACCGCACGGATCGCGCGCGCGTAGCGATAAAAGATGCCGTCGCGCGCGGGTTCATTCGCGAAGAGTTCGCCAATCTGTGGCTCCGCTTCGAAGCGCACCACTGCATTGCGCACGAAGACATCCTGTTCATCTTCGAACACCACCGCATCGACGCGAATGAAGCGAATCGGAATCGCGCTGCCTTCACTTCGCCCAATCGAAATCCCATCATCGAACCATGTGTCCGCGAGTTGGCGCGACACTTCGAGTTGGTTTTCGCGCACCATCGTTGCTGTGCGAATCCACGGCACCGACAACGCTCCAGCGATGATCGTGAAGACTGCGGCTCCGAAGAGCATCTGGCATTTCGTCGCGAGTGAGATCCCTTGCGCCATGCGCCCGCCATTGTAGGAGACGCCGCGAAACGTGAATGCTCGTTACGCTAGGAGCATGTTTCGAACTGGTACTGATACGAACGACGTGAAGATGGAAGATGTCCTCTGCGACTTCTGCCTCGCACCCTGGATTGACACCTTGCCCTTCATGGAAGGCCATCAAGGAAGTCACATCTGTGGACCGTGTGTGACGCTTGCATGGCGAGCGACGGTGATCTTCGCGAGTGAACCTCCCTACACCGACATCCCCGCCTGCTCCTGCACGATGTGTCTTGAGCAACGCATCGAGCCCGCGTTTGATAGCTCTAAACGTGAAGCGCACATCTGTCGGCGCTGCGTGAAGATGGCCGCTGTCATGCTCGAACGTGACGTTGACAACGCGTGGCAACGGCCGGAGCGATAAGCGCACGGCTTCGTGCTACGAGGACTTGCGCACCAACGTCATCGCATGAAACGGACGACCCTCGCGGCGGAACTTTCGTTCGAAGTTCGTCCCCACAAGTTCGCCCTCGCCCGCACTCGCCGGCGGCGTGAAATCTCGACGCGTGAAAAGATGCGCCGCGCGATCGACATGTTCAACATCCCATGCCCAGAGTGCATCGTGATCGGTGACGATGCGTAGTTCGCCCTCGGGCGCGAGGACACGATGAAAGTCTGCGAGCGTTTGATCTTGCACGACGCGGCGCTTGTGATGACGCGTCTTTGGCCACGGATCGCTGAAGTAGAGATGCACCACTTGCGCAGCGCCGTCTTCCACCCAGTGACGAAGAAACTGCGTTGCATCACCTCGGAGGATGCGCACATTCTTCAACCCGCTGCGCCGCACGCGATCGGCTGCGTACTTCCAGAACTCGCCGGTCCATTCGATGCCGAGGAAATTTGTTTCGGGCTGCAAACTCGCTTGTTGCAGGAGGAATGTGCCCTTGCCCGAACCGATCTCGATCTCCACACGCGGCGTTGGCGTGGCGAAGAATACATTGGGATGCAATCGCCCTTCGTCTGAACGAGGGAGCGTGGAGATATCGAAGCCAGCTTCGCCAGCGTCGAGGGAACGACCTTTACCGAGACCAAACGACATCGCGAGAATCCACTTCGTGTTTCAGGGAGCCTTTGGTTTCACTTCGAGAGGTATTGCTTGAAGTTGACCGGTTGGGGCTGACTTCGCCGATTCGCTCACTGCTGCATCACCTTCGGCTGGAAGTGGTGGTGGCGTTCGTGCTGCGCGTGGCTTCAACTCGATGCAAGTCTTCACGACCCACGCGACCATGTCATTGAGTGCGGTGGCATCAAACGTCGTTTCGATTTCAGCGTACTCACTCACCGATCCCGTCTTGCACGGTTGAAAGAGATGATTGAGCCCGTTGTACAAGCGGACTTGCGCGCGCAACCCCGCGTCGCCCGTTGCTCTCGAGATCAATGCGAGGTTTGCACGACCGTCGACCTGCAGATCCTTGTCGCCCGCAATCGCGTACACCGGAACACGGCATCGCTGAATCGCGCGAATCGGATCGTAGGTGATGAATGTTGTCATCCACTTGTCTTGCATCCCCGCAATCGCAGCGTTGAGCGTGGATTGAAGCGATGCCTCGTCCATGACAGTGCCAGTAGCGTCAACTTGCGTACGAATGAGCGTCTCCATCGCCGCGCGAAGTTCTGCCGCGGGTTGCTTGTCGATGACCGCATTCATCACCGCTGTGTGCGCGACCAACACTGCTGCAATCGCTTCTTCGCTCACGCCTTCTGCACGCATGAGTTCACCGGTCTGCCACACGAGAACTTCCGCGCCCCGTTGAGCAGGTGCTGCAAGAAGCACGAGGAAAGAAACTGCGGCACTTTCCGGATCACTCGCGCCGAGTCCTTCGTTCTGCCACATCGATACGAGCGGCGCGATCATCCCGCCTTCGCTGTGACCTGCGATACCGATGCGATCTGCATCGATCTCTGCGACCTTCTTCAGAAACTCGCTCGCGGCGTCTGCATCAGTCGCGAAATCAAGCGTGGTTGACCCTGCGAACGAGCCCTTCGATCGACCCGTTCCACGATCGTCGTAGCGCAACACCGCAACGCCTTTGCGCGCGAGTGCGTCGGCAATCACTGCAAATGGCCGGTGGCCGAGCACTTCCTCGTCGCGATTCTGTGCGCCCGAACCACTCACGAGCACGAGTGCGGGAAACTTTCCGTTGCGAGCAAGTGTTGCATCACTCGGAATCGTCAGCGTTCCTGCGAGTGTGTGACCGAACGGATGCGGAATCGAAACTTCACGCTCGGTGTACGGAAACGGCGGCTGCGGATCTTGCAGACGACCTCTGCCAAGAATTCGGTATGCGGGATC
This sequence comes from Planctomycetota bacterium, assembly GCA_003671055.1. Lineage (GTDB taxonomy): Bacteria > Planctomycetota > Phycisphaerae > Phycisphaerales > SM1A02 > F1-140-MAGs142. Next base: position 52,291 of record QWPV01000001.1, read on the forward strand.
AAACGTGAGACTGACCGGTGCGCTGAACGTGCCCTGCGTCATCGTGCCCACAAGTGAGTTGTCCGCAGTGCGCTCCACGTCGTAGATCGCCTTCGCGCCACTCGCAAGCGTCAAGCGATAGCCCTTCGGTGTTTCCTCCACGCTGACGGGAATACCGCGCGCGCCTTGCGATGGAATATCCATTGCGCCCACGAGTCCAAGATCGCTCTTGCCAATGGCGATTGCAAACACCATGCGTTGCGCGCCGACGGCGAGGTCGCCCTTCCACGCTTCGTAGGTTGGAAGATCGCGCAAGTCATATGTGCGCTTCACGCTCCACGGTTGCGTGCCGCCTTCCACCTTTCCACTTGGTCCGATGAATCCCCATGTGCCGACGATCGACGCGCCAGTTGCATCGAGTGCGCCATCGAATCGAATCGACGCGCCTTGCATGTCGACGCTGAATGCAACCGTTGCACCGATCACCTGCACATCACGAGCGGGCGCATCGAGCGCGAGAAGTTGCGGTGCCATGACCCGCACACCCATCTTCTTGTCTGCGCCGCGCGAGATGCGGATGGCGGTGAACAACTCTTGACCGGGTGCGTTTGTCACGGTGCCTGCGCCGATCCAGGCACCTTCGAGCGATGGTGTTGGCACAGCGACAACGGGCGGAGCAACTGGCTCTTGCGCGAACGCCTGCATCGGCAGTGATGCGAGAGGCGCGAAGAGGACGCAAGCCAGCAAGAGCTTCACGCGATGAACTCGATAGAGCATGCGAGAAGTCTAGCGAAGCGCATCAGTCTGCTGCAAACTCGTCGATGAACTCGTTTGGAGTCTCCGTTGTAGGCGCGTCGACGTTGACGACGGCCTTCTTCGCGCGAAGTGCTGCGCGAGCGGCGCGGGAGTCGACGCTGTCGCCTCTCGTCCAGTCCACCTTGAGACTGTCGGCGTACAGCAACTCGAGGTCGTAATAGAGGCGCTGCTCTGGCTCGAATAAGTGCACAACAGTTTCGACGAAGTCAACGACGACCCACGTCGTGCCTTGATCGGCGGAGTTGCGATACGGCGCATTGTCCTGCGCCTTGCCCATGTCTTCGCACTCCTGTGCAGTCGATCGCATCTGTCGCTGGCTCGTTCCCGAACCAATGATGATGTAATCCGTTTCAGGACGACGACCGCGCACATCAAGGAGCACAACATCGGTGCACTTCGAATCTGCGAGGGTGCGAGCGAGTTGGATCGCGAACTCAAGAATTTGTGCTGGTTCAGATGAGGATCGTGCGCGCGCCATTGCAATCTCCAAGGTTCACGCAGCGTGTGCTGCACGAATCAAACGCCTCTGGAAGTCTGAGGAAGAAAACGCGCGCCGCTCCATGTTCGGAAGCGGCGCGCGAGAAAATCGTAGGTACACCAACCATTGCCAATCTCTACAGATCGCCAACCCATTTGGGATGCGCGATTAGCGAGATGACGAACGGCCGCCGCCACCACCACCGCCGCTACCACCGCCAGGACCACGACGACCGCCGCGTGCGCCTGCCCGTGGACCGCTCGATGGAACTGCTGCCACGCCGCTGCGCAATGCACGGAGTTCGGCGCCTGGATTGACCGGCCTTGGCACGAATCGACGAGCCTCGCGACGGTTGCGTTCCGAGGGCTTCTCGTAATGCGCGCGACGCTTGAGTTCCTTCGTCAAACCTTCCTTCTCGCAGAGCTTCTTGAATCGACGGAGCATTTGCTCAACGGACTCACCACCACGAGACTTCACACGAATAGCCATGAGAAAAATCCTTCAAAGACACGAACAACAGCGAACACATTCGCAGTTTCAAACACCTCGGTCCGAGCCCTACAGTGGGTGCGGAATGCCGAGCCGCCTATATGACTCGCAACCGCCTGCAGAGTCAAGCGATGGGGCATGCAAATCTGCCTCGTCACGACGAAGTTGGCTGTCCCGATAACATCTCTGCAACCCCTCACTTTCGGGAAGATCCTCTCTCATGCCACTGCTCGTCGATGCGTCCAATGTCCTGCTCGCTGAAGGCGCTCTCTCGCCGGACTTTGCGGGACCCACCCTCGAAGAACTCACGAGTTACATCGCGAGAAGTCGGTTTGGACGCGAGGTCGTCTGGATTGTGTGCGATCACCGCGTCTCCACGCTTCGCAGCGGCGGCATCGTGATTGAGGGACCTGGAAATTGCGACGACGCCGACGAACGGATGCTCGAGATTCTGGCGGACTCGAGCGCCGCACGACGCGTGACTCTGGTTTCGAGCGATCGCGAGTTGGCTGCGCGCGCAAGACGCATGGGCGCGACGACGATGTCGAGCGAAGAGTTTCTGCGACAAGTTGAGCGCGACCTTCGATCGGGAGGAACGAAAGTGAGCGCCCCACGAGCGCCTTCGCCCCGCGCGCTCGTCCCACTCTCGAATCCGCAAGTCTCTCGCTGGCTCAAAGCATTCGACCTTTCCGAAGAGATCCTCGCACTTCAAAGTGCAACGGAGATTCCTGCGAAATTGGCGGCGATGATCACGCCAGAACCGTCAGTGATGCGCGACGCTGCAATGCTGCGGCAGGTCGCCGTGATGCGCGAGGTCGCCGCCACACGCGAGGATCCATTCGAGTTCTTCGATTCCTCGCAGAGTGATGCGTTCCTCGAGATGTTCGCGCGGCTCGACAACGCTGCGATCGAAGATCTCATGCAGCGCTATCAACCAGCTGCGCCGGTGCACCCAACGCGTAAGAAGAAGTGACTACTATCGACAACGCTATGAGCGATTCTTCACCGCAACCCACTGCTGCATTCGACTTCGATCATCCGCCGCGTGATCCTGTCGAGACGTGTCTTGCGTGGTTTGAAGAAGCGAAAAGGCACGCGATTCCTAATCCCAACGCGATGACACTCGCGACGGTGGATGCTGACGGGCAACCGAGCGCGCGCACAGTGTTGCTGCGCGGATTCGATGCTCACGGTGCTGTGTATTTCACAAACTTCCAATCACGCAAAGGTCGCGCAATGCTCGCGCACCCTCGGGTGGCGTTGCTGTTCTTCTGGGACATCTTGAATCGTCAGATTCGTATCGAAGGTGCGATCACGCCCATCAGTGATGCCGAGAGTGACGCGTACTTCGCGCAACGACCACGCGAGAGTCAAGTGAATGCTTGGGCGAGTGCGCAGTCGGAACCGATCGCGTCGCGCGAAGCACTCGAGTTGCGTCAAGCAACGTTCCTCGCAAAGTTCGAAGGGGTGCCTGTACCGCGTCCGCCGCATTGGGGCGGTACTCGCGTTGCACTTGAGTGCGTGGAGATCTGGCAAGGTCACCCCTACCGATTGCACGATCGTGTGCAGTACACGCGATTAAACGGCGCAACGATTCCAGCGGCATGGCGCGTTAACCGACTATGTCCGTAGTTGAGCGCTCGCGCGGAATTCTGCCCGCAGAGGGCAAATTCCATCGCTCGCTTTCGACTCCGCCTTGCCGAGTGAATCGGCATGCGGCGGAAGTTGGACGATGCGTGGTGGAGCGCTCGCGCGGAAGTTGGACGATGCGTTACTCGTGCGCGCTCTCGAGGAATGATGGCATTGCGCGCGCGATGAACCAATCAAGTGCGGTGCGTGTGGTGTTGGCATCGATGCCCCACATCACAACGGTTGGTTCGAGGAACTGCATATCGGCGAGGACTTGCAGTTGTCCGTCAACGACATACGCCTTCGGTAATCGCGTCGCGTAATACGCAGTCGCTGCATTCGAGCTCGGATCGCCGATGCAAATCGTCGGCTGCAGCAAGAGTTCTTTGTCGTTGAGATACCAGAGGTCAGTCAGAATGATCGGTCGAAGGCGCGAGCGCGCGTCTTGCAGATTCTCGCGCTGCCAGAGTCGAATTGCTTGAAGTAAGCGCGATGCGAGCGGTCGATCGCGCATTTCGCTGCGTGGGTGCGCGCCGACAACAACGGGCAGCAATCCTGCAGGACTGACATCCGCATCAGGCGGACAAATCGCCCACGCTGCATCGATCGCGGCATCTGACAAGCCAGAGGTGTGAGAAAGCGGCGGAAACTTATCTTCGTTCACGACTGAAGTATCGGTTCAACGGGCCTCGATAGTCGCGTTTCGCTTGTGCTGCAAAGTCTGGCGGTGGTGCGAGCTCCGCACGCGGTGCTGGATAGGTCCAACTCGACAGAAGCAATCGCAGCGGCTCATCCGTGGTCGGCATCTCCTTCGACTCGTGCTTCGCTGCAGCGTCGACGGCCTCACGAACTTCGCCAGCTACTCGATTTGCAGCAGCGCCGAGTTTGGCACGAACGCCAAATGTTGAACTCTTCGCCTTGCGTGAAGAGGACGTGTACAAGATCGGAAGGAAGAAACATTCAACGCGATCATGACGAATGCAGCGCACTTCGACAGCGTTCGCCTCAAGCGTCATCATCACGATGGAATCTTCAACGGTGTACACCTCGCCCTCCACCGTGCGAATCCATCCCGCGCCGAGTTCGGGATCCGATCCGAACATCTTTGGCAGTCCCAACTTTCGACGCAGCCATGGATCCTGTAGCAGCAGGAGCATTCCCATCAAGAACATGACAATGCCAAGCCATGCCTCCCACCCGAGTGGAGCTCCATTGAACACGCTCGAAAACGCCTGCATTATGAAACGGAATCCCTGCGAGATCATGAGGATGCCGCCGACTCCCGAGCCTGGCCGGAACTTGCTTGATTGCAGTGGTTCTGGCTCAGGTAAGTGACCTAACGGCGCGAGTGCTCCAACCATGTCTTCCGCACCCGCAGTGGTAGCGAGCGCCTCATCGAAGAGCAAGATCGGTCGCGGATCAAGTGCGAAGAGTGCGGTGTACTTCGCGGGATTGAGGACTTCGTCGCGTTTTAAACCTCGCTGCGGAAGCAGACGAGAAATCGGATGTTCCATCGCGCGCTCATAGCGCTTCTGTCGATCCGCGCGACCAAGTCGCATCGTGTCGATGATGCCGAAGCCGATGATGAGCGCGATCCACGCAAGCAACGAGAAGACCGCAAAGCCAACCCACCATCGACCGGAGAGATTCCAGAAGACGTAGCCCAACCCGGTTGCTGCTGCAAGCACGAAGAGTAATGCGGTGAGGCGTAGAAGCAGTCGAAGTGGCACGCGCATTCGAACCACGCTCGGTGGAGGCAACGGCGCGATGAGTACGCGTCGACCTTCGAACAGTGATTCCCACGATGCTTGATGCGTCATGCGTGCGTACTTAATGGAACAGCGGATAGCCGCGGCAGAACTCGCGAATTTCACTTCGCACTGTTGCTTGCACTGCTGCATCACCCGCTGCACCGAGCACGCGATCAATCCACGCTGCGAGTTGCTCCATCTGAGGCTCTTTCAATCCGCGCGTGGTGACTGCTGGCGTACCGAGACGCAATCCACTCGTGACCACAGGCGAGCGCGGGTCGAACGGAATGCCGTTCTTGTTGACGATGATGCCCGCCTTTTCAAGCCACTTTTCTGCATCGGCGCCCGTGAGATCCGCCGACCGCCCGCGAAGATCGACGAGCATGAGATGGTTGTCCGTTCCACCCGAACAGATGCGATAGCCGCGCTGCGTCAGTGCAGTCGCGAGTGTTTGCGCGTTCTTCACGACTTGAATGGAGTAGTCGCGGAATGCAGGCTGCAATGCTTCGAGGAACGCGACAGCCTTCGCGCCAATGACATGCATCAGCGGTCCGCCTTGCGAACCTGGAAAGACTTTGCGATCGACCTTCTTCGCAATCTCTTCGTCGTTGGTGAGAATCAATCCACCACGCGGACCACGCAGCGTCTTGTGCGTCGTTGTCGTGACGATGTGCGCGTGTGGGAACGGCGATGGATGCACGCCCGTTGCGACAAGTCCTGCGATATGCGCGATGTCCGCCATCAAGCACGCGCCAACTTCATCGGCGATCGCGCGGAAGCGTGCGAAGTCGATGACCCGCGAGTACGCGGAGTAACCGCAGATAATCATCTTCGGCTTCGTCTCACGCGCGATGCGTGCGATCTCGTCGTAGTTCAAAAGTTCCGTGGTGGGATCGAGGTCGTACTCCGCGATCTTGAAATACGTTCCGCTGAAGTTCACTTTCAGTCCGTGCGAAAGATGTCCGCCGCTCTTGATCGGCAGCGAAAGAATCGTGTCGCCAGGATTGCACATCGCCATGAACACCGCGATATTTGCATTCGCGCCGCTATGCGGTTGCACGTTTGCGAAGCGGCAGCCGAAGAGTTGCTTCGCACGATCGCGCGCGAGATCTTCCACGCGATCATGAAACTCGCAACCACCGTAATAGCGCTTGCCTGGGTAACCCTCGGCGTATTTGTTCGTGAGCCATGAACCAACCGTGTGCATGACGGTTGTCGAAACATGATTCTCACTCGCGATCAGTTCAAGCGTGGTGGCTTGCCGTTCCGCTTCAAGCGCGTAGCACTCCGCGATTGCAGGATCTGCGCCCTGCAGCATCGCCAGAAGTTGCGTGGACATCGTGTCGAGCTTGACGCCGTGCGTGGAGCAAGCAGAAGTGGAAGCGTAGGAAGAAGCGGCTGCAGAAGTCATAGGAACGATGATAGTGCCGACGCCGGGGTTCGACGCTTTCATGGGTACGCTTTGCGCCAATGGCGAACTCGTGCGAATCCACTCCGCTCGCTCCTCTCACAACCCCTTGGGGATCGCTCGTGGCGTATCAACGCAAGGATGGATCGCTGCTGCTTGAGTGGGCGGTGCGCGGCAGTGAACGAAATCCCACATGGACGCGCGCATCTGGCGCTGAAGCCGAGCGCGTGCTTCGTGCAGCTGCGAGCGCAATTGATGGCGATGAACGCGCCGCCAAACGCATCGAGACCCCGCTCGGCACGCCCTTTCAGATGGCTGTCTGGAACGCATGCCGCAGCATCCCGAATGGCCAGACGCGAACCTATGGCTGGATCGCGAAAAAACTTGGTCGACCTACCGCGCTTTGCCGCGCCATCGGCCAAGCGATGAAACGCAATCCGCTGCCGATGATCGTTCCATGCCATCGCGTCGTTGCTGCTGATGGGCTCGGCGGATATGCGGGCGCAACCGACGGTGCACTTCTTCGCGTGAAATGTGGGCTGCTTGAGCTCGAATCGTGTTCGAAGGTAAAGCACACGCCGCGAAAGCCCTCACGCTTGAAGTCCGACCCCTGAAACGCCGATCTTGCTCAACCCTCAAAGCGATCGCGAACGCATGTGCGCATGCAGACGTCGACCGCGTTGGGCTACAGTCTCGACCCCTGCTTTGAACACTGCACAGTTGCCCTGGAGATCCCCGCATGAAGCTCACGATGGTTGGTACCGGTTACGTTGGACTCGTCACGGGCGCATGCTTTGCGGAGACGGGTAATCATGTCATTTGCCTTGATGTCGACGCGCGCAAAGTTGCGATGCTCAAGCGTGGCGAGAGCCCGATCTACGAGCCTGGTCTTTCGGAAATGATCCAGCGCAACGCTGGAACGGGACGACTGCAATTCACCACCGACAAGCTTGAAGCCTACCGACACGCGGATGTCATTTTCATCTGCGTGGGAACGCCGAGTGACGAAGACGGCAGCGCGGATCTTCAATATGTATTGGCTGTCGCAAGCGACATCGCCGACGCGCTCAACACACTCGGCGAAGCAGCAACGCCTCGCACGATTGTTGTGAAGAGCACGGTGCCAGTGGGCACAAGCCACAAGGTTCGCGATCTCATTCGCTCGAAGACCAACGTGTCGTTCGCGATTGCGGACAATCCAGAGTTCCTCAAAGAAGGCGATGCGATCAACGACTTCATGAAGCCCGATCGCGTGGTATGCGGCGTGGAGAGCGAGCATGCGGGCGAGACGATGCGCGCGCTGTACGAGCCATTCGTCCGTCAGGGCAATCCGATCTTCATCATGGATGTGCGCTCGGCGGAAATGGTGAAGTACGCATCCAACGCGATGCTCGCGTGCAAGATTTCGTTCATCAACGAGATGGCAAATCTCTGCGAGAAATACGGCGCCGACGTGAACAACGTGCGCGAAGGCATGTGCGCCGACAAGCGCATCGGAAACCAGTTCCTCTATCCGGGCCTCGGCTACGGCGGTTCGTGCTTCCCGAAGGACACCCTCGCGGTTGTTTCGATGGGCAAGGCAGTTGGCTTCGAATGCGAACTCAATGCGTCAGTCCACCGAGTAAACCAAGCGCAGCGCGGGTACTTCTGGTCGAAGATCGAAGGCGCATTCGGTGGAAACCTCGCCGGCAAGCGACTGGCGTTCTGGGGCGTGGCCTTCAAGCCCCGAACCGACGACATCCGCGAAGCCCCCGGGATTGCCCTGATGCAGCGAGCGATTGCCGCTGGTGCCACCGTCACCGCGTTCGATCCCGTTGCCCTTGAGAACCTCGGCAAAGAGATGCCTGCGGTCGTCCATGCCGCTGACATGTACGCCGCCCTCGAAGGCGCCGACGCGCTCGTCGTCGCCACTGAATGGGCGGAGTTCCGCTCGCCGGATTGGGAGTGGGTCGCGAAGCTCCTTCCGTCGAAACTGATCTTCGATGGTCGAAATCTTTATCGAAGTCAGGCGATGGATCAGCTCGGATTCTCGTATTACTCAGTGGGTCGCGCACCTGTTCGACCCCGCTAAGCCCGACCGCTCGCACCTTCTAGAGAGGACGCGACCAATGGCAGAACTGCTCATCAGCGCAGCCGACGGATCACTTCTTCTGCAGCGCCACATCGAACCGGCGCGGGCGTATTGGATTGGTCGAAGCCCGAAGTGTGATGTGATCGTGGACGCTGCATCAGTAAGCCGCCGCCACGCGATTCTGTACTGCCATCAAGGCGTGTGGCGGGTTGTAGACGCGGGCTCGCAGAGCGGATTACTCACAGCAGCTGGCGAATGCCGCAACGCGCAACTCTCTGCTGAAACATGGGTTAAGATGGGCGCTGCGGTGCTGTGGATCAAGAATCCAGAGCCTGTGGACAAAGCACTTCACCGCGCACCGATCACGAAATCAGGCGCGGCGCGACTCTCGATTGACGTGCTCGACGCGCAGCCTGACTTCACGGATGAAGCCACGCTTGCAGCATCGGCGCAAACACAAACGGTTCGACCAACGCTCATCATCACAAGCGCGCTCGGCGGCGTTGAGCTCGTTGTCGATCTCAGTCAGACCGCGGCGCGTCTCGTCATCGGCAGCGCGACGACCTGCGACATCGTCCTCGCGGATCCAACTGTCGAACTCATCCACGCAGTGCTCGTGCGTGGGAGCAACACCTGGTCGTTGCTCGACTCGGGCGGCGGCGTCTTCGCGGACGGCAAGAAGTGGCCACGCAAGCGACTCGATGAAGACACCTCAGCGCACATCGGCGCGTTCACTCTCGCGGTTCGAACTCCGAAACTTCCTTCGACAATGGTGCCATTTGTTCCCCCGCCTACACAGACATTGGAAGCGAGCATCTTCCTCGAAGAAGCTGACGATTCACTCGACGGCCGGTGACGAACTTGCTGCGTCGAACTGACGCAAGACTGCGCAAACCAAAATTCCCTCATTTTTAGGGTTTTTTGACGCTCCAAAGAAAAATGCAAAAAAGAACGGGTTTCCCTGCATTCTCTTGCGCGAGTGCGCAGAGAACGCTACTTTTCCCGTGTATTCGACAGGTATGGATCCTGTCGCTCCGCCGCTTGAAAGGACTCCCACGTATGGCAACGAAACTCAAGATCACTCCCGCCGTCAAGACTCGCACCAAGGGTTCCATCTATTCTGAGATGGCCGCACACACCGGACTCACGCGCAAGCAAGTCGTCAGTGTGTTCGACCTTCTCACCACGATGATCACCTCCGACCTCGGCAAGAAGGGCTGCGGCACCTTCAATCTCTTCGGTCTCGCAAAGATGCGCACTGTTGCGAAGCCAGCGACCAAGTCGCGCAAGGGCATCAACCCATTCACCGGTCAAGAGCAAACCTTCAAGGCGAAGCCAGCAAGCCGCAAGGTTCGCATCCGCGCAATGAAGGGTCTCAACGAAGCCGTCTAATCGTTTCGACGATTCGTCTGCACAAGATTGAAACACACGAACCCTGCGCATCTGCGCGGGGTTCGTTGTTTTTGCCTACAGAACATGATTCAGTGCGCGTCGTCGCGATGCAAGCACGCGCGGAGATTGTCCTCACACGCTGCGAGTCGCGCACTCGCAGCGCTGCGCGAACATTGATGTGCACGCATCACGAGTGCGAGCTTGAGTGATCCTTCTGCGTTGCGCAATGCATCAAGCGCCGATGCACTCGTGTCGCTCGGAAAAAACTCGCGATAGATTCGAATCGCGCGATCGACGAGTTTGTCATTCGTCGCAGCAAGATCCACCATGAGATTGCCGTACACCTTGCCGCGTTTCACGAACACTGCAGTGGTGATTGCATTGAGTGCAATCTTCGTCGCGGTGCCAGCCTTCAGTCGCGTCGAACCAGTGAGTACTTCAGGACCCGTGGCAAGTACAAGCCAGTGATCGCAACACTCTGGCCGCGCGTGCGGTGCGCAGGTGAGAAACGCAGTCACTGCGCCGCGAGCCTTTGCGAGTCGAAGTGCGCCCAACACATACGGCGTCGTGCCACCTGCTGCGATTCCAACGAACGCATCCTTTTCGCACACACCAAGTCGTTCAAACTCTTCGGCGATCCCCTCCCACTCATCTTCGCGTCCTTCACTCGACTTCCGAAGCGCTCCATCACCGCCCGCCATGATGCCCACAACTTGCGCGGGATCTGAGCGAAACGTCGGCGGGCATTCACTCGCATCAAGTACGCCGAGTCGCCCACTCGTGCCCGCACCTGCGTAGATCAATCGTCCACCCTGCGCGAGTTGCGCGGCGGCAACCTCGGCAAACGCAGCGAGTTCCGCCGCGCATGCTTCCACCGCAGCAACCGCATCATGTTGATCGCGCGCGAGCAGTTGCACGACCTCAAGCGTGCTCATCACATCGAGCGCTGCCGATGCTGCATTTCGCGCCTCGGTTGCAACGTGCGAGCGATCGGGAGGAAGCAGCATCATGCGCCACCTTCGCTCGGCGCAGCAGATTCCTCTCCCGCGCCGGAGTTTGCATCAGGGCGAACCCAACGCGTCGGTGAGGGCTGCAGCGCGTCCACTAGAAAACTCCACTTCACGCTCTCCACTGCAGGCGACCAAATGCCGTGCTCCGAATTCGCGAACGCCATCATGGAGAACGGTCGGTTGATCGACTGCAACGCATTCGCAAGTTCGAAGGTGTTCGCAGGGTGCACATTGTCATCCACCATCCCGTGCAGCAACAGCAACTTGCCCTTGAGATTCCCCGCATGCTTCACGCAACTGCCGAGGTCGTAGCCCTCCGCGTTCTCCGCAGGAAGTTGCATGTACCGCTCGGTGTAAATCGAATCGTAGTTGCGCCAATCCGTCACAGGCGCGCCTGCAACGGCTGCTGCGAAAACCTCTGGATGACGAATGATGCAGATGGCGGACATGTAGCCGCCGTAACTGTGACCAGTGATGCCGACGCGCTTTCCATCGATGTACGCACGGTCACTCACAAGGAACGACACCGCCGCTGCTTGATCATCCGCATCAGCACCACCGAGTGCCCGATAGGTCGCAGTCTCGAATGCTTTGCCGCGACCAGGCGTGCCGCGATTGTCGACGCGTGCAATGAGAAAGCCCAACGCGGTGTGTGGATTGCACGGTCGCCACACATCTTTCACCAACTGCACCGTTGGACCGCCGTAGGTATCGACGATGAGTGGATAGGACTTCGTCTCATCAAATGCTGGCGGAAAGAACAACTCGCCATAAAGATCCGTAACCCCATCGGCTGCTTTACACGTGAAAAGTTCACTCGCGCGAATGCCCTGCGCAGCAAGCGTCGAGTCGTCGCCAGTTGCGATCGTTGCAATCAACCCCGCATGTTCACCACGGCGCGCATACACCACCGTGCGCGGAGGAACCGAGTGTGACTCCGCCGTTGCGACGACAGACTCACCATCGGGTGCAATGCGGAAGTCTGAGTGGCTCAGCGGCTCACTCGTCACGCACGTACTTCCAGTGCCGTCAAGTTTCGCGACATGCAATTGCGCTTGCACCGCATTCGCGCTCGCGCCGATCGGCGCCGTGTACCAGAGATCGCCGTGCTTTTCATCCACCAGCACGATCTCATGCGCGGGAAAATCATTCGTCGTCACACTGATCACCGAGTCATCCGCGAGTGATCGAATCTCGTAGTTCTTGAATCCGTTCTTCTCCGTCTCGAAGATGAAGTGCACACCATCCTCAAGAAATCGCGTGAGTGGACGGTTCTCTTGCCAGGCCGCCTGCGTCTCGCGATGCACCACGCGGCTTGCGCCTGTAGATGGATTCGCTGCGACAATCTCTACGAAATCCTGTCGGCGCGAGGCTCGATTGAAAAGAAGTTCCTTGCCATCAGGCGACCATCGCACGTTGTAGACGTAGTGCTCCGCGTCTTCAGGAAGCGCAGAATCAACCTTGGTCGTCTCGCCGCTCTTCATGTCGTAGACAAGAATCTCCGCGGTTGGATTCGGTTCACCTGGTTTCGGATACGCCTCGCTCATCAATGCGGTGCGCGTTGTTGAAAGACCACCAAGCAGCCAGTAGTCCTTCACCTTCGACTCATCAAATCGATAGAACGCGAGCTTCGAAGAATCCGGCGACCACCACATCGCAGTCGTCTGATCAAGTTCTTCGCCGTAGACCCAACTCGCGGTGCCGTACTTGATGCGCCCTTCACCACCATCCTCCGTGATGCGCTTCGCCTTAGCCTCTTGCACGACTGCTGCAACAGGTGCCGCAGGTTTCTTCGCACCACTGCGCGGTCGATCACCCTTCGACGCATCACGCTTGGGCTTCGCAGCCGCCGCAGCATCGGTCGGACGAAGGATCACATCGCCGTCGACAGTCTCTGCAATGAACATGCCATCAGGCGAAGTCTCTTGCGCAACTTGTCGTCCACGCCCCGCACGCTTCTCGCCCGCAGGCGGACGATCCACCGCAGGACCAAACCCATCTTTCGGCGCGCCACTCGGATTCAACTCGCCATTCTCAAGATCCACGCTCTGCCACACGCCGTCCTTCTCAAAGAAGATCCGCGATCCCGCAACCGGCCACATCACGCGGCCAATCGTGCCCCCGCCACCCGCACTTCCCGCAATGCGCGACATATGACGCATGTCCTTCGCACCAGGAATCTGCTGCAACGGCGTATACGTCTGCGCCGAAGCAAGAAGCGGAAAGCCAACAGCGATCGCGGAAACCAACGCAGTTCGAAGGAGTTTGCAGCGCATACGACAAGCGTACCTCGCGCGCGTTTGGCGTTTCGTTCGGCGTATCTGAATCTCGCGAAGCGTTGCGGGTTGGATCTAGCGTCGCGGGTTTTACATTTCGCGCAAACCAACCTCATGCAGGCCATCAAGTCTCACCGAGCGGGGTCTCGATGGAGACTCCAATGAACGAGGTTGAGCATCTGCCTCCATAGCCATAGCCACGCGCACGCTCGGAAAACGGTAGTGTCCCGCATGCTCACGCGTTGGGTCGCGGAAGTTGCACGGCAGAAGAGAGCGAGCCGATTCACGCGGATGCACACGAATGTGAGGAGTAAACGCAGATGCCGAGACAGCACATAGACGCCCGAGTTTGGTCACCGCGTCTTCTCCTCGCATGGGCCTGCGCCTGCGGCATCCGTGCGATAGCGTTCGCTGATGTGCCACCACCAGCCACCGCTGTCGCGTGGAATCCAACAGAACCAATCAACCAAGCCGATGTCAAAGAATTCGTCTTGGCGCATTGGGACGATCTATGGATCGCAAACGCGAGTGGCGTGTCGTCGCTTACTGCTGCGCAGGTTCAAGCTGAGTTTCATAACGAACTCCCTTCGGACTTTGGGCTTGTCTATCTTCCATGGGAGCGTGTGTTCCGGATCGTCTTTGCAGATCGACTTTTCCAAGCACACGACGGCAGTACCTATGATGTGTGGCAATTGATGGCTGACGATGAACTCGTGAGAGCACAGTTTCGTGAGTTTGTTGTCACAGGCAAACTGGCACCTCAGGCGGAGCAAGACGTCTCGGCTGCTTCGAGGCACTGCGCACTCGCTCTTGAGGCGATTTCGAATCAGAGCGGAATCGAGGTCGACCAGATTTGCCTCGATGAAGCGGGAAATCTGGAGACACTGAACCTTCGGGCGGCGGCGGTTCCGAGCGACGCCGTACTCCTGCTCCAACCGCCACAAGAGACATCAGTTGAGTATGAGCGCACCGTTACTGAGCAACGACTCTGTGATCTGCGTTGGTGGGTCCGTGCATCACACTTGCGTTGTATGTACGAAGCGGGTCTGTGGAAGGATGATCAGCATGATGATGGATTTGATTGCGATGACTTCATGATCGCGTTGCGAAATTGGCTTGTTCGTAAAATGGGAGACAGCGTCGTGGTGGGATCGTTCCTCTTTCGATGGAAGTGCGAGGGGCACGGTGAGTACTTCGGCCATTGGATGCCGACTCTCATGCTCGGAGGTAAATACTATTTGATCGATCCCTACACGGGTGAAGTCGTAGGACCGTATCCATTCTCCCCCGCGGGTCGGCGGCAAATGGCGATGCGCGGCGTCCGCTTCCTAGATAAAGAATGCAAGGATGAGAGTGGTCGGGTGATCGAACCTCAATGGGAAGAGCCTCCATGTTTTCCGACCCGCGGATTCACGGATGCTCCAGTCACCGCGCGGGAACCACGACCTCCATTCTGGGGTAACCCTGCATCGATGGCGAGATTCTGTGAACATCTTGCAGAGTGCTGTGGGCGGACACCACAAACATCGCATCCTCATGATGGAGGCGAGTACGTTGACCTCGAAGATCTCTGCATGCCTCCACCTTCCGGGGCCAGCGGTTGGGACATTGAGAGCTCACCATGTGATGGCGTGGACTATCTCCCGAACCCGACACCGGTTTCAGTGACGCCGAGCTGTCGTCACCTGCCTCCCCCTTGAATGTAAGAGTTCGACCGTATGCGTTTTTGTTCATTCACAGGTATGTTGAGAGCAACCGCGCTCGCTCGGGAGACGGGTATGACACCTGAGAAACACCGACCAATGTTCACCCACCAGTTTTCTCGCGGATGTCGGTGGTTCCTCATCGGCTTCCTCTTTCAACAAGCGGTTGCGATGGCTACTTCCGCACTCGGATTGATACATGCTCACTACGACATTGCGCTCGGCCCGTACGTTGTCGCATGGCCGTCGCCTCCTGACAGTTTCGATCGCTTGTGGGTGTCAGGGCTTAGCCCTCTAGTGTTCCCAATGCCAGAGGCTGGCAGCGGAGACAACGGCGACCGAGGGGAGTCGTCAGGATTGCAACTAGACGACCGCGCGCGACAACCCGCGTTCTTTGTGGATCGCGCGGAGGGTCGGTTTGTGCTCTGGCGTGCAGTCCGAGGATCGGTGCTCCGCCGAAGTCTCGGCGAGCAATGGGGCATCATCGGTCCGGTTGATCCTAGGATTTTCGCAGCCCAGCAGAGGCTCGACGATCTGCTCGGCGCGGCAATTCCTCCGTCGACGCTCGACGAAATGTTGGCTTGCCTCGACGCGCGCGATCCAAGCATTGCGCGCGATGGAAGTTCACTGAACCAAGGGGTACTGCATCGCTCAGTTGCGCAATTCGAGCGATACTTCGGATCGATCGAAACGGAACCTCCTGTGTGGGTCGCTCCTCTCGACAACCGCAAAGCGCAGTTAAACGCGATTGGTGCGATCGAATTGCGCGCATCCGCAGGGTGGGGATGGCCATTTCATTCGACGATTGCTCGCGCGACCTACGTCTGGAACGGCACGCTGAGCGCGGACTCCATCACCTCAGAGTTGCTGAATCCTGAGAGTCCCGCATTCAGTTTCGACGCCGCGCTCGCGTGGCGCGACGAGAGCGTAGCACTCGCGCAAGCTGTTCCTAGCACCCGAAGTGATGGCGGCGCATTGTGGGTATTGATGTCGCACGACTGGATTCCAATTCCGAGCGCGTTCGGCTCGGTGACGCGCGTGTCGTTCTTCCCAGGGATTCCGTGGAAGCCGCTCTGGAGCGGAGCGATCTTGAATTCGTTCGTGTACGCCCCTGCGGCATGGATCGCGTGGATGCTGCTTCGAAACTTCTGCCGTTCGACATGTAAGCCAAGTAATGAGCTCCGTGGACCTCAGCAGGTATTAGGTAAAAGACTATAAACCTCCACCGCTCGACCAGCGCCCCTTGTCGACGCGGATGGCACCCGCCGCTCCGGTCGGGCTTCGCCCTCACTGCGGAATTCCGAAACAAAAGATTCGCACGCCAAGCAAACTAAATTTCAAAAAACTGACCCACGTGTAATGCAAGATTCAAGTTCTCGCGTGTAAATAGTCACCGTGAGGCATTCTTTCGGTAGCGATCGGATTCGCGCGATGCAAAGGCGACTAGAAAATCTGTGGCCGCTCCTGGCAGGACTCACGCTCGCATGCACGATGCAGATTGGAATCGCACAGGTTCAACCATCCCCGTGGCAGCCTCTTCAAGATCATTTCTGTTGGAAGAAGAGAGTTTGCCTTGGGCCCGCACTCAGCGGGGAGTGTCAACCGCAGGGAGTTCTGTGTCTAGCTGGAACCTGTGGAAGCGGATGTACGTGAAGCTATGTTTGGGTATGCTACGAAGCCTGCGAAGAAACTTGTGTGCACATCACCCGCATAGAGATCGGAGCCGACTGCGGCCCGAAGTGCTTGTGGCTCTCATACAATCAATGCGTCTGCGATTGCCAGGAGCTCGGAACCAACACAAATGAAGGGGGCACCTACACCCTTTGCCGCTGATTGCCTTCACTCGAAACCTTTCTGTCGCTCCGGTGCTCTCACCACGGTCGTGCGGGAGCCTGGATTCCTACTCGGAGTTGAGCCCTGCAGCAAACTCCAGACCGCGCTCATCCATGTGATTGAAGCGCTTGGAACCTCAACCTCAACGGCTGACTTCAACTTTGACGGCGTGGTCGATGTGGATGACATAGAAGTCGTTCTTGATCGATTCGGCTCGTCGAGCGCGGATTGACTGATGCCTCGACCTACGCGGTCGGAAGGAAACCCATGCGATCAGGATTTCACCTTGCAGCAATCTTCCTCTCGGTCGCGTTTCAAACAGCCTGTGGGAAGCCCGCCGACCCGACGCCACCACCGATCGCCGCGCAGCCGAGCGGTTTTGCTGTGCATGTCGCGTCCTTGGAGCGATCGGAGAGTCGATCACTCTTGATGACGGGATCGCGCGGCGAACCTTACTTTCTCGAAGCGGTTCCACTTCTCACCGAAGCGGATGTCGAAAGGACGGCACCAATCACGAGTGCCACTGGCGGCCCAGCGCTCCAGCTCTACCTCTCGCCGCGTGCAACCGATGCTCTCGCGCAATCGTCGGGGAGATATGTTGAGCAGTACCTCGCAGTTGTGGCGGACGATCGAATCATCTGTTGCCTCTTTGTGCACTCCCCGCTCTCGAACCAACTCATCATTCTCGGGGATTCGGAAGCGCTTCCTATGACGCGCCTTGATGAAATCGCGGCGAGAATCAACGCGCGCGGAACCGTCAGCCCGACTCCGTAGAGCAATCGAGGACAGGCACAATTCCCGCGAACGCTCCGCCTACCCACAGTAGAACAAGCAACGCGGAGTATGCAGCACACGCTGCCGCACCGAGAAGTAGTAGTACGCCGGGAATCAGTATCCACTTGCCAGAAGAGGATAATTCCAACGCAGGCGTTTCGGTGCGGCGAAAGTCAGCGCCACACTCCGGGCAGAGCCTGTCGGAGGAACCTCGCCCTCGCAGGTCGTATTCACAATCGGCGCAAACTAGTATGAATCGCGTTGCGACGCAGGCACGAATCCAAACAAATCCACTTGTGGCAGCAGCAGCTGCGGAGATCGCAGCCCATGCCATGTAGATCGGAACCCTTGATCCGTAACTCAACGACGGCGACAGCCCGTTCGACGCGCATTCCTGCGCGATCGAAGCGTGCATTGCTGGAGATGAGCCTCAATCCTCACTCGCGCTCAAAGATGACTGGCGCGTCGCCTGACTCGTTCATGCCGATTCGCCACTCTTTTCGCCCATCTGGAGATGAAAGGATCAACTCGGGCTGCCCGTTGTGACCATGAAGCGTGAGCGACACTCGAGAACGCCCGTCGCTCCCGCACAGCGACACATGAGGAACATCTGCCGGCGTGAGAGACAACTCCGCGCGAACAACGCCGCTCGAGTCAAGCAACTTCAACGCGGGCGAGCCGTCCGGCTGCGTCGTGAGAAAGGCTCGCGGACTTCCCGAAGCGTCATCGACGATGAGCATCTTCGTCCGCAAAGGGAAACCAGCGCGCACGAAAGCGGGGATCGCGCTGAACGCAGCAAGCAGCGAAATGGTGAGTGCCAAGAGTCCAAGCGCCAATGCAATTCGAGATTCACGCACGCGAGACCTCCCTGTGTAGTTTTTCGAACGACTTACGGTGCACAGCCTACGATGTCGATCTCCCAGTCCACGGATCGACAGTTCGACTCTTTCCAAGCGATACAGCCACAATAACTTGCCTTCGCGTTGTCCGTGGCGAAGGTGAGCAACGATTCACATGATTGCCAGTCAATGACGCCGGCGACAGTGCACCCAAATTCGCACGCAGCTACGCACGCCAGATAAGCAATCGGAGTTCCAGCAAGCAACGGCACACAGAGGACAAGGCACGCAACCGCGCAAATCGAGAGCGGTGGAACTTGGTCTTGCATACACCTAGCGAACTCGCGTAACGCGTCACCAATCCGCTGCCGATAAAGGTCATGGCAGTGTGTCAGTGAGTCACAAGGGTTCTTACTTGCGTTCGGCGGAGTTCCTTGGACGAGGCCCGTCATCTCCGTGAGAAGGCGATAAGTGAAGGCGCCGCTTGCCCGATCGGAACAATATGGAAGTAGCGAGTGCCATCAGTATCGCGAGTAGCGTGGTACAAGCCGACGACTGCGGACGCGCCTGTGGGACCCGCAAGGGTACCAACGATGAGATGCGCCTGCGCTCGAACAGCCGTGAGTGCCTCAACCTTTAGGGCGGGCAATTCACCCGACCGCGCTTGAGAGAGCATCTCAGGTCCGAGGAAAGCCGTCGTCCAACTACAAGCCTCTCCAGCGGGGCCAACGGCTGAAACTGATTGCAATTCAACTGGTTGGGTGCTGAGCGACAGTCGAATGAATTGCTCCGCGTAGGCTGTTCCGAATGTGCTAGCTCGAACTGGAGCTTGTTTCGCGGCAAGCACCGCCGCCCAATCGGCCCTGATGAGGTTTGCTCCTGTCGCGCGCGCGGGCGACCAGTACGGGGTAATACTCGCGAACAGCGTCAAGGCCATCAAGAATAGTGATGGTGCGATCCGTGCCGCGTCTCGTTTCATTGTTCAATCCTTCCACGAAAGTCCAATCATCCCGCAATTAAGTAACACGCAGTCTATCGCAATCAACATGACGTGTCAAAGAGCAAACCACTGAACTTGTCAGAACATCACGGATTGTTTCGGGAGTGCGTTGGAAGGAGTGCGTTGGAGGAGTGCGTTGGAGGAGTGCGTTGGAGGAGTGCGTTGGACAGGCAAGCCCAGATCACAATTCTGGGAGGAGTGCGTTGGACAGGCAAGCCCAGATCACAATTCTGGGGAGCAATCGAGGACAGGCACAATTCCCGCGAACGCTCCTCGAAAGCCAATGCAGCGTGGTTGAATCCTTCCGTCTCGGACGAGTAACGTGCATTTCCCCGATCGCCCCTTGTCCCCGATCGCCCCTCATCGGCGTACAACACGTGAAGAGCTACGCGAACGCGCCGCCTACCCACAGTAGAACAAGCAACGCGGAGTATGCAGCACACGCTGCCGCACCGAGAAGTAGTAGTACGCCGGGAATCAGTATCCACTTGCCAGAAGAGGATGATTCCAACGCAAGCGTTTCGGTGCGGCGAAAGTCAGCGCCACACTCCGGGCAGAGCCTGTCGGAGGAACCTCGCCCTCGCAGGTCGTATTCACAATCGGCGCAAACTAGTATGAATCGCGTTGCGACGCAGGCACGAATCCAAACAAATCCACTTGTGGCAGCAGCAGCTGCGGAGATCGCAGCCCATGCCATGTAGATCGGAACCCTTGATCCGTAACTCAACGACGGCGACAGCCCG
>QWPV01000001.1:72581-153736 GCA_003671055.1 Planctomycetota bacterium
GAATCGCGTTGCGACGCAGGCACGAATCCAAACAAATCCACTTGTGGCAGCAGCAGCTGCGGAGATCGCAGCCCATGCCATGTAGATCGGAACCCTTGATCCGTAACTCAACGACGGCGACAGCCCGGAGAGATGCCAACTCATCGCGCAATACGCGATCGCGCCCACCGCAAGCGGTCCCCAAAACATCCGTCGCCTCATGCACGACGAAAGAGTCAAGGTTTTGCGCGAAGAGCGAGTTGTATGCAAATGAATCCTGTCCTCGAGAGTACCGCGCGTCCACTCACGCAATCCGCGCCGCGTCTCTGAATCTCGCGTGCCGCTGCGCGATTGCTGCGGGAGTTGCGTGACGGAGTCCGTCGAGGCTGAAGCCGCCGATGGTGAAGCTCGCCATCACGGTTCCCCATGTGAGCGCGTCTTGCAGCGTTGCAAAATCAGTGGAGCCCATGCGCGCGATGTGACCCATCATGCCGCCCGCGAAACTATCACCAGCACCAGTAGGATCGACGACCATATCTTCGGTTGCTGGAAAGATCCAATGTGCCTGCCCCCGATTACTCCCGACATCTCAATCTCACCGCCGACGACGCGGAAAGATCACCGCTCCAATCCCGATGATCGGCAGAGCGGCAGGTGCAGGAATCGTTGAAAAATACACATCGTCGACGTACCACGCAGTTGTAATCACCCGGTCAAAGTAAAAGTCGGTAACGACACCATCAAACGGATCTTCGCTTCCATTTTGCCCGTTCGGTCGGTACATAGACCCAACCCACGTCCCATTGAGGTAGAAGGAATACCAATCCACCGGGGTGAAAGCACTCAACCCAACGCTCGCGAAAGCGTTCACGGGCTGCGTAAAACGGAACGCAAGTTGGATGCCGTTAGCATCTGCAAGACCACCGCCATCATGCAACATCGCTCCGGCACCTCCAGAAGTTTCGTCAAACCTCCACCATTGCGCGGGCTGCTGAACAGGAACCCTATAGTCAAGGATCAATCCCTGCGAGATGTACTCGTCCTCATAAATACCCATTGGAGGCAGGGCAGATACAAAGTCGATTGTCCTGGTTGCGCCGGCCGCAGCCTCCCACAAACCCTTATCTTTGTACCACACGATCGACGCCTCGACAGGTTCAACACACAGGGGAATGACAACAGCAGAGCAGAGACAAGCCACGGGAAAAAATAGAGCTCTCATAGTTATTCCTCTCCTACAAATTGGATGATCGCGCTCATCGTTTCACACATCGCGTTCAAACAGGGTCCATCCATGGTCGGCACACTCGCGCGAAAGTCTGCGCAACAGTCATAGCCAAACGCAGCCAACGCCAGTTCGAGCCCTGCGCAGGGCGGCGCAGCCCTAGCAATTTCTGGAAGGCAAAACGTGCCCCCGCAAGGCAAGCGCAATGGGACGCGCTCGGTATCGCTCCACATCTGCAGCAAGATGGCGAGGTCTAACGCATCTACCACGCCGTTTTGGTCAAGGTCCTGCTCCATGTGTTGAGTTGAGCCCCATACGTTGAACAACATGGACAAATCGGGTGCGCCAATGCGCCAGTCATGATTGAAATCTCCTGCCTTTCCAAAAACTGCGAGGTAGTAGCCCCGTGCGCTTGGAGCGCTCACATCGTCTCGAACGATGACGATCACCTCTCCAAGCTCGTTGATTTCATACATCTGTAAAATTTCAAAGCCCTCCGTGCCGGACGGTGTAAGTGAGCCTGCCTTCCACCCGCAGAAATCCCAGTCTGTTGCACCCGCGCAGCGCGACCAAATGATCCCTAGTGCAGGTTCATACTTCGTCGACCAGCCGAGCACGACGTCGGTTCCACATCCACTCGGCATGTGCCGCCATCGTTGCGCCGTCGCACCGGGAAATCCATTGGGACTCGGGAGCTTCCGCGCGTGCCCTGGCTCCGAATACGGCCAGAGGGCGCCCTGTTGCCCGCATGTACCAAGATGCGGCTCGACGAAACCTGCAACCATACCGCCCTCCTGTGAGATGGAACGAACTCCGGTGATCTGACCGTCTGAAATCGAGTGAGGAAACGTCGCATCGCGTCGAAACTCAACGAGACCACTTCCATAAAATTGCGCCCCACACCAGTACGGAAATGCGCATCCGAAGATCGTTGGCCCGTCTAGCGGGCACGGCGGATGCTCTGCAAGAGACATCGGACTTGGCATGTCAAAGCTGCCAACCGGAGCCATACCGTTGACAACATCGCAAGCCCAACTGCGCAAGCCATTCACGAAGTAACTATTGAAGAAGTTTGACGGCTGCGCATCTGTAATCGTGGATGCTGCGGCACCCGTCAATCTGAACTTCGCGTTTGTTCGGAAGCCGTCACAGATCTTCGCGCCCGTGCCCACAATCTCAACCGGTTTGAGATCCGGAAATGGTTCTGCCGCCACAGCAATCGACCAGCGAAATGGAGTGGTTGCGATCGGGTCAAGATCGATCATCTCAATGTGTGGCATTGCTGCTGATGTGTGCAAGCGCCACGCCGTTGCTCGACATGTTGAACCCGTGACCTCCGGAATGCCACCACTTCCGCCTACAACCAGCCCGTCATCCGTCAGATCGAGTGCATAGCCCGGCGTCGATGCTGAGGTTCCTGCGACGTAACTCATTAAATCATGCGCACCTGCTGCAAGCCCATACGCACCCACCGGCAACCAAATGAATGGTCGCGGTACGCAGCCAACTCCGTCCTGCACAAGAAACGTTCCAACGATTTGTCCATGCGCGTTCATGGAAATCACGCCGAGTTGATCCGCGCCTGCGAGCGCTGATGCGTACCACGCGTCTCGCATAAACGTTGGAAACTGTTGAGTCCCGCAACCGTTAAGCGAGCCCAACCGCAGCACCGGCCGTGGGTGATACACGCGAGCCACATTTTCGGAAGGACAGGGTGGTGAAGTTTGAAGCGCCACCGCGGGCTCGCCCATTGCGAGACTGGTCCCGAATGAAACGAGCGTGAGCCAACCAATCCCTCCAAAACAAAATCCCAGAACAACTCTATTACCTTGCATCTGCCATCCCTCCTCATGTTGGCGGAACGCATCAACTCCAACCGTTCAACCCTTCAAGCCGTGCATGAAAACGACCCTCAGCTTCAAGCATCTACGCAAAAATTGACCGGTCAAGGAGATTCTCGAGAGATTTACAGCATATCGAACAATACTCTCGGCTCCGCTTCCCTTACGCAATCCGCGCCGCGTCTCTGAATCTCGCGTGCCGCTGCGCGATTGCTTCGGGGGTTGCGTGACGGAGTCCGTCGAGGCTGAAGCCGCCGATGGTGAAGCTCGCCATCACGGTGCCCCATGTGAGCGCGTCTTGCAGCGTTGCAAAATCAGTGGAGCCCATGCGCGCGATGTGACCCATCATGCCGCCTGCGAAACTATCACCAGCACCAGTAGGATCGATGACCATATCTTCGGTTGCTGGAAATGCTGGCACGGCTGCAACACCTTCGCGATGCACAAGCACTGCGCCGTGTTCGCCCTTCTTCACCACAACAAACTTCGGACCGTACGCAAGAATGCGTTCGCCTGCGGTCACTGCGTTTCGCACGCCCGTCAGGAGCGCGGCTTCGCTGTCGTTGAGTACAAGTCCATCCACTTCGCCGAGCAACTTCATGAGTTCGCCGTGCGCGATGTTGATCCAGAGATCCATCGTGTCGGCGATCGCGATCTTGCGCTGCGGGAGTTGCGTGAGCAATCCTCGCTGCACTGCGGGATGCGTGTTGCCGAGGAAAACGTACTGACTATCTGCGAACACACTCGGCACGATTGACGGCGCTTCGCCCACGACACCGAGATCGGTGAAGAGCGTCTCGCGCTCATTCATGTTCTCGTGATACTTGCCGCCCCACGCGAAGGTCTTGCCATTCGCGCGCGTTTCGAGTCCGCGCAAGTCCACATCGCGCAACCCTTCAAGTGTCGCGCGATGTTCTGCGGGCCAATCCCCGCCGACGACGCCAACGACGCGTACTGGCGTGAGCGGACACGCTGCAGCAGCGAAGAATGCAGCGCTTCCGCCGAGTACGCGTTCGCGGCGCGCGGAGGGAGTCTCGACGGTGTCAATACCAATGGTGCCTGTGACGATGAGTGACATATGTTCGATGCGAAGCGTGGTGCGCTTCATGCTTCCTGTTTGACGAATGATCGAGCCCAACCGAATCCGAGTGGCACACCGACAAGCGCGCCTGCTGCCCAATCAATCGGCGTGATGTACATCAATCGCGGAAGCGTTTGCGCGACGAGTTGATCCGCTGGCGCAGCGAGTCCGTTGAAGATGAAAAACGCTTGTCCTGCTGCTGCGGCAATGACCGGCACACACACTAAGAACACCGGCTGTGTTTGTGGCGCGAGCATGCGTCCGATGATGCCGACAGCCATACTTCCAACGATTGCGGCGCCGAGCGCTTGGCCCTTCATCACATTCGCGACGATGAGTGAAGCGAGAATCGGTGCGGCGATGCCAGCGATCCAACTTCGCATCGCGGACTTGCCTGCGATTGCATCAATGTCGCGTTCGTGCTGGATCGGAAAATCTGGAAGTCGTCCCGCGAAACGGAAAATCGCGAACGACGCAACGCCGAGCAACGCTGCCCACGCGAGCGATTCAAAGGGCATCGATGCGAGCCGCGACGAACCGAACATGAGATCTTCAACATTGCCCGATCGCATCGAGAGCACACTCAGACCTGCGCCCACTGCGAAGAGTCCCACGACAGCATTCACGAGTCGACCAACAACTGCACCAATTGCGACGATGACTACGAACGCGCCGATGAGTACCGACAGCCCCAAGCCGAGGCGAGCACTGTCGGTCACGAGCGGTCCTGCAACACCGCGATCACTCACGAGTGGCGCAATCGTCAGCGCAACAGTGAGGCTCGCGAGCGCAATGCCAAGGACAAGCACCGAAATGCGCCACGGACCGGATTCCGCTGGAATGTGTGCTGCGTCATTCATGAGGCGGAGGAGTGTGGCGCATTCAACCCGACACTGCAAGCACGCACGCATCGCCTGACTTCCGCCGCATGCCGATTCACTCGGCAAGGCGGAGTCGAAAGCGAATGCAACGATTTGCCCGTTGCGGGCAGAATCTTGCATGAGTGCTCAAAATAATCCCTTCTGCTAGGCTCTCAGAAGGAACAACGATGAGCACTTCGATAACGACTCTCACCCTTGATGCCGCGCCGATTTCGATCGCGGATGTCGTTGCGGTTGCTTCAGGCACACGCCGCGTTGCGCTCAGCCTGAAGGCAATAGAAGGCGTTCGACGAGCGCGCGCTGTCATTGAACAAAAGGTCGCATCAGGCAAGGCGATCTACGGGCTGAACACGGGCTTCGGATCGCTCAGTCATGTGCGCATCGAAAAGGCGCAGATCAAGACGCTGCAATCCAACATCGTTCGCTCACACGCAGCTGGTGTTGGCGAAGCGCTTCCTCGCGAGGTGTCCCGCGCGATGCTCGTTTGCCTTGCAGCAAGTCTTGCACGCGGCGCATCGGGCGTGCGTGTCGAAACGCTCGAACGCATTCTGCTTCTGCTCAATGAAGGACTCGATCCAGTTGTTCCAAGCCGCGGTTCAGTGGGCGCGTCGGGTGACCTTGCGCCGCTTGCACATGCTGCGATGTGTTTGATTGGCGAGGGCGAAGTCTTCGACGGCAACGCTCGCGTTCCAACAGCGGTCGCTTACGCGGCGCGCGGATTGAAGCCGCTCGAACTCGAAGAGAAAGAAGGGCTCGCGCTTCTCAATGGAACGCACTTGATGGCAGGGATGAGCGCGCTCTTGCTTGCCGATCTCCACCGGCTCTTCGACGCTGCGCTCGTTGCAGGCGCACTCGCGTTTGATGCTGCGAAAGCGAGTGATTCGTTCCTCCATCCTGCGCTGCACGCGTTGCGCTGTCAGCCGGGACAGATTGCAGTCGCCGCACGATTGCGTGCACTCACGCAGGGCAGCGCGATTCTGGAAAGTCACAAGACGCCGTCCGATCCGCGCGTGCAAGACCCCTACTGCCTTCGTTGCATGCCGCAGGTTTTGGGCGCAGCGTGCGATGCGATTGCCTACGCGACAGGCGCGGTAGAACGCGAACTCGGCGCGGTGACCGACAACCCACTCGTCATCGGTGACGAACTCTTTTCCGGCGGCAACTTTCACGGCATGCCGATTGCGATTCCGCTCGACGTTCTTGCGATCGCAGTCTCGCACATTGCAGGCATCAGCGAACGGCGAACATTCTGGGTGCTCAGCGCCAACGATCGCTATGTCGCGCACACGCCGTACCTCGCGTCTGAACCAGGATTGCAATCCGGCTTGATGATCGCGCAGTACACCGCCGCAGCATGTGTGAACGAAATTATCACGCTCTGCAATCCATCGAGTGTTGCGAATGTAGTGACGAGCGCGGGTATCGAGGACTACAACAGTTTCGGTCCAGCTGCTGCGTTCAAGTTGAAACAGTGCATCGCACGCGCAACAAGTGTGATCGCGATCGAAGTCCTCACGATGTGCGAAGGCATCGACGCGCACCGTCCGCTGCGCTCTTCTGTGGCGCTTGAATCCGTGCATGCACGCGTACGATCAATCGTGCCTCGCCTCACAGGCGACCGCAGTCCGGCACCGGATATTGCTGCAATTGAAGCAATGATCATGCGTGGCGATTGCATGCCCGCATAGGCGTCGCGATTACACTCTGCATATGACGACGACTCTCTCAGGGACTCCTTCTGGTCCACGCACTGTGATCGCTCCTCGCGGCAATGACCGCGTCTGCTCAAGTTGGGCAGCCGAAGCGGCGATGCGCATGCTCATGAACAACCTCGATCCCGCGGTTGCCGAGCGACCAGATGATCTCGTTGTCTACGGCGGACGCGGCAAAGCTGCGCGCAGTTGGGAAGCGTTCGATGCGATGGTGGCAACGCTGCGCGGACTGAAGGTCGACGAAACGATGCTCGTGCAAAGCGGCAAACCCGTCGGCGTTGCGCGCACGACGATTGACTCGCCGCGCGTGCTCATCGCGAATTCAAATCTCGTTCCCTTCTGGGCAACGCAGCAACACTTCGATGATCTCGCGGCCAAAGGGCTCATGATGTTCGGGCAGATGACTGCCGGTTCATGGATCTACATCGGCACGCAAGGCATCGTGCAAGGAACCTACGAAACCTACGCCGAATGCGCGCGTCAACATTTCGGAGGAACACTCAAGGGCACGCTCAATGTCACGGGCGGTTGCGGCGGCATGGGCGGCGCGCAGCCACTCGCAATCACCATGAATCATGGCGTTTGCTTGATTGCGGAGATTTCGCGCGAACGACTCGCCAAGCGCGTGCATGATCGATATCTCGACGAGGTCGTTGAAGATCTCGATAGCGCGATTGATCGCGCACTCGAACTCAAAGCGAAGGGACAGGGCATTTCCGTCGGATGGCTCGGCAACATCGTCCATCTCTTGCGTCGCTTGAAGGAACGCAACGTCACGCCCGACACGCTCACCGATCAAACGAGCGCGCACGATCCACTCGAAGGCTACTACCCCGTCGACATGACGCGCGAAGCTGCAGATATTCTTCGCGCGAGCAATGCAGCCGAGTATCAACGGATCTCGATGCAATCGATGGCGGAGCATGTGCGACTCATGGTCGAGCTCATGCATCGCGGCGCGAAGACCTTTGATTACGGCAACAACATCCGTCAGCGCGCATTCGACGCTGGCTACGCCGATGCATTCGCGTTCCCCGGATTCGTTCCCGCCTACATTCGCCCGCAATTCTGCGTCGGCCGCGGTCCCTTCCGTTGGGTCGCACTGAGCGGCGATCCGCAAGACATCAAGACCACCGATGACGCACTGCTCAAACTTTTCCCACACGATGCGGGACTGCATCGATGGATTCACATGGCAGAAGAACGCATCGCATTCCAAGGTCTTCCCGCGCGCATCTGCTGGCTCGGCTACGGCGAACGGCACAAAGCCGGACTCCTCTTCAACGAACTCGTCCGCACAAAGAAGGTGAAAGCACCGATCGTCATCGGACGCGATCACCTCGATTGCGGATCGGTCGCAAGTCCAAATCGAGAAACCGAAGGCATGCTCGACGGCACCGACGCCGTCAGCGATTGGGCCATTCTCAACTTCGCACTCTCCACCGCATCAGGCGCAAGTTGGACCAGCTTCCACCACGGCGGCGGCGTCGGCATCGGCTACTCCCAACACGCAGGCCAAGTCATCGTCGCCGACGGCACCGACGACGCAGCCAGACGCATCGAACGAGTCCTCACCAACGACCCCCTCATGGGCATCCTCCGCCACGCCGACGCCGGCTACGACCTCGCCCGCGAATGCGCGGCCAAGCACGCGATTCAGATTCCGTGTTCGCCGCGGCTTGCGTAAATCATCCGCGTTCCGTCGAGCGTCCGAGTTCTTGGAGGATCGCGCTGCGAGTTGTCGGCAACGCGTTGCGCACGATCGAGTAGAGAATCCTGTGGTCGATCCCGTCATATCCATGGGAGATCACATTGCGGAGCCCGATCGATTCACGCGCGCCAGGAATTCGCGCGAAGCACTCGGGGTCGCGCCGTTCGAGTCGGCGCATCGCTTCGCCGAGGATTTCGAGCCGTCGCTCAAAGATCGCTTGGGAGTTGCGATCATTGAGAAACTGTTCGAGTGAGATACTCGCGGCTTTCTCGAGGAGATCATCGATCTGCTGCAGCGAGTCTTCGAGAATTGCCTGACGCTCATGCCGCGACATAGATTGGAACCTGAGTCGCCTCGTGGATCGCGCGCCATCTGGGATTACGGATTCCATTGACGCTGATGACATCGACGCGACGACCGAACAGTTGCTGCGCATCAAGGTAAAAATGCACCGCGCGCATGCCGAGATTGTCGGTGTACTCGCCGAAGTCGACGAGAAGATCGAGATCGCTTCGCGCAGGATCGAACTCCCCCGCGGCGACAGATCCAACGATCGAAACTGAGTGCAACCCGTATCGCTGCGCAAGGCTGCACAGTGCGGGAATGTGCGCAGAGATTTCCGGAGGGAGATCCATGAATTGGGATCATAGTGATCGGCGGTGGATTTCGCCGCGCGAACATGCCGGGTTGGCCGGCGGGTTCCGTCAACCTGCGAATGAACGAAGCATCACGCGCCCGCGCGGCGGATGCGATCATGAAGTGCGACCCAGAGGCCGTCGCGTTCTGGAGGGACGACGATGAGAACCAAGGTTGCGGCTGTTGCGTCGGCTTCGCGGAGTGCGGCGTAGAGACGCTGCGCGTAGGCGGCTGGTTCTGTGGGCATTTCGATGCGTGCGTGCGGGGCGGCGATTTGAATGTCGCTGCGTGCGAGCACTGCGGCTTTGCCTTCGTGCTTTGCGAGTCTTGTCGTGAGTGCGTCGGGTTGCACCACCTCGCAACGAATGCTGGGCGCGTAGTGCTTCGCCATTGTGCCGGGGCTTGCGTCTTGCTTTGTGAGATGCGGCATCATCACTGTGCCCAAGATTGGGGTGAGATCTGCTTCACCAATTGCGCCTGGTCGCAGCACGATTGGGCGCGCGCGGCTGAGGTCGAGCACTGTGGATTCGATACCGACGCTGCAGACTCCGCCGTCGAGGATGAGGAGGTCGTCGAAGTTTTTGAATTCTTCCGCGACGTGCTGTGGCGTTGTCGGTGAAATGCGACCCGAGCGATTTGCGCTCGGTGCGGAGAGTGGACCGCCGAATGCTGCGATCACCGCAAGCGCGACGGGATGCGAAGGCGCGCGCACTGCGACCGTGCCTCGTCCGCCAACGCCGATCGCTGCGATTTCTGGTCTTCGTGGCAGCACGATCGCGAGAGGACCTGGCCAGAACTTTGCCGCGAGTTTCTCGGCGCGTGCATCAAAGCCAAACGTTGTGCGCTTCGCCATCGCTGCGTCGAGGACATGCGCGATAAGCGGATTCGACGCTGGTCGCCCCTTCATCGCGTACACCGCAGAGAGCGCTGCTTCATTCGTCGAATCGCAGAAGAGTCCGTAGACAGTTTCCGTTGCGATCGCCACCGTTCCGCCTGCCTTCAACCGACGCGCCGCCTCGAGCACCATCTCGGGAGTTGCGGCTTCAATGCGCGGCAATTATGGCTGCTCCGGTGCGTTCGAGTTTCGCAAACGGCTCGAAGTCGTATGCGTCGAATCCTCCGACAATTCAAGCACTTCAATGCGATTGACTTCTAGCCCATCGCCCATCGCCTGATGCAGTCGCGCGATTGACACTTGATACGCTGCGAGTGCGCCGATGTAGATGTTTTGACTCTGCGCGAGCGCGTTCTGCGTCTGGAACTTCAGTTGCAAGAACTCTGGACTCAGCGCTGCAAGCGTGCGCTCATCGACAAGCAACGCACGAAGATTCTCCGCTTGCGCAAGTCGCGTCTGACGATTCTGTTCCACCAATTCGCGATAGCTCACGCAGTCGATCAATGCGTTCTTCACCGCGAGCGCTGCGCTTTGCACTGCAGTGCGATACTGAATCACCGCTTGTGAACGCTGCAATCGCGCTTGTCGATACGCGCTCTCTGCAGCGCGATTGCCAATCGCTTGACTGAATTGCAAACCTGCTGCGTAGTCGACAAAGTCGCCATCGGCAACTTGTCCCACCGAACTTCCGAAGCCGCCCGCGAGACCAAACCATTCCACTTGTGTCGCGAGATTGAGTTGCGGCAGCAGACCGTTGTCGCTCACCACCACGCCGATGTCTGCAGTGTCGATTCCGATGAGCGCAGACTCCACTGCGGGCGAACACTCGAGTGCAGTCGTGAGCGAACTTCGCAAGTCCGCTTGAAACGGCGTTGCACTTGGGAAGTCGCTCGGCACGATCAACGTGTCGCCGCCGACAGGAAGTTCCGTCGAATTCATCAGCGCCTTCAACGCGTTCGCTGCAATCTGCGTCGCGCGCTTGGCGTCAAGCACCGTTGCCTTGCGTTGCTCCACTGTCGCGACAGCATTCGCATACTCCGAAACCGTCGCATCAAATTGCCGACGCTTCGCAAGGACTTCGCGAACTTCCGTGCCAACTTCAACGAGCCACTGCGCTGTGACGAGTTGATTTCGTGCTTGCACGAGTGCCCAGTAGGTCGCTTCGGTGTCGCTCACAACCTTCAACAACTGCGCGCGCAACGCTTGAAACGCCGCGAGATCTTGATTCTGCGCGACGCGAATCTGCGCGAGATTCACTTCCGTGCCGAAGCCACGCAAAAGCGGTTGCGTGAAACCGAGCGTGAGCGCGGTCTGATACGCAGGGTCGGGCGTGTAGTACTCGGTGTCGAGATTGTCGACGAAGTTTTCGGTGACGCCGACCGAGAACGATCCACCCGCAGTTAATTGCTTCTGCAGATTTGTCGAGAGTTGCAGAACGTTCTGATTCGTGACAGAAGGAATCACAGGGTCGGAGAAACCCGGAAAGAGAATCCCGATCGATGGCCGCTCAATGCGCTGATAGCCAGTCGCAGCGCCGAGCACCCAATCAAACGCCGCTTCTGCTTGCACGATTTGCGCGTCGGTCACTGCCTTCTGTAACTGCGCGTTTTGCACCGAGAGGTTGTTTGCCACCGCGGCTTGAATTGCGGATTGAAGCGACAACACAACTTGCGCCGCGCTCGCATCCGAACCGCCGAGCGGAATGCCAACATCAAGCGAGGGACCAAGGTCGCTCATCTTCGGACCGATCGCATCGAGTTCCTCCCGACGCGATGCAAGCATCGTTTCGATCTCGCCCTCGGAGGCTCCAATGATGGGCGCGGAGCCAGCGGGAACTTGCGCGACCTGCAACTCAATCGAGGAGCGGGCGGCAGCGGCGAGTTCGTCACCCGCCAGATGATCTGGATCGTTTTCGAGCGGCGACTGGCAGCCAACAACGACCGACACCCCGAGGAGCGCGGCGAGGTTCTGGAGAACGGTTCGGGTGGAAAAACGGTGGACAGCGGGTCGGATCATGGGTGGAAGATCGCAAACGATATCAGGTGTCTTCAGCGTGACTCGGTTTGAAGCAGCAGAATGCGGGACACGGACGAACCTGAGTTCTAGCTTCGTTTGATCTCCGGCATCGACTTCTGAACCGACGCCGATGCTCGTCAGTCGCCACCGGCCGCCCTGAAATTTCCACCCGCGCAAGGAGCGGAGATCTGAAGGAATTTCTCCGCTGCAAACGACTGAAACCTCACTACACTGCGCGCTATGACGATCAGGACGATCCTCTCGGCAATTCTTGCGCTTTCGAGCGTCTCGCCTTTGTTTGTTGTCTGCACGGATGCACACGCAATTCCGCAGTCAACCAACGCAACCACGAAAGCTCCCTACACGGCGGTGACGACGCAAGCTGAAACGCTCGTGCGTTCGGGACCGAGTGTGGAGAGCGCGTATCCATTCGGAAAACTTCCGCAGGGATCCGTTGTGTTTGTGAGCGAGGAGAATCTCGGATGGGCGCGCATCTCGCTCAGCGGCGAGACCTTCACGGGATGGTTCGGATATGTCCCCGCATCCGCAGCAGCAGTGGCATCGGAAGATGGCAAGACGCTCTCGATCACTGGTCGCAGTGAAGTGCGCGCACCAAACTTCGAAGCTAGTGGCGATCCTGAGAAGAGCTTCAAGATGATCGCTCCACTCATGGATGGCGACACACTTGAAATTCTTGAAGTCGTGAAGGGCGAACGCGGATCTTTCTACGCTGTTCGTCTTCCATCGAAGGCAACTGGTTGGGTGAATGCATCATCACTTCGTCCTGCGACGAGTGCAGAGAGCGTGACTGCAACTCCGGTTGCACCTTCGCCTCGTCCAATCGCAACACCAACCGCAACGGCCCCTGCGAACACGACGGATACGACGATTGCGGATGAGAGTGGACCGCGTCCGCTTGATGAGGTTCCAACATCCATCGTGCCTGAGCTTCCTGAAGCGATCACGCTTACTCCAACTCCAACGACAACTCCAACGACAACCGCGCCGCCGATTGCTCCATTAGATCCAGCGATTGCGCGCAACATCGCAGCAGCGAAGGCGCGCGCCGCAACCTACGAAGACCTCGAGAAAATCTGGGGTAAGTTGCGCAAAGCGCCGGTGGAGACTGCTGAACTCACGCAGTTGCGCGATCGATACCTCGCGTTCGCTGAAGACACTGCCACCACACCGATCCGCGCGAATCTCGCACAAACGCGTGCGGCGCAGATCGCGCTTCGCATTGAAGTGCAGGATTCGATTCTCGAACTCGCGCAGTTGAAGGCGAAGTCGAACGCAAGTGTGGATGGCATCGCGAATCTCGAACTCGCGCTGCTCAATCGCAAGGGATACGACGCTGTGGGTCGCCTGAATGCATCGCTCGTCTATGACGGCGAACGGCTCCCGCTGCTCTATCGTTTGATGGATAACGTCACTGGACAAACGATCGCGTACATCGTGCCTGGATCGAGTTTCGACCTCTCGTCGATGCTTGGTTTGATGATCGGCATCAAGGGTCCAATGACCTACGACAACGCACTTCGCCTCAACACCCTCTCGCCAAGCGCGATTGACGTGCTTTCTGGGACGCAAACGCCCGCGACCGGACCAACGCCAATGACGCCTGCGATGACGGCGACTGGCGAATCGACGCCGAGCGCGAGCGATTCTGATACCGGGAAGTGAGTTCGTACGCTGACGAGATCGTCGGCTATGATTCGCGCCCTCAGTTCGGGGCGTTAGCTCAATTGGCAGAGCGATGCCTTTGCAAGGCATAGGTTAGCGGTTCGACTCCGCTACGCTCCACTCCGAACCACCGACCTCGCATTTCGATGCGAGGTCGGTGTCGTTTTGGAGACTCGCAGCAACGACTACCTTGCACCTCGACGATGAGCCGCGCGAAGAAGAATGCTTTTCTCAGTGCCGCAGAAACGGAACGCGTGTCTGCGCATCTTGCGTTACGCGGCGGCGATTCTTCCGTGACGCTCACAACTTCTCGCGCGGTGCTCTTTGTTGAAGGTGAAACGGAACGGCTTGTGTTGCGCGATCACTCTTCGCTCGCTGCGTCTGCAATCTGCGTGCTCGATTTCGGCACCGTTGGTCTCGCGCCGTTGCTTCGCGTCGCGGATGCCATGGAGATTCCGTGGCACGCGCTTGTTGATTGCGATGAAGCGGGCGCGCACTACGCGGCGACTGCGCGCGATCATCTCCGGCGGCGCGTCGAATCCCGTCACATCACGATCGCGGCTGAGCCGAGTTTCGAGCAGGCCTTGTGGAACGCAGGGTTTCGCGCGTCGATCATCCACGTCGCGCAACGGCATGGCGTGGAATTCGATGACGGCGAGTTGGCTTCGTTGCTTCGTGCGGCTCGACTCAAGGTGCCAAAGCCTTTGCTCGTCACGGAATCGATCAAACACGCTCGCGCAATCGATCTGTCACACCAACTCCCTCGCGCAATGCAAACCGCGATCGATGCGGTGCAGTTGCTCAGCCTTCGTTGACTGCAAGTCGACTCTGCGCGAACACCGCAGCAGCAGCAACCGCCGCCGTTTCGATGCGAAGGACATGCGCACCGAGCGTGACGACATTTCCACCGCTCGCTTGCAACAACGAAACTTCCGCATCAGTGAATCCGCCCTCTGGTCCGATCCACACGATCGCGCTTGCGTGCGAGGCGGACTCGCGCAGCGCGACATCGAGTGGACGCGACGTCGGTGCGAGATGCGCGATGAAACTCGCCGCTTGCCGGATCGCTTCACGTTGCATCACTTCAGCAATCGATCCACCTGCAACGAGTTCCGGCAACCACGCGCGCCGCGACTGCTTGCATGCCTCAATGAGAATGCGCTGCCAACGATCGTTGCGCGCGAGTTTCTCTTCGTCGACGACACTGCGCTCACAATCGATCGGAATGAATCGATCGACGCCTGCTTGGGTCGCCATGTCTAACAACGTCGCGAGACGATCACCCTTTGGAAGTGCGCACGCAATCGTCAATGTGCGCTGCACGCGCGGAGTCAGTCGCACGCTCTCCACGCGCGCGAATCGTTCTCCACCGCGCGATCGTCCATCGATGATCTCTGCACTCGCGGTCGTACCGAAACCGTCGAAGAATGTGACGCTGTCGCCAGTGCCAAGCCGTCGAGCACCGAGCGCGTGCTTCGCTTCCTGCGCAGAAATCTCGACCTCGCTGCCCACTCCGCCAATTGCCTGCACGGAAATCCACACGTCAGCCATTGGAAACTCCTGTGCGCGGGTGCGCGTAGACATCGAATCGCAGAAGCATGCCGTGCAACGACCACGATGGTCGCTCTTGCGCGAAGTCGCCTGCATGATCGGGACGCTTCACGACGATCCGCTCAACGCCCACTGCGCGCGCGGTCGCAAGCAGCGATCGTTCATTCGAAATGCGTTGCTCTTCGGACTCTTCGCCGAGAAGCTCTTTGAGGATCTGCATTTCCTTCGGTGGCAATGCGCTCTTCTTTCGCTTCGGCGGAAACATAGGATCGAGAAGTACCGCGGTCGATTCCGTTGTGACGCCTTGACTCGCATACGCAGCAAATGCGCGCGCTGCGTCGAGTGCACACAAGGCAATGCGTGATGCTGTCTCGCGAATCGCTGCATCCGTCGATGCATTTGCGCGCGAAAGTCCATCGCTCCCGAGCGCAAACACGAACGGATCACGCTCGGAGGCAAACACACGACAGCCGGATGCTGCGATCAACCATGCGTCGGTGAGAAGTCCAGCCGTTGCGTCGAAGACTTGTTGCGCATCTCCAATCGCACGGACGAGCGGTTGCCGCCGGAGCGCATTCGCAGAACCGAGAATGACTTTGGAGAAGTCCACATGGATGCCGCGTCCGCATTTCTCCGCGCTACGCCGAAGTTCGAGCCGCCCTTCCGCGTCCCTCGCAAGCACATGCGTTGGGGTGGAAGTACACGTCGCCGGAAGCGCGTGGCGCAGCGGATCTTCGGCGGGTAACTCGATGAAAATAGCGCGCGGCATGAGGTCGGGAGCAAGGGACGTCGGGCAGGATGTCGAGAAAGTAGCCGACACGGGGGTTTTGTACACTCGGGACATGACCGCGACCGCCACGCTTGCTCCCGTCTTCAGCAACATTCTCGAGATGATTGGGAACACCCCAATGCTCGAACTCAAGCGGTTCAATGTCGGCCCCTGCCGCTTGTTCGTGAAGATGGAGTGCCTCAACCCCGGCAATTCCATCAAGGACCGCATCGCGGTGACGATGATCGATGCTGCAGAGAAGTCCGGCAAGCTTCGCGCAGGTGGTCGCATCGTCGAAGCAACTGCCGGCAACACCGGACTCGCGCTCGCGCTCATCGCAGGACAAAAGGGCTACCGACTCACCGTCGTCATGCCAGACAAGATGAGTGACGAAAAGATTTCGCATCTACGCGCGATGGGTGCTGAGGTGATCCTCACTCGCTCGGATGTTGCGAAGGGACATCCTGAGTATTACCAAGACATCGCCGAGCGCATCGCGCGCGAAGACCCCGATGCATTCTTCGTGAATCAGTTCGCGAACCCTGCGAATGTCCAAGCGCATTACGAAACCACCGCACCAGAAATTTGGGCGCAGCTCGATGGCAAAATCGACGCGTTTGTTGCGGGCGTCGGCTCCGGCGGCACCGTGAGTGGTGTGGGCCGCTACTTCAAGGAACGCAATCCTGCGTGCGAGATTGTGCTTGCAGATCCGGTGGGATCGATCCTCGCGCCGCTCGTGAATGAAAAGAAAACCGTCCCGCCAGGATCATGGCTCGTCGAAGGCATCGGCGAAGATTTCATTCCTTCCATTCTCGACATGACGCTCGTCGACAAGGCGTATGCGATCACCGATGCAGAGTCTTTCGAAGTCGCGCGCGAGCTTCTCAAACTCGAAGGCGTGCTCGCAGGCTCTTCCGTCGGCACGCTGCTCGCTGCAGCATTGAAGTACTGCCGCGAGCAAACGACGCCGAAGATAGTGGTGACGCTCATCTGCGACAACGGCGCCAAGTACCTCTCGAAGATGTTCAACGACTTCTGGATGGTCGACAACGGATTTATTGCGCGACCAACTTACGGTGACATTCGCGATCTCATCGCGCGCCGCCATCTTGAACGCGAAGACTTCTGCCTCACGCCGAGCGTGCCGATTGCACAGGCGATTAAGCGCATGCGGATGTACTCCGTCTCGCAGATGGCAGTGCTCGACGAACACGATCGCGTCGTCGGTATTCTCGATGAAAGCGATGTGCTCCTCGCACTCGTGCGCGATCGCGACTGTTCCCGAAGCCCAGTCCGTGACTTCATGTCGAGCCGCGTGGAAACCGTGAAGCCCACGGCGAGCGTGCAAGACTTGATCCCAGTGTTCCGCGCCGATCGCGTCGCTGTCGTCGCGGATGCGAAGCACTTCTACGGACTCATCACGCGCATCGATCTCATTAACTATCTTCGAAAGCAACTCTGAGTTTCTTTATGCCCACTCGCCCAACCCACCCTGCGACCGATTGCATTCACGGCGGACAACACCCCGACCCCTCAACGGGCGCGGTCATGCCACCCATCTTCACGAGTTCCACATTCATTCAAGAATCGCCAGGTGTCCACAAGGGATTCGAATACTCGCGAAGCCACAATGTGACGCGCTTTGCGTTTGAACGATGCCTCGCGTCGCTCGAAGGCACGCAACTAAGCGAAGACGATGAGCGCACGATGGGTGGATTCGCGTTCGCCTCCGGACTTGCATCGATCGCAACAGCGCTCGAACTCGTTGACGCGGGCGACACCATTCTCTGCATGGACGATGTGTACGGCGGCACGCATCGATTGCTCAATCGTGTGCGCAAGCGAAGCGCTGGCTACAAAGTCGTGCACGCGGATCTCAGCAACACTGCGCTCGCGCAGGAGATCATCAAGAGCTCGAAACCAAAGATGGTGTGGCTTGAAACGCCGACCAATCCAACGCTGAAGCTCGTCGACATTCGCGCAGTGTGCGCGGCCGCTCGCGAAGCAGGCGCGATCTCGGTCGTCGACAACACCTTTGCAACACCGATGCTCACGCGTCCACTCGCACTCGGTGCTGACATCGTGATGCACTCCACCACGAAGTATGTTGGCGGCCACTCCGACACTGTCGGCGGCGCGCTCGTGACTGGATCGAAGCCACTCGCGGAACAACTACGGTTCTTGCAGAACGCGATTGGCAGTGTGATGGGACCGTTCGATGCGTATCTCGGATTGCGCGGACTCAAGACGCTGCATGTGCGCATGGAACGACACTGCGCGAGCGGACTCATCCTCGCACAGCGACTCGAAGCGCATCCAAAGGTTGCGAGCGTCGTGTATCCAGGGCTGAAGAGTCATCCGCAACACGCGCTTGCTTCAGAACAGATGCGCTTTGATGGCGCGCCCGCATTCGGCGGCATGATCACGATCTTCCTCAAGGGCGGCATCGCAGAGAGTCGACGATTCCTCGAAGCCGTGCATCTTTTCGCGCTCGCTGAAAGTCTCGGTGGAGTCGAGAGTCTTATCGAGCACCCAGCCATCATGACGCACGCGAGCATTCCAGAAGCGACGCGAACACAACTAGGCATCAGCGATTCCCTCGTGAGACTCAGCGTTGGTATTGAACATGTCGAAGATCTGTGGAAGGACCTTGAGCACGCGCTTGCGAAGGTCTGATTCCGCACTAGTGTTGTGGTATGCAAGTGACTCGAATCTCACTCCTCGTTCTGAGTGTGCTTGCGATGCGCGCATCGGTGGCGCTCGCACTCGACCCACCAGCGGTTATGCAACCGAGCCTCCTTGCAGGTCCGCCGACGCAATCACAAGCGCCTGCAACACCGTCCTTGCTCGAGCCATCCTTTGATCGTGCGTTCGAGCACGTCACGGGAGAAGTTGGAATCGTCGCAATCCTGAGACTCGAGTTGACGCCCGCGCAGCGCGAAATCGTGATTCAAATCGCCGAGGAGCGGATGGTTGCATTCAATCAAGTCGCAAAAAAGTCGTACGGGAAACTGATCGCGCTGCAGGGATTTGAAGAACAACTGCAGGGATCCGCGCGTGAGAAAGTTTCTGCCAGCATTGCGCTGCTGCGCGCCTATCTCGCAACTCGCACGATCATTCACCGCGAAAGCGCGCTCGATGCACTTGCCGCGACCAATGCATTCGACGACGCACAACTCAGCACAGCGCGAGCGATGGTGACGGCGTACGAGAAAGCACTCCGTACGGAGCTCACCCTCGCAACGCCAAACCTCGCGGGCGACGAACTCGATCGACGGGTCTACCTCGCGACGCTCGGCGACATCCTCAAAGACAATCTCGAGCTCGACGCAAAAATGGGAAGCGAGGAGTTCGACGCCTTCAGCAGCGCGATCGAACTCACGCCCGTGCAAGAAGAGCGCGTCAAGATGCGATTCACGCCCGTTGCCGTACAAGAGTTCCTCGGCAATCGTGTCCCTTTGCTCACGCGCGTTCGAGCCCTTCTTGAAGTGAGCCGCGAACTCACCGCTTCGCAGCGCAAGCTCGCGTGGAAGTACATTCACGAGAAGGAACGCGCAGTCAACGATTCACGCAAGGATTCACGCAAGGATTCGGCTGAGGATGCGATGAGCGTCCCTGCGCCCGCGCCGATGATGTCAGAGTGAGACGTTCCATCGACCCTCACGCCACCACGCGATCTTTGGATCCACACGGAAGAGCGCGCCGAGATCCGAAACGTCGATTTCCACAAGCGGCGCGCCGCTCGTGATCGCGATATCAATCGACAGCGGTCGTGGTTGCGGCATGAGGAGTGCAGCTTCAAGCAACAACATTCGGCGAAGCGCAGCGTTGTCGAGGACAGGACGAGTTCCTCCGCGAAGCGTCCGACACTCTCGTTCGAATCCCTCGCGTCCGCCAGGAATCATCGCGTCGTATTCATCGAGCAATGACTCCGCACTCGCAGCGCGAATCGTCGCGAGCGCGACTTGCCCACGCCCGATGCGGTAGTACGAGAGCGCACGCGAAAGCGCGAGTGCCTTGGATGGTTCGATGCCGCCAGCGCCACTCACATACTGCGTACCACCAAGGAGGGCAGCTGCGGCTTGCATGCGACGCTTCTCAAGCGGCGTCGACGCGAGCGATGCGCGACCAAGTGCGGCGCTGCGCGCGAGTCGATCGCGATCAAGGGCGCCAGCGAGACCGAACAATTCACGCGCAAGTTGACGCTCTGCTTCGTTGGTTGCTGCGTCGGCAACTTCCTCGCCGAGCAGAAAGTAATCGAGTGGCCGCGTTGGATCGAGAGCCTCGAGCCTCGCATCCCAGCGCGTGGGCGCTGACGCCGAGACGCCGAGCGCACTCGGAAACATGCAGAAAAGCACTGCAAGACAAGCGATTCCTGTGTGTCGCGCCGTCATCATGGTTCATCCTCACGATGTGTGACTTCCGCTTCGATGTTCACTGTCACCACTCGAGCAAATCCGATCATCGTCGCTGCGAGTTGGGCGGACGCACTCTGCGCGTTGCTGCGTGCGAGTGCTGTATTGGCAAGAATCTCGCGAAGTGCGGGAGTTGCACTCGGACGCCGCGCCGCTTCGATCGCTGCAGCTTGTTCAACGAGCGACGCTGCGTCCGCAACTGCGCGTTGCAGCGACCCTTCTGCAAGTCCGCGTCGTGCAATGCGAAGTCTCTCAAGCTCAGCCGGAGCAGCGGGAAATGGTTCCGTCAGAAACCGGTCATCCGCAGCGACTCGCACCGCGCCGCCGAGCGCTGCGATCGAACCATCAAGCGTGACTGGGATATCCATGAGCAGAATGCTCGGCGCATACAGGACTGTGATCGCGTTCGCGCTGCCCATCACGCGCATCGACATGCGATCCACCGCCGCATCCGCGCTTGACTCAAGCGAAAGTATTCGCTCCACCAACGCCGCGCGCGCAACCGGAATCCAATCGCGACCAGTGAACTCTCGATTCAAGAGTGCTGCGAGAAACGCCGCCGCCTCTTCGCGCGGCTTCTGCTCAGCGAGTGCATCAAGCACCGCGAGCAAGACGGTCTTCCCACTCGCGAACTTGTCCGCAATCGCGCCCTGCGCAGCGCGTCTTGTGTCACTTGCGTTGCCAGCGAACGCCTCACGCGCAAGGACTTCCGCATCGCGTGGACCGAGGTCGCCTGTGGCGGGCATCGCACGCAACGACGCGATGCGCTTCTGTCGTTCATCCGCATTCAACCCAGGCCGTGTGAACTCGTCAGACCATGCACCGTCGGATGAACCTGAAGGCCGCAAACCACTCTCGCCGGCAAACGGTGCTTCAAGCGCACGGCGATCAAGTTTGAGCGCTTCGCCACTCGCACTCAACGCACGCCCTGCATCTGCAGCCTTTCCCGCGTCGAACAGTCGAACAGCGTGCACGACTTCAAGCGCGCTCTCTGCAATCGCAAGCGACTCCACATCGTCATGCGTTGTTTCAAGCTGCGCGGAAAGCGTCGCGATCGACGTTCGAATCAGATCGAGCGTGCTGCTCGCGAGGGCGAGGTTTTCCCCCTGCTCACCCGATTCTGCTTTCGGCCACGCGTCGAGAATCCGTCGCAAAGCAGCATCGCGGCGCAGCGCATTCGCATCAACAGGCAGCACCATCTCTGGCGAGAACCACGCGATGCGATGATTCCGATCAAGCATGCTCGTGAGTACCCACAGCCGAGTGGCTGCAATCGCGGGATTCGCAAACCACGAGCCGAACGCGGTGCGCGCCTGATCGCCAGACACGCCGCGGTTCGACCAGTCGATATCCGTGATCAATCGACCAAGGGCATCGCTCGCGTCATTCTGCAAGTCAATCGGCGCAACGTTGAGGAGGATCGCCTCAATCGCAATGAGACGCGCGCCTTCACGCAATTTCGCATTCTCACTCGCGGCGTCCACTGCTTCAAGCCAGCGTGACCAATCATCGAGCGTCACTGTGGCAAGTCCTGTGGTCGTCGCATCCGCAAGCGCGTGCGCACTGTTCGAGAGACTCGCAATCGCGGCGTAGTTGAATCGCTGCGTCGTGACGGACGCTGGAATCGACACTCCATCTCGACGCAACGCTTCACGCGCTGCACTCGCGACATCTGCTTCGATCTTCGCATCTCGCACGATCTCCGCGAGAAGGCCTGCAGCCAAGGCGTTTCGCCACACACGATGCCATGGTGCGACAGGCTCGAGCAGCGCGTCTGACTCAGGAAGTCCATGCACCGCCAGTACCAGCGCGCGTGCAGACGCTTCGCCCTTCACATACTGCGCGACTTGCAGCGTTGCCTGGATGAACTCCGTTCGAAAAGCACCTGAGACCGCCCACGAGATTCCTGCCTCACGCATCACCGTCGCAAGATCAGCGGCATGTTTACCACTCAAGCGACCGCCGTTGGTTGAGATCGCGCGACTTAGTAGATCGAGTTCGGTCAGGTACTCCGGCCATTTCGCGGAGAGTTGAAGCGCAACTGCAGGCGTCGCGCTCGACGCAAATCCAGGCGCGCGCGAGTACTTCGCCGCGTTCGCGAGTGCTTCGATGTTCGTATCTGGCGGCGCGAACTTTTGCGCGAGCGCTGCAGCGGCTCGCTCACGCTTCGTCGAATCGTCGTCGATTGCTGCGATCGTCGGCAGAGGCATGCTGCCGCCCGTTGCACTGTTCCCATCAACACCAGACCCACGCACAATCATCCACACGAGCGCAAGTGTGCAGAGCACCGAACCAATGCCGAAGAAAATCGCGAGTCGTAAGATCGACCACGGTGACCGACCTTGCATGTCATCTGTGATCGAGCCGCCGATGCGATCCATCACCGCTTCGACCGCGCCTGGCTTCTGCGGTCGACTAGCGTGTGCGCGCTCGGCGGAGACACCGATCGCAGCCATATCTTTTTGCAGCGCCGCCGCACCGCCATCGCGCATGAACTTTGCGAGACCAGCAACTACGCGCTGCAGCCCCTCGTTACTCACGCCATGTTCAGCAGCGATCGCAGCGAGTTGCGCGGCCGTCTTCGGATTCCAACCGCCACCGCTCACGAGGATCGTGAGGACCACGCGATCAAACTCCGTGAGGTTCTCTTCTGTCACTCCCGCGCGCGGCCGCGTCGGCGTGAATCCCGCAGCATTTTGGCCTGTTCCCGCGCCGCGTTCGATGCGTAACTTCGCCAACGGATGCACGGGCGCGAGGCTCGGTTCTCGCATCAACGAAAGCTCAAGTTCAACCTCGCGTGCGTAGGCTTCGAGTTGATGAATCGCGCGCGCTGCATCAGGCGAGTCCGCATACGGATGCGCGCGCACCTTCGCGATGAGCCGTGCAAGCGCGGCTTCGACCGCAGCATCCGTTGTTGTTCCTGCTCCAACGCCAAGCACACCGCGCGCGCTTCGATCACTGCCGATCTCGATGAATCGATCAAGTGGTGTGAGCTTCATGGCGTTGCTCCTCGCGTCGTTCCTTGCTTCGAACGCACTTCTATCTCAAGCGCCTCGAACCGCTCTTTCCAAAGACCTGGCCCGAGATCCGCGTGCAACTTTCGATGCTGCTCAAGCACCGCAGCGCTGCGATCTGCATCAATGAGCAACAAGACTCGCGCGAGGTCGTACTTCGCGGCAAACCAAGGCTCTGTTCGAGTTGCCAACCCACTCACGAGCGACTTGAGATGGCCAACCGCGACTTCATGCGCGCCAGACTTCTCCGCGAACAACGCCGCTGATTGCAGAATGCCCGCCTCGCGATTCCCTGCATCAATCAACACCTGCGCAATCTGCAGTCCACGCTTGGCATCCTCGCTCGACGCACTCGACAACACCATCTCCTTGCGAGCATCAAGCAACACGCGCACGAACGCCACATTCGCGGGCGATTGCGCCGCCTTCTCAAGTCCGCCCTCTCGGAGCAAGAGCGCTTCTGCTGCGCGTACTGAAGTCGCGACAAACGCGCTTCTTCGCGGATCGTCCTTCGCTGTTGCGCGCCGCGCGATCTCTGCGCCACGCAGTGCGAGCCGAAGCCCTGCATCC
Source organism: Planctomycetota bacterium (assembly GCA_003671055.1). Classification (GTDB taxonomy): domain Bacteria; phylum Planctomycetota; class Phycisphaerae; order Phycisphaerales; family SM1A02; genus F1-140-MAGs142. Next base: position 96,561 of record QWPV01000001.1, read on the forward strand.
GCCCACAGATCGGTCGCGCTCGGCAATTCAAATTGCGCGAGTCCGCTCTCGACTAACTCCCACTGGTTCTGCATGATCGCCAACTGCAATCGTCGGTACGCCAACTCTTCGCGCGCCTCTGCGAGTTCGAATTCGCCGCGCGCGACAGACGCATCGATGGCTGTCAACAGTGACGCAGCGAGCGCGGTGTCCAAGACTTCGTTCGCGAGCGCGACTTCAAGCGCCTGTCGCGCAATGCCCACACTATTTCCGGGCAACCCTTCAGCAGTTGGATCAATCGGCAGCGAGACAAGCACGCCGATGTATCGACGCCCAAGCGCAGTCCGCTCAGTCGCAACTTTCGCAGCGCGGAAATTTCGATAGAGCGCGCCGAGCGCCGCACGACGCGACGAGTCGAAGGATGGATCGGTGCTCGGCACCGACAACAATTTCTCGACATCCGCAGTGGATGGCGTGGAGTCCGTCTGCACTCTGCGCACCATCAAGTCGACCACGCGTAACGAAGCCGGGAAACGCCGAAGAAATCCATCGCTCAGCAGCGCGATCTCCGCTTCAAGCGCGGTGCGCTCCGCACCACGCATCGTTCGCGCATACTCATCAAGACATGCGATCGAAGCCCACGCTGCGTCTTCTCCGCGCTCTCCAGTGAGGTTTACTGCGACTTCTTCAAATGCCTTCGCTGCCTCGCGATATGCACGCGCGCCACGAAGACTCCACGCTCGCATGAGTTTGCAACCATCTCGTGCTTCGGGATAGCCGTCGACATCCGCAGCAGCAAGCGCTTCTTCGAGCGCATTGAGCGCTTCGCGATTTGCGCGGACAACATTTTCGAGCGCACTCGTATCGACGCTCGATCCTTGCTCTTCCGCGAGGAGTCGCGCAGACTCATACGCGGTGTCCGTAGCGCGCGCCGTGTCGTACTGGGAGAGCGACGCAACGTAGCGCGCGACGAAGCCATCGCCTTCGAGTCCGCGACCACCGAACTGCTCGACGATGTCGCGCACTTGCGCGAGTTCTCGCTTCGTCGCAAGTTGCGCAAGGGCTTCACGCGCAAGTGCGAGTGCGGCACCATCATTGGTGGTATCGCGAAGTCCGCCCGCAGCTGCGACGCGATACCACGCCGTTGCAGTGCTGTCTTGAGACGCAAGTGCTTTGAGCACCGTACGCGCACTTGCCCAATCTTTCGCACGCACTGCAGCAGCGAGTCGCCATCCATCGAGCCGAGCCCTCGTCGCTTCAAAGGTTGTGGGCTCTTCGAGAAGTTTCAACCAACGCGATGCTTCACCGTAACCTTGCGTCTCCGCTTTCGCGAGTCCAAGTCCGAGCAACGCCGATGCGAATGCTTCTTCGCCACGCAAATCCATCGAGACTTCCGCGGGTTCGAGTCGACCGTTGCGTGCGCCCGCGATCTCCGCAAAGATTGCAACGGAAGCTTCAGCCTCTGCGCGCGACTCACTCAAGAGGCACTTGTACAAGTGCGCCCAGCCGAGCAGAAACCTCGCGTCAGAAGCGATCTGCTCGACGCGTTGAATATCCTGACGCGCGAGATCTTGCGTGAGGCCAACCATCGAATCGATCCGACGGTCGAGGTCACTCGCTCGTTGCATCGACTCCTTCTGCAATCGTTCAAGCGTGGGAATCGCCAACGCGAGTTCGGCAAGCGCAAAGCTCGCCGACTCCGTGGGCAATCGCACTGCGGCACGAAGATCCTCCGCGATTTCCGCGGCGCCACGGTAATGCGCACGAGCGATCGCGAGATCAAGTCGATGCGTTGCGTCGCCAAGACTCTCTTCGAGTGCGCCATTCGCGCGTGCGACAAGCGCCGCGCGATCCTTCCCTCGCACCGAGAGATCGAGCAATCGCACATAGGTCGATGCCAATCGTTCGCGGACTCGCTTGAGTTCGTCGCCGGTGGATTGCTTCGTGAGCAATTCCAGTCGCGTGGCAAGAAGTTCATCAAGCGCGTGTGCTTCGAGCCAGTCCGCGAGTTCGTCACCACGCGCCGAGCCCACGCACATCACGCAGACCATGCTCGCCACTGCGAGGAATCGACGCGAGGAATGGAACAACTTCTGTTTCATCAGCGGAACGGCACGTAGGTCACATTTGTGTAACCCGCATCATGCGCGGCTTGCACCGCGCCAGCAGCGAATCCGAAATCGACACCATCTCGCACGCGGACGAACACACTGTCTTCCGGATTCAGCGCACGGAGAGCGACCGTGAGTGACTCTTTGTCGCCGTAGGTTCCGCCGCCGACACGATAGAGCCGCGTGCCATTTTCCTGCACCACGTCAATGTTCTGCAATTCAAGGTCCGTGCGCTTCTCGCTGCCCTGCTGTGTTGCGAGTTGAGGATCAAGTTGCGCCTCTTGCACCACCGCAGATTGCGTGAACAAGAAGTACCCGAGCAGCAGAAATGTCGCATCAATCATCGCCGCGAGATTAATCTCGGGTTTACGGTCGCGCTCGGATCCTCGTCGCTGGAATCTCATTTCGCAGATCCCTCCGTCGCGACCCGAACCGCCTGCACGCCTGCTCGCGAGAGACGCTCGAGCACCTCGTTGATGACCTCAGTGCGCGCAGCACGATCCGCGCGAATGAGCGGTCGTAACTTCGCAACTCCGCCTTCAGTGATTGCCCCTGCCTCCGTCACGAGTTCGCCAATGCGGTCGAGCGACACAGGTTGTTCATTCACGAGAATGCTCCCGTCTGCGAGCACATTCAACACAACCCCAGCTTGCGCCTTTGCATAATCCTTCTGCCCAGGTTCCTTGGGAAGCGCTACGTCGGTACGCGCTAGTTGCGCCGCTTGACCAGTCACAAGAAAGAAAATGAGCAATTGAAAAACGATATCGATCAGCGGTGTCATGTCCACCACTGCGCCGCGGAAGGAGTTATTGCGAGGAGCAAATCGCATCGTGCGTTCCAATCACTACTGCTTCGAATCGTTAGACGCGCGCCACCTTCGTCTTGCCTGTGCTCTCAATGATCGCGACGACTTCTTCCATCTCGGAGGCCGCATCTCCAGCAAGCCGATCGACGCGGTTGCGGAAGAAGCTGTAGAGCGAGACGCACGGAATCGCGACCACGAGACCTTGGAAAGTTGTGATGAGTGCAATCGCGATGTTGGCGGCGAGTGCCTCGTAGTAGGTCGAATCGTGTGCTGCGCTTGACGCGACAGTTTCGAATGCGCCGATCATTCCCTGCACCGTGCCGAGCAGTCCCAACAGCGGGCCGACCGAACCAATCACGCCGATCACATCCATCGTGCGATACAGGCGCGCCGTTTGTTCGATGCCGCTCTCTTCAAGCGCGCTCTTCATCTCGAATGCGCCAAAGGGCGATGCGATGAATCGCTTTAATCCAGGCGCGAGGGTTCGCAGGAAGTAGCAGTCGTTCGCGGGCAAGAGCGAGTACTCGAGCGCCTGCTCAAGTTGACCGCGCCGAAGCAGTTCCTTCACCGCGTTGATGCGATCACGCGGCATCTGCACGGATGCGCGGATCTGCACAAAGTGCACGACCACAAACGCAAACGCGACGATCGAGAGGAGCACGATGATGTAGCCGATCGCTCCACCGCCCGTGATGAACTTGAGTGCGGAGGTTCCGCCGCTTGGGGCTGCGGTATTCGCTGCTGCTTGCAATAGAAAATGCGTCATGGTTGTTGCTTCCTGTCAATCTCTGGTGCGGCCGCCGGCACCGCTGCGCGCTTCAAAAGTGGGTCGCCGTCAAGTGTGGCGATGATGCGTTCAATCGATTTCGCGCTTTTCGCGTCGCCGTACGCGCGACACGCTCCCGCAGCTTCAAGCAAAGCGAGTCGCCCGAGCGCGGAACTTCCTTCGGTTGCGGCAACGCTCAAGAGTTCAAGCGTTCCTTCTTCCTGTGCAGCACGATCGGGTTGTGATACGAGCGCGCGACCGATTGCCATGGATCGCCACGCGAGAAGATATGGAGGCGCATCCCCGCCGCCCACTTGCTTCGCGATGGCGAGAAATCCTTCGGACAACTTGCGTCGATCACGCGCATCACTCGCAAGAAGAATCTCTTCGAGCGTGATGAGAAGTTTCTCGCTCGTGGATGGGCTTGCACTCGGTGCAGCATGCTGCGGCGCGCGGCGCAGGATTCTCGCGAAGCGCGGCGCCCAAATGACGCTCGTGCCACCGTCTTTCACCGCGCTCTCAAGAGCTGCAGCAACCCGCGTGGCAAGCTCGGGCGATGTGAACGGACTGATCTCGCTCGAGAACATCGTGCTCGCATCAAGCACAGGCGGAAGCGTGTTGAATGGCGTTGCATTCGCGCCGCCGCCAGCACTGCGCGCTTCGACAAGCGTCATCCATGGCTCGATTGCGGCAACATTGTCTCCGCGCGCGAGTGCGCACCGAAGCAGTCCCTCGGCAATGAGTTGACCAAGGTCTCCCTTCCGAGTGCGAAGCGCGCTCCACGTCTCACGGAACAACGGTTCCGCGAGTTCAACATCATCACGCAACAGTCGAGTGCGTGCGCGCCACACACTCTCGCCGAATTTCAACTGCGCATCGATGTTTCCTGGCGCGGTCGTTCCGCTCACCGTTCGCACTTCATCCCAACGCGCGAACTGATCGACTCCATCCGCGCCCTTGATGCGCAATCCAGACTCTTCAACAATCGCCGCTGCGCCATCAAGCGCGGGCAACCCGCCTCGACGTTCGACATGCACCTCAGCAAGCGCGACTTGTGCAATGCTGCCGAGTGTCGCAGCGACGCTGAGCACGAGTGTTCGTAGTGAAGATGAACGGGGAATTCGCATGAGCAGAGAGCGTGACGAAGACATCAATCAGGGCGACGCTGGAATGGTGATACGAACTCCGCCAGTGACGGGCACGAATCGAAAGACGCCTTCGTTTTCACGCGCGATCTGTTCGAGCGCCAACCGACCAACATCCGAGCCAAAGCAAATCGTGTTGATGATCGACGCGCGCCGCTGCTTATGATTGAGGCGAGTGATTTCATCCGGCGCGCCAGGTGGAATCTCACCATCCGTCAGGAAAAACACGACATCCGCGGATGCCGAAAGCTCAGCAAGTCGCTCGAACGAGGTCATCGGATACGTGCCACCGCCCGCGGCTTGCTCTTCAATCCAACGCTTGAGTCGAAGCACATTGCCTCGCGTCGCGCGCGTCCATGTCTCTTGCCAATCAGGCACCCGCTTGTCATCGGAGAAAAGAATGACGTAGAAACTTGCGAAGTCCGGGAGCGCCGCGACGGAACGCTTCAACTCGTTCAGCGCAACGACGAAGCGATCGTCGGCCTGCATCGAACCTGAAACATCGACGATAAATGCGAATCGCGCGCCGCGACCGCCAACGCCAAAGAAACTTGTTCCACCGCCGCCGCGACCACTTCCAATGCCGATGCCTTGACCAGGTCCGCCAGTACCAACGATGCCGCCGGGACCTGGCGCCTCAAGCATCCCAAAACTATTCTGTGTCGGGTCACTGCTCGCGAGATCCGCACTCAGCGCAGGAATCTCATCCGGGTCCGGCATAATTTCGCCCGCTGCGAGCGGCGAAGGATCCGGAAGTTCAACGTCCTCCGTCGGCTGCACGGGCTCTTGCGCTTCGGCGAGATTGAATTCAACGGGCTCGGAATATCGCGCTTCAACCGCAGGTTCGCGATACCACCACAGCGAGAGCATCATCATGATGTGCACAACAATCGATACCGCGAATGCGAAGAGAAGCAGGTGCACCCAGTACTCACGCGCATATCGCTTCCGCTCTCCTTGAAGGGTCACGACGCGAACAGCCTTGCCTCTCCTCAGGGGCGTCGGTGGCGGAGTTGGGCTTGCGGGAAGTTGCATGAAATCCCTGCGCGGCTGGGCGGGTCGTGAGCGGTTAGGGGCCCCGAGTCGGCGAGCCCACATGTTCTTACGAGATCCCTCTCAAAGTGCACGCCTGCATCGATGCAAATGAGCGAGATTTCGCGGAGAATGTACTTCAGCCGCGCACCAAGCGCTGCGTCCATCTTCCCTCGCTCTTCTGAGAGTTCCCGAGATCCCGCCATGCCGATGAGCCGCCCCAACAATCGCATCCTTCTCAAGATCTCTGGTGAGAGTTTGGCGCAGCCGGGGCAACTCGGTATTAGCACGGAAGAGTTGAAAGTCATCGCGGGAGAAATCGTCTCGGCGGCAGACCTCGGTGGCGAGATTGCAGTCGTCGTCGGGGGCGGCAACATCGTTCGCGGCGCTCGACTAGCTGCAGGTGGAACGATTCATCAATCCACCGCGGATTACATGGGCATGCTCGCGACCGTCATGAACGGAATGGCGCTAAAGGAAGTCATCGAAGGGCTCGGGCGACCAGCCCGCATCATGAGCGCGATCAATGTCCCCGCTGTTGCCGAGCCGTTCATTCGCGCGCGCGCGGTTCGGCATCTTGAGAAGGGACGCGTCGTCGTCCTTGTTGCAGGAACTGGGAACCCCTTCTTCACCACCGATACCTGCGCTTCACTTCGCGCCATCGAACTCAACGCGAGCATGCTGCTCAAAGCGACCAAGGTTGACGGCATCTACACCGCTGATCCGCACAAGGATCCCTCCGCGAAGCGCTTCGACACCCTCACTTTCGCGGAAGCGATCGAGAAGAAGCTCGGCGTCATGGATCTCACCGCGTTGACGATGTGCATGGAACACGACCTTCCTGTGTGCGTCTTCGACTACCGCGTCGCCGGCAACATCCGTCGCGTTGTGAGCGGTGAACGCATCGGAACTCTCGTCACAAAAGCCTGATTTGACGGGCGCTTCGCTGAAACGGCGCACACGTAGCGCGGTATTCTTCTCGTTCCTATGGACATCGACACGCTCATCCTCGAAACCGACGACCTCATGCAAAAAACTTCGGATTACCTGCAGAAGGAATTCCGAGGAATGCGTACAGGTCGCGCGACAACAGCCCTGCTTGAGTATGTGAAAGTCGAGTACTACGGCTCCCATACGGACTTGCGTGAACTCGCGATCGTCAATGTTGCCGATGCGACGCAACTCATGGTGAAGCCGTTCGATCCTAGTTCGAAGAACGAGATCGTGAAGGCGATCGAAGCCGCGGGCGTCGGAGCGCGCGCACAAGTTGAAGGAAACGCGATCCGCGTCAGCATCCCTGCGCCCTCTTCCGATCGACGCAAGCAACTCGTCGTGCAAGTGAAGAAGTTGGCGGAAGAATCGAAGATCGCGATTCGCAACGAGCGACGCGACTGCAACAAGGCCATCGAAGGTCTCATTGCGGACAAGAAGAATGCCATCCCCGAAGACGCCGCGAAGAAGTCCAAGGAAGAAGTTGACGAGATGACAAAGAAGTATTGCGAGCGCATTGATGAGCTCGCAGAGAAAAAGGTGACGGAGATTGAGGAAGTCTGAGTCCGCGCCATTGCCGCGCACTGATTTCTTCACTCGTTCCCCGTGATTCTTTCGCGCACGGCGTTTCCTCATCCGAGGAATGCCGCGCTCGCGCTGACCGAGTGCTCCTGTTTCGAGACACTAACGAATGCCAACTGTTGAACCCCGATTCGTTCTTTCCCGCGAGTGCTTCTTTTTCGTGGCGATCGCGACCTTCGCAATTTTGCAGCCAGCACTCGCGCAAACTCCGCCGACGAGTGCTCCGAAGACCGTTGTCATCACGGAAGACAACACGATCGTGACTGAGAGTTGCATCGTGCGCCCGCTCATCGGCGTACTTCTCGATGCGGATGGCAATGGAATCCTGCATATCCACGGCAATCCCGAAGGAAAGCCCATCGTCGTCGACTTCGATGGCGGGCTCCTTCTCGGTGGTGCGAATCGGTCAGAGCGCTTGACGGGCATCGGTATCGTCGTGACGGGAAAGAATGTGACGCTTCGTAATGGAAAAATCAAAGGGTTCAAAGTCGCGATCCAAGGCGACGGTTGCGATGGACTCGTGCTTGAAGATTTCGACACGAGCGACAACTACGCGCAACTCCTGAAATCGAAGCCATGGAAAGAAGCTGGCTCAGATTGGCTCTTCCCTCACGAGAACGATAAAGGCGAGTGGGCGCAACAACACGGCGCGGGCGTGTCGATCTCGAACGCGAAGAACATTACGATTCGCCGCGTCAAGAATCACAACACACAGAATGGCATCTTGCTCGCTCGTGTGAACGGATCGAAGGTCTACGACAACGATTGCTCCTTCCTCTCCGGGTGGGGTCTCGCAATGTGGCGCAGCAGTTCCAACACGATTGCGCGAAACAGTTTCGACTTCTGCATCCGTGGCTACTCCAACGGCGTCTATTCGCGCGGGCAAGACTCTGCTGGAATTCTGCTGTTCGAACAATGCTCCAACAACATCATTGCGTTGAATAGTTGCACGCACTCCGGCGACGGCATCTTCGGATTTGCAGGGCGTGAAGCACTTGGCGAAAGCCCTTGCCCCGCTTCCACACTTGATGCAAATGGACTCAACACGTGGTACCGCGGACAAGGCTGCAATGAGAACAAGATCGTCGCGAACGACTTGTCCTTCGCCGCCGCGCACGGTTTGGAAATCACATTCAGCTTCGGCAACGAAGTGCTCAAGAATCGCTTCGAAGGCAACGGTTTCTGCGGGATTTGGGGGGGTTACTCGCGCAACACGTACATTGCGTTGAACACTTTCGAAGGCAATGGCGGCGCAGGTCATGGCCGAGAGCGCGGCGGAATCGCGATGGAGCACGCGCAAGGCACCCGCATCGAGGACAACGAATTCTCCCTCGAGCCACAAGGCGTCGCGTTCTGGATGGATGAGGATGCAGCGCTCGCGAAACTTCCTTGGGCCGCCGTGAATGGCGTCGAGACAAAAGACAATCGCATTCAGTCAAATCGTTTCACGAAGGAAGACCAAGCAATCGTGCTCATCGGCGCGACGAACACATTCCTCGGTCACAACACATTCACCGAATGTGCCGCTGAGGTTGTGGAAGAGCAGACCAGCAACACGACGCAAGGTGACGCGAGCACCGCGCTATCCGCGCAGCCCACGGACGTGATCGACCAACTGCTCGCCTCGCTGCCCGGCGAACGCGACGCAGTTGGACTCCGCGACAAGTTGCGTGGACGCGAGAACATCGTGATGCTCGATCGCGGACCTTATCCGTGGGATCGGCCAGTGGTTGTGCGACTCAATCAATCACAGAGTCGTGCGCAGTACGGTCTGTATGGATTCCCGAAAATGGCTGGCGCTGATGTCCTCGGCCGCGGACCTCTCTTCGTCGGCGTCGCAAGAGATGACAAGGGTGCAGAGGTTGCGGCGGATCCTCCAGGCTTCGTCACTCCTTACATCATGCAGATTCGCGCGATCAATAAGGTGAAGGTGCGATACACGGATCTCCTCGCTCCGGCTGAATGGCGCACGCGCTTCTTCGCCCTTGATGCAGGGGCAGGCGCAATCAATCCTGCGAAGGAAAATGCTGCATTTCAAGCACTTGCAGCCCAACAAGAGGCCGTGTTCGTTCTGCGTGAGTTGCTCTTCGACTACGGAAACCGGGCGCCACAGCAGGCTATCGATGACCCCGACGTAAAGAAGCTCGCGCTTCCTGCGGATGGCTGGGGCATGATCGCGGACACCACGCTCCACTTCATCCCTGGCAAGTACCGCATCCATGTCGAAACTCGTGATGCAGCGCGCGTCACGTTTGATGACCGCGTCGTGCTCAATCACTTTGATCGCACGAGCGACGAAGGCATCTTTGATGACAGCTTCGCGTTCGAGTTGACCGAAGAGCGAGATATTCCAATCAAGGTCGAGCATTTCGACGCAAGCGGCGACGCCTACTTGCGTATCTACTTTGAGGCCATCGATCCGATCATCAAGGGATAGTCACTCGACAATCACCTTCGCCACAGAGGACCCGCTATGCAGTGTCCCGCATGCAAAGCAGACGACGACAAGGTCATTGACAGCCGCCCTTCTGATGATGGTGCTGTGGTGCGTCGACGGCGCGAGTGCAATCTCTGCGCGAAACGCTTCACAACCTACGAGCGCCTTGAACGCACCGCGCGATTAGTGGTTGTGAAACGCGATGGCACCTGCGTGCCTTTCGAGATTGAAAACATCATGCGCGGTATCCAAGCCGCCTGCGGCAAGCGCCCTGTGCCCGAAGCGGCGAAACTGCACCTCGCGCAAGAGGTCGATGATGAGTTGCATGCAGAGTTCGATCGCGAAGTGAAGAGCGACGAGGTCGGCAAGCGCGTCGCGAAAAAGCTGCGCGCCCTCGACAAGATCGCGTATGTTCGCTTCGCAAGCGAGTACCACGGATTCCGCAACCTCGAGGAATTTGCCGAGGAAATCAGGCACTTGCTCGATGAACCGCCCGAGTTCGTCGACCAATCCCCTTTGTTCGACGACACGAGTACCACTCCCTAATCGACGCCTATACACTTGCGCCCCTCATGGTGCGCATCACACTCAAAGACGGAACGACAAAGGACTTTGAAACCCCGCCAACCGCTGGCGAGGTCGCTCTCGCAATCGGCGCAGGCCTCGCGAAAGCCGCGCTTGGCGCCAAGGTGAACGGCGAGCTCGTCGACCTCGCGCATCGCATCCACGCGGACGCGAAACTCGAAGTTGTGACGGCAAAGAATCGCGACGGATCTATCAGCACCGAGTCGCTCTACCTCTTGCGCCATTCATGCGCGCACATCATGGCGGAAGCGATCACGCGACTCTTCCCAGGCGTGCAACTCGTCTACGGTCCACCGCTCGAAACAAACTTCTATTACGACATGGCATTCCCCGAGGGGAAGGCAATGTCGACCGACGACTTCGAACGCGTCGAAGCGGAGATGGCGAAAATCATCGGGGAAAACCGCCCATTCACACGCTACGACCTCCCGCTCGCACAGGGCATGGAGAAGCTCGCGCGCGAAGGTTCGAAGTACAAACTCGACAACGCACAACGCGCCGCCGATGCAGGTTCCACTGCACTCTCGTGGTACGCGACTGGAACGCCTGGATCAGATTGGGAAGATCTCTGCCGTGGTCCGCATGTGCCCACCACAGGAAAGATTGGCGCATTCAAAGTGCTCTCGCTTGCGTCGAGCTATTGGAAGGGCGATGAAAAGTCCGATCGCCTGACGCGTGTGTACGGCACCGCGTTTGCGACGAAGGAAGAGCTCGAGCAGTTCACGAAACAATCCGAGGAAGCGAAGAAGCGTGACCACCGACTTCTCGGCAAACAACTCAGACTCTTTCATATCGACGAGATGGTTGGACCTGGCCTCGTGCTTTGGACTCCCAACGGCGGCATCGTGCGCAACGAGTTGCAAAACTTCATCGGCACTGAACTTCGCCGACAAGGCTACTTCCAAGTCTTCACGCCCCACATCGGCAAGCTCGATCTGTATCGCACCAGCGGCCACTTCCCCTACTACCGCGAGAGTCAGTATCCGCCAATCATCGAACACGATGCGATGGCGAAGCTCGCTGCAGAGGGCTGCACCTGTGGCGAATTGTCGAACCGGATGGCGAGCGGCGAAGTCGACGGGTACATGCTTAAGCCGATGAATTGCCCGCACCACATTCGCATTTACGCGAGTGAACCGCGCAGTTACCGCGATCTGCCTGTGCGACTCGCGGAGTTTGGCACTGTCTATCGGTGGGAGCAATCGGGCGAAATCGGTGGCATGACACGCGTGCGTGGATTCACCCAAGATGACGCGCATCTCTTCGTGCGCGAAGATCAGATCGATGAAGAAGTGCTCGGATGCCTTTCGATCGTGAAGCTGATCTTCGGCACGCTCGGCATCAACGACTATCGCGTTCGTGTTGGACTGCGAGATCCAGATAGCACGAAGTATGTCGGTGAAAGCGAGAACTGGGACAAGGCGGAAGCTGCGTGCCGCAATGCTGCAGCAACACTCGGCGTTCCCTATAGCGAAGAGCCTGGCGAGGCTGCGTTCTACGGACCGAAGATTGACTTCGTCGTGAAGGATGTCATCGGACGCAGTTGGCAACTCGGCACGGTGCAAGTGGATTACAACTTGCCCATTCGTTTCGATCTCAGTTATGTCGGCGCGGACAACAAGCCGCATCGACCAGTGATGATTCACCGTGCACCGTTTGGTTCGATGGAACGCTTTGTCGGCGTGCTCATCGAACACTTCGCAGGCGCCTTCCCACTCTGGCTCTCGCCTGAACAAGTGCGCGTCCTTCCGATTTCCGAGAAGAGCGCGGACTATGCGAACGAACTCGTCCGCGCGCTCAAGGACAGAGGCGTGCGCGCGACTGTCGATCACGCGAACGAGCGCGTGCAGGCGAAAATCAAAGTCGCAGCAGAGTCGAAGATCCCGTACATGGCGGTCGTGGGACCGCGCGACGCTGAAAACCGCGTCGTCAGCGTGCGGGCGCGAGGCATCGAAGCAAATCTGGGAGAGATTCCATTCGCTGCGTTTGTCGAGGGTGTGGCTCGCGAAGCCGAACAGCGGTTGCTCAGCGGAGCACTCGGAACCGTGCAAGCGGGGTTCTCAAAGCCCTGACCGAGATGTTTTTGCAAAAAGTCGGGGAGAAGTCGGTGAACTCCCCTTCGATTGGGCTTCCCCCACCCCTGTTTAGATGCTATGTTTCAGGCTCATGCTTAACTCCTCCGCGCGCATTTCCTCATGATCACCGTCCTCACCGGACGTGTCCTCATGGTTGCCATGCCACGCGTGAGCACGCTTGATTCAAGCGGCGCCTCAGTTGTTGAGCAAGCCAATCAGTCTCTTGTCGCGGCGCTCTGCAGAACATTCTGCTCGTCGCATTTCTCGCAACTCACACTGCACAGTTTCACCGGCTCGTAACAGAAGGAACGCACCTATCTATCCGCCACGCAGACCCATGGGGGGACACCGTCCAGACTCACGCGATTTCGGTCCCCGCATCAACGACCGCATCCGCATTACTCCCATTCGTCTCATTGACGATGCAGGAGAGATGATTGGCGTCATCGAACTCGATGAAGCGCGAAAGATGGCGCAAGAGAAGGGACTCGATCTCGTTGAGATCGCTGCAGATAGCCGACCACCCGTCGTGAAGATGATGGACTATGGTCGCTTCAAGTACGAGAGTGCAAAGAAAGAGCGAGCGAACAAGGTTCGCAACAAAGTCTCCGAGATGAAGGAAGTTCGTCTCGGTCGCTCGATGAAAATTGATCCGCACGATGTTGGCATCCGCGTCGCACAAGCGCGTCGATTCCTTATCGAAGGTCATCGCGTGCAAATCGTCCAAAACTTCCGCGGCCGCGAAATGGCGCATCGTCACAAGGGTGAAGATCGCATGGATGACATCATCACATCCCTCGCTGATCTCGCGAAGGTCGAGATGGCGCCACGCCTGAACGGCCGTCGACTCACGATGGTCATGGTGCCTGAGCGCCAGAAAATCGAAGCGTGGAAGCGCAAGATGATCGCGGAAGGCAAGCCAATTCTCCCCAGCGTCCCCGAGATGATGGATGAGATGGAAGACGATGACGACGACGACGAATGATGCCGCGCGCGCGATAAGCGCCGCAGCATGCAGTACGGCGACGCCGCAGCCACATGAAGACATTTCCACAACGCGCCCTCAACCGGGCGCGTTGTGCGTTCTGTGGCGAACGCGCTGAAATTTTTTCTCGCCTGGGCTTGACATTTATGCATTTTGATGCATAATCATGCATGGGCGACGGATCGCCTAAATACATTCTGCGCCTGAGGGGTTGTGTTTCGAGAGCCGCCGCTGGCTTTGTCCGTTCAGTTCCCTATTTCCTCCCATGAAACTTCGTCGCCAATCCATCATCCGCAAACTCGTCGCAGGCGATGGCCTTCGCACGCATGTGGAATTGCAGGATCGGCTGCGAGATGCGGGCATCGAAGCAACGCAGCCAACACTTTCGCGCGATCTTCGTGAGCTCGGCATTCTTCGCGGTCCTGAGGGATATCAACTCCCTTCGACCGAAGCGACTGCGCCCTCAGCAGAAGCTCGACTGACTGCAGCGATTCGACGGGAGCTTGTCGGCGTCGATGTCGGCGGAACGCTCGTCGTCCTGCACACGCCGAGCGGCCACGGCAACGCGCTTGCGATCGAAATCGATGCTGGACAACTTGACGGCGCGCTCGGCACCATCGCTGGTGACGACACAATCTTCATCGCCGCGCGCTCTGAAGCCGCAGCGCAACGCATCGCCAAAAAACTTCGCGCCATCGCGAACATTGACTGACCTCAACTCTCTTCCCTTCCACCGATGCACACACGCGGCTCAATCTCTTCCTTCTCTCTCGACGCAACGCGCGCACAAACGCGCCGTGTGGCCGTTGTTGGCGCAACTGGCTACGCGGGATCCGAACTCTGCGCGCTGCTGCTTGCACACCCACGAGTAGAAATCGCGGCGATCTACGGATCTGCGCGCCGTGGCGACGAACCAGCGCAGCGCTTGGCTGATCTCTTCCCGCGACTCGAAGGACGCACAGAACTCTGCGTTCGACCACTCGACGCAGCGGAACTGCTGCAGAGCGACGTCGACACAGTCTTCCTCGCAACACCGCACGAAACAAGTCACGAACTCGTGCCGCAACTCATCACCAGCGGCAAGTTGGTTGTGGATCTTTCTGCAGCGTTTCGACTCTCTAACACCGCTGTGTTCGAGCGCGCGTACGGATTCAAGCACGAGCACGCAGAGCTTCTTCGCACTGCGGTCTACGCGCTCCCTGAACTTGCTGCCGACGCAATCCCACTCACGAATCTCCTCGCGATTCCTGGCTGCTACCCAACCTCCGTCATTCTCCCCACGCGTCCGCTCGTCGACGCTGGACTCATCGACCTCGATCGAGGCGCGATTGTTGACAGCACCTCGGGCGTCTCTGGCGCAGGTCGCAAAGCCGAGATCAAGGCACTCTTCTGTGAAGTCAGCATGCAAGCCTATGGCGTGTGGAAGCATCGCCATCGACCAGAGATGACGGAGCATGCGCGCATCGCGACTGTGTTCACGCCTCACCTTGGTTGCTTCGATCGCGGCATCCTCTCAACGATTCACTTGTTTCTCAATGAAGGTGTGACGGAAGCGGATGTCCGCGCGTGCCTTACAAGTACATACGCCGATGCACCATTCGTGCGCGTGCTTCGCGCTGGTCAGTGGCCTTCGATCGCGTCTGTTGAACGCACGAACTACTGCGATATCGGTATCAGCGCGGAAGGTCGCCATCTCATCATCGAGAGCGCGCTTGACAATCTTCTCAAGGGCGCTGCAGGACAAGCGCTGCAAGCCTTCAACATCCACTGCGGCTTCGCACAGATCACCGGGTTGCTCGCACCAAGCACGACGAAGGAGGTCGCATGCATCGCACACTCACCGTCGTAAAAATTGGCGGCGCACTGCTTGACTCCGCGGATACGTTTCACGGAACGTTCACAGCCTTGCTCGCGCTCCACGAAGAGATTCGTGCGGCGGGTGGACTCGGCGTTGTCCTTGTGCATGGCGGAGGCGCAGCCGTCGATCGTCAATTCGCGCGGCTCGGACTGCAAAGCGAAAAACGCCAAGGCATTCGCATCACACCCGCAGAGCACATCGATGATCTCGTGAGTGTTCTTGCGGGTAGTGTCCACCAGCGACTGCTCGGACTCTTGCAATCACTCGGCGCACGTGCGGTGGGGCTGTCGCTCGGCGACGGCGGACTCTGCCAATGTCGCGTGACGACCCGATTTCCTTTTGATGCCGGTCTTGTCGGTGAAGTTGTGAATGGAGATCCCTCTGTGCTCACGACGCTCCTCGCGGGCGGCTTCATGCCGGTGCTCAACAGCATCGGTGTATCGAGCGATGGCACACCGCTCAATGTCAACGCCGATGATGCAGCAAGCGCGATCGCGCGAATCGCGAATGCCAGCGAACTTCTGCTGCTCACCGATGTCGCAGGCGTGCTTGACGCGACTGGTGCAGTGATTGCAGAACTCGATGCTGTTCGTATTGATGCACTCATCGCGGACGGCACGATTTCCGGCGGCATGACAGCCAAAGTGCTTGCTGCACTCGAAACATCGCTTGCTGCGGGTTGCCCGGTGCGCATCGCAAGTTGGAAGATGCAAGATCGCCTCTCTTCAGCCAACGCGGGAACGCGGATCGTCACGCGCGTTGCGGTACTTGCCTAACCAAGAGTTCGCGCCTTCAAATCGAGAACGACTCTCATGACCACGATTTCCATTTCACAATCCTCTTCACTCGCTCGACGAAGCGTGCTCACGCTCGCGGATCTTTCGCGCGAAGAGATTCGCACGACGCTTGATCTCGCGAAAACGTTGAAGCGCGACTACACGCCGTTTGCGGATGCGCTCAAGCAGCGCGCGGTGGTCTTGCTCTTCGAGAAGCCTTCGCTCCGCACGCGCGTCTCGCTTGAGATCGGTATCGCGAAACTTGGCGGCAGTTGCGTGTATCTCGATCACCAAGGCTCACCCATCGGGCAACGCGAAACAATCGCGGATTACGGCAGAAACCTCGAACGCTGGGCTGACGCGCTCGTCTGCCGAGTCTTCCATCACCACACACTCACGGAGCTGCAGCGCTGGACGAAGGTTCCCATCGTCAACGCACTCTGCGACGCACATCATCCATGCCAGATCCTCGCGGATGCGTTGACACTCGAAGAACATGGGATTGATCTCTCCTCTATGCGACTCGCGTGGCTCGGTGATGGCAACAATGTCTGCCACAGCCTGATGCAACTCACCGCACTCTTTGGTGGCCACATGGTTGTCGCGACACCAGACGACTGTAAACCTGATGCTGCGTGGGTCGCGCGAACATCCGAACTCGCGTCCGCGACCGGCGCTCGCTTCACCTACACCAGCGACGCGAAGGCGATCGCCGGATGCGATGCGGTCTACACCGATGCGTGGATCTCGATGGGGCAATCCGACAGTGCTACGAAGAAAGCCTCGATGCTTCCATACCAAGTCACAGACGCGACGATGAAACTCGCGGGTCAGAACGCGCTGTTCATGCACTGCCTTCCTGCGCATCGAGGCGAAGAAGTTCTCGACAGCGTCATGGACTCGCCGCAGTCCGTTGTCTTTGATCAAGCGGAAAACCGCATGCACGCGCAGAACGCGCTTCTCCTTCAATTGCTCGGTGCCGACAAGCACGCGAGCTAACCCTTCATCACACTCACCGATTCCCGTTCGCACGATTTGTAGAAAGCCACTCTAGTGACCAACCCCAAGAAGATTTGCATCGCGTACTCCGGCGGACTCGACACCTCCTGCATCATTCCGTGGCTTCGCGAAAACTACGAGTGCGAAGTCGTTGCGGCTGTTGCGGATGTTGGGCAAGGCGATCGCGAACTCGATGGCATTGAAGAGAAGGCGAAGAGCTCCGGCGCTTCCTCCTGCATCATCGTGGATCTCAAACGCGAGTTCCTCGACGACTTCGCGTTCCCCATGGCTCTCTCTGGTGCTGTCTATGAAGGCCGCTACCTCATGGGTACATCGATCGCGCGACCGATCATCGCGAAGGCGCAAGTCGAAGCAGCGCTCGCCACTGGTTGCGATGCGCTCGCGCACGGATGCACCGGCAAGGGCAACGATCAAGTGCGATTCGAATCGACCTACGCCGCACTCGCACCGCAATTGACTGTGATTGCACCATGGCGAATGCCGAACTTCGAACTCAAGAGTCGCGAAGCAATGCTCGGGTACCTCAAGACCCGCAACATCCCCTGCGCAGCGAGCGCAGAGAAGATCTACTCGCGCGATGCGAACATCTGGCACATTTCGCACGAGGGCGGCGCACTCGAAGAGCCATGGAATGCGCCACCAGAAGACGTGTGGATGTTGACCGTCTCACCACAACAAGCACCAGATCAGTTCCAAGATGTGCTCGTCTCCTTTGAGAAGGGAGTGCCCGTTTCTGTCGATGGAAAGTCGCTCGGAAGCGTTGCGCTCATGCACACGCTCAACGCCATCGGTGGTCGTCACGGCGTGGGCCGTGTGGACATTTGCGAGAACCGACTCGTCGGCATGAAGAGCCGTGGCGTGTATGAAACTCCAGGCGGCACGATTCTCACGGAAGCATTCCGTGGTCTTGAGCAATTGGTGTACGACCGCGAGACACTTCACTATCGCGAGAAGCTCGCGCTCGACTTTGCGAAGATCATCTACAACGGCACCTGGTACACGCCGTTGCGTGAAGCAATTTGGGCTGCCTTCAGCACGATGTCGCAAGTCATGACGGGTGATGTTGTCGTGCGTGTGTACAAGGGCAGCGCGCAGACCGCGCGTCGACGAAGTCCGCATTCACTCTTTAGCCATTCCTTCGCAACATTCGGACAGGATGAGGTCTACGACCACGCGGATGCCACGGGCTTCATCAAACTCTTCGCACTGCCGAGCCGTATCCGCGCACTGAAGGCGATGGATGTTGTGCATGCAACCCACTGAGTACCGAAGAGGAGACGCACGATGAGCACGCTCTATGCAGGACGATTTGAAACCGAAGCAGATCCGCTGTTCCGACGCTTCAACGATTCACTTCCCTTCGACCGAGTCCTCGTTACTGAGGATCTCACTGGTTCGGTTGGATGGGCGAAGGCGCTCGCGAAAGCGGGCGTGCTCACTTCCAACGAACTTCCACGCTTGCTTGCAGCACTTGAAGAAGTGCGTGTTTACGCCGAGACTCAACCTGATGCGCTCGCGCTTGCCGACGATGAAGATGTGCATTCTTGGGTCGAGCGTGAACTCGTCGCGCGTGTGGGCGACCTTGGAAAGAAGCTTCACACTGGTCGATCGCGAAACGATCAAGTCGCGACTGATCTTCGGTTGTGGACAGCGCGCGCGCTGCAGTTGCGACGCAATGAGATAGAGAACGCGATCGATGCGTTGCTGTGCATTGCAGAGCGTGAGAAGGCAACGCCGTTTCCAGGCTACACGCACATGCAGCGTGCGCAACCGATCCTGTTCGCGCACTGGTGCTTGGCGTATGTTGAAATGCTCTCACGCGATTCAGATCGATTCGCCGACGCTGAACGCCGTACGCTTGTGTGCCCACTTGGCTCGGGCGCACTCGCTGGAACTGCGTATCCGATCGATCGCGTTGCGCTTGCGGAGAGCCTCGGCTTCCACTCCGCGAGTTCGAATTCACTTGATGCGGTGTCTGACCGCGACTTCGTCGTCGAGAGCCTCTCTGCATGCGCGCTCTGTGCGGTGCATCTTTCGCGACTTGCAGAAGATCTCATCTTCTATACGACAAGTGAAGCGGGACTCATCGAACTCAGTGATGAGGTGACGAGCGGTTCAAGCTTGATGCCACAGAAGAAGAACCCCGACGCGCTCGAACTCATTCGCGGCAAGGCGGGCCGACAAATTGGCAACCTCGTCGCGATGCTCACGACAATCAAAGGTTTGCCACTTGCGTACAACAAAGATTTGCAAGAGGACAAAGAACCCCTGTTCGATGCGATGGATCATCTGTCGATCTCACTGCGCATGCTTGTGCGCGTCGTCGAGGGAATGACGGTCAACCACGAACGCGCACTCGCTGCGGCGATTGGTGGCTATTCGAACGCGACGGAACTTGCTGACTATCTTGTGGGCAAGGGTGTTCCCTTCCGCGACGCGCATCATGCAGTCGGACGCATCGTGCGTGACGCGATCAAAGAATCGAAGCCGCTCGAGGGCATGACCGTTGAGCAGATGTTGAAGAGCAGCCCGAATATCGGGCAGGACGTGTATGCCTCGCTTACTGTCGACAGTGCGTTGCGCAAGCGCGATGTCGCTGGAGGCACCGCGCCTAATCGTGTCGCAGAAATTCTCGGAGGTCGACGCGCCCGCATGGGTATGCGACGGCTCACAACTCCCGCAGGTGGCGTTCGTGTTCGCCGCGCGCGTGTGGACGACCTCGATGGCATCGTTGCGCTCGTCGAGCACTGGGCTGCCGAAGGCGAAAACCTTCCTCGCTCGCGCGAAGACATTCTTGAGTGCATCAATGAGTTTGGTGTCGCGGTGCGCGATGGCAAAGTTGTAGGGTGCGGTGCGTTGTGGGTCTACACGCCGCAACTTGCGGAGATTCGCTCGCTCGGCGTTTCCCCAGATTCGATCGGCCACGGCATCGGGCAGAAGATGATGGAGTTCTTCATCGACTGGACGAGTCGATTGCACATTCCGAAAGTCTTCGTCCTCACACGTGCGCCAAAGTATTTCGTGAAGTTTGGTTTCCGCCAAGTGAGCGTGAACAGTCTTCCTGAAAAGGTGCTGAAGGACTGCGCGAAATGCCCGAAGAATCAGGCGTGTGATGAAATCGCGATGGTGCTTGATGTTGCGCTTCCGAAAGAGAATGGCAAGTGAGCGAACTTCTGTTTCCACGCGGTTTCCGCGCAGTAACCGCAGCGGCGTCAATCAAAAAGGTCGGCCGTGACGATCTCGCACTCCTCGTCATGCCTGATGGCGCGACGGCGGCTGCCCTCTTCACGACGAACTTGTTTTGCGCAGCGCCTGTGCAATTGTCGCGGCAGCATCTCAAGGATTCGCGTGGTCACGCGAGCGCATTGCTTCTCAACTCAGGATGCGCCAACGCAGCAACTGGCTCGCTCGGCGCATCGAATGCAATCGATTGCGTGGAGCTCATCGCCAATGCACTCGGTGTGAGCGCACTGAGCGTACTGGTGAATTCAACGGGCGTCATCGGCACGCAACTTCCGATGGATCGCATCGCCCCGCTGCTTGCACCACTCGCGAAGTCCGCATGCGAGGCTGACGACGCGGGGTCACTTGAAGCGTACGCGCGCGCGATCATGACCACGGATACGCGACCGAAGATGTCCACTCGCGTGCTTCAGATCGGCGACATCCGCATTCGACTCAGCGGTGTCGCGAAGGGCGCGGGAATGATTCATCCCAACATGGCAACGATGATTTCGGTCGTCACCACGGATGCGCAACTCTCCGCGAGCGAGTTGGACATGCTGCTTCGCGACGCTGCCGACAAATCCTTCCACCGCATCAGCGTGGATGGCGACACGTCCACAAATGACTCGCTCTTCGCATTCGCGTCTGGGAAAGCTGGTCGCGTTGATCCGGAATTGCTCCGCACTGCGCTCATCGAAGTCTGTCAGGAACTTGCGCGCATGATCGTGACGGATGGCGAGGGCTTTACGCGCTCGATGTCCGTTCGCGTCGAAGGCGCGCGCACGAAAGAAGAAGCGACAACGGTTGCGAAGACCGTTGCGCAGAGCCTGTTGGTGCGATGCGCCGTCACAGGTGGCGATCCAAACTGGGGACGCATCGTTGCAGCCGCCGGCCGCGCGGGTGTGCGGTTCGATCCTTCGGAGTTGCGCTTGTATGTTGGTGGGATTGAAATCTTCGCGCAAGGCCAACCCGTCGTATGCGATGCGCAAGCAGTCCGCGCTGCGTTTAATGGTGAGCATGTCGCGATGATCCTTCACCTTGGCGCAACAACCGGAGAAGTGGGCGACACGAACGCCGATGAGTTCCTCACCTCAGGTCTTACCGAAGAGTACGTTCGCCTCAACGCGGACTACACGACGTAACTTTCATCCCCCTCACTACAACGCACATTGAGGCGCGCAACACGAGTATCACGCGCCTCAACGATTGTAGTGATGCGTACTGCTCGATCTCAACCGCTAAACCGCGCGAGTGCAGCGCGCAACTGCGTGACTTCAGTCGCCGCCCGTTGCGCAGCGGCTGCAACTTCCGCTGATTGCGCCGCGGACTGCTGCGTGTGCTCGGTTGCTGCGAAGATTGCCTTGTCAATCTGCTGAATACCTCCCGCTTGCTCGCGCTGCTCGCTCGCGATCACATCGACAGTCTGCGCGACATCTTTGGCAGCAGCGACAATCTGCATGAGCGCGCTTCCAACTTCGGTGCCGATCGCAACACCTCGCCGCACACAGACATTGCTCGTCTCGACAAGATCAGCAGTTTTTCGAGCCGCCTCTCCTGAGCGTGTCGCAAGTGCGCGAACTTCCTGCGCGACAACTGCGAATCCTCGGCCAGCATCACCCGCACGCGCAGCTTCAACCGCAGCATTGAGTGCGAGCAAGTTCGTCTGGAATGCAATCTCATCAATCGCTCGAATGATCTGCGAAATTTCCGCCGAGCTCTTCTCGATGGCGCCGAGCGCTTCGCTCATGCGTGACATCGAACCTCCAGCGACCTCTGCCGCAGTCAGACCCTCTCCCGCAACCGTCGCCGCGTGAGTGGATCGATTGGATCCCTTCAGCGTGCGGCCACTGAGCTCTGCGACAGATGCAGTCATTTCCTCGAATGTTGACGCTTGCTCTGATGCGACTTCCGCAAGCGCGTGGCTCGTGCTCGTCAGCGAATCGACCCCGCCCTCAATCTCAACTGCGCTTGTGCGCACGACCGCGATCGAGTCTCCGAGCGCAGCAACGAATCGGTCGAATGCCCCTCCAATCGAGGCAAGCTCATCCGCTCCCTTGAGGCCAACCCTTACGCTTAAATCTCCGCGTTCGATTCGACCGAGGCTCTCAACAACTCTGCCTGCGCGCTTGGAGATCCATCGTCCGATCAACAGAAGCACACCAGTCACAACCACCACCGCAATTCCACCAACGGTGATATTTGCGATAGCAAGTTGACGGACTGGTGCGAGCACTTCCGCTCGATCAACCTCTGCGAGGATGACCCATGGATGCCCCAGATAATCGAATGGCATTGCAGCGGCGATGAATTGTGCGCTCTCCGTCTCATGCGTTCCAAAGGTCTCTTTGCCAGCAAACGCACCGTCGACTGCGTCACCTTCACGCTTCGCCAATAGGACCGTCGGATCCTTTGAAAGGCGAGTGTTCGTACGCGCGAAACGATCTTCACCGACGAGTACGCAGTCACCGCTGACGCCAAGGCCTGCCGCGAGATTGCAGATCGCATCCATCTGATCGATGGGAACCTGCGCTGCAACGGCGCCAATCACGACACCGTCTTTGAAGACAGGCGCGGCGATGAATCCTGCAGCAGCGTTGTAACTGGGTGCATAGGGCGCGTAGTCGCTCGCGATAGCGTTGGGAGTCGTCGCTGCAAGCGCCGCGCGAACAGTGACGGCGAGACCGGACTTCGCCCAGGCGCCTGATGTGAGATTCGTCGCGAAATCCGTTTCCTTAAAGCAGGTGTAGACGACATCTCCATTTGTGTTGACGAGGAAGATGTCGTAGTACTTGAAGCGATCAAGCACGCCGTGAAATCGCGGATGCAATTGCGCATGCGCCGTTCCATACAGCGTTCCTTCCGCGCCTTCATCGAGCAAGAGTTTCGATCCAATCGGATGGGGATTGCGGCAGATGTACTCAGCCTGTAATTCTGCTGCGCGATCACTCGCTGGAAGAATTGCCGCTGCACCTTTCCAAGGCGCACCACCATCACGGAAGCGCTTCGCGAGTTCGCGCTCATGATGTGCGATGAGTTCGGCGCGCGAGGCCACCGCGTTCACTGCTGGTTCAAGGAAGCCTTCGGTGAATCGCTCGATCGCGAGAATCGTGGTCGGCTCCGATGCTATCGACTCAACCTGTGCGCGCATCGATCGCGCATGACCTTCGACGCCTGCAGCACGCGCTTCAAGTGTCGCTCCGAGCGCGGCCTGCTGCGCTGCGATGAGTGATGACTCTGCAACTAAAAAACTTCCGTACCCGACGCTGAATGCGACGAGCGCAACCGCAATACCGCCGACGATTGCGAGGCGAACGCCGAGTTGATGATGCCACTTCGAAAGCGGGCGGCACTGTGCATTCGGTTGAAACATAGATGGGACTTCGTTGGAGATACGAAAGGAGCAGTCTCGATGACTGCAACTTCGGAGTTCCACCGACGGTCGACTTGTGATTACGCAGATACCCAAGACGAATAGGGAAACCACCCTAGTCCTGCATGGGAAGGGCGAACATTCGTGCTCGGGTTCTAAGCGAACTGACGCAGGAATCTCGCGTCGTTCTCAAAGAGCAATCGAATGTCCGTGATCCCATACTTCCGCATCGCAATTCGTTCGATGCCGAGTCCGAATGCGAATCCTGTCCATTCCTCAGGATCAATGCCCACTGCAGTGAGGACATTTGGATCAACCATGCCACATCCGCCGAGTTCGACCCACTTCCATTCGCCCTTGATCTTCATCTTCATGTCGAGCTCTGCGGATGGTTCGGTGAACGGGAAAAAACTCGGGCGCATGCGCACTTCGGCTTCAGGCCCGAAGAAAACTTTCGCAAACTGCACGAGCGTCGTCTTCAAGTCCACCATCGACACGCCTCGATCGATGTAGAGGCCTTCGACTTGATGGAACATTGAGTAGTGCGTCGCATCATGCGTGTCGGGGCGATACACACGACCGATCGCGATCACCTTCAGTGGCGGCTTCTGCGACTCCATCGCACGGATCTGCACTGTGGATGTTTGCGTGCGAAGCAGCAACTTCCCCGCCGCTTCACCACCGAGATAAAAGTTGTCCGCTGGTCCACGCGCAGGATGATCGGCTGGAATATTGAGTGCGTTGAAGTTGTGCCACTCATCTTCGAGCTCGGGGCCATCCGCGATTGCGAATCCCATCCGTGAGAAGACATCGACGATCTCTTCGATCGTGCGAGCGATCACGTGACGGCATCCCTGCGGCAGTTCCACCGCTGGTTCTGTCACATCAATCTGCGGGCCACTCACTGTGGCGCCGAGCGTGAGCTTCCTCGACTCGTACGCAGCCTCAAGCGTCCCCTTGCATTGATTGAGGCGCGCGCCAACAGCGGGCTTCTCGTCCTTGGACACGGACTTCAGTGCCGCCATGAAGTCACGCAGCGCGCCCTGCGGTCCAATCCACTTTGACTTCCACGCTTCAAGTGCCGCCGCGTCCGTGAGGGCGGTGATGGATTCGAGCGCAGCGCGTTCCTTCGCGTCAATTTCAGCAAGCATCGCCTGAGTGTAACGGCGAGCAAAAATGAACGCGCGGCTGAGCAATGCTCAGCCGCGTGTTCGAATGAATGATGAACGGTCAGTCAGCAGCTGGTGCTGCGGCCGCTGGTGCTGCGGCCTTCTTGCGAAGTTCAGCCGCGTAGGCGGTGCGGCGATCCGCTGTTTGACGGCGAGTCGAACGACGACCGCTGACCTGCGGACCATCTTCCTTGCCAACAAATTGGAGGAGAACAAGGTCGGTGCCGTCGCCGAGGCGGTGCTTGTCAAGCTTGATGATGCGGGTGTAACCACCAGCGCGACCTTCAAACAATGGAGCGACCTTCGTCAAGATGTGCTGCACAAGGCGTGGCGCCTTGCGAAGTTCACCGTAACGGTTGAACTCGATGTCGTCTGCAGAGGCGACTTCGAAGAATGCGTTCGTGCGCTTCGACTCAGGCACGCTCGGATCCGCAACCCACGCGTGGATCTTGCGATCCGTGAGTGTGGCTGTGATGCGTCGGCGCGTGTTGAGATCTGATGAACCCTTCGCGAGAGTAATGAGTTTCTCGACGAATGGCTGCACAGCCTTTGCCTTCGCAAAGGTTGTCTCAATCTGACCATGCTCGAAAAGACCAGCCGCCAAATTGCGCAACATGGCGCGGCGGTGGCCCGCTTTCACACAGAGTTGTCTACCGAATACACGATGGCGCATGTTGATTACCTCAGTCGTTAAATGCCGTTCTCATGACGGCGAAAAGTCAATCAGTCAGAACACATGATCAAACGGACGAGCAGTCGCGAGCAGAACTCGCAATCCACTTAGGACGGGAGAACACCTTCAGGCAGTTGCATTCCAAGGTGAAGATCGAGGTGAGCGAGTTGCTCCTCAACTTCCTTGAGCGAAGTCTTACCAAAGCTGCGGACGCCGAGAAGATCGTCTTCTGTGCGGCACACGAGCTCAGCAATTGTTTCGATGCGTGCGGTTTCGAGGCAGTTGCGTGCACGAACCGAAAGATCGAGTTCGCTCACTGGCATTTGCAGCTTGCGGATGAACTCATCATCAGTCGCGCTCTGCGAGGCAACGTCTTCGGAGACAACGCTGCTGCCGATGTCTTCGAACTGCACGAATGGATTGAGATGCTTGCGCAGGATCTTGCTAGCTTCAACGAGTGCCATCTCAGGAGAGACGGTGCCGTTGGTCCAGATGTCCATCACAAGGCGTTGATAGGTTGTCTTCTGACCGACGCGAGTGTCTTCGCAGTGGAAGCGCACGCGCTGCACTGGCGAGAAGATCGCATCGATTTCGATTTCACCAATAAGCTGCTCGCCCTTGGAGAACTGCTCGCTCGCTGGCATGTAGCCACGACCGCGCGCAACGGTGAACTCGACGCCGAAATCAACCTTGTCGGTGAGGGTCGCGATGACCTTCTCGGGGTTGTGAATTTCAACGGACGAATCGCACTCAATGAGATCTGCAGTGACATCGCCAGGACCAGTTGCTTCGAGGCGAAGCGTCTTGGTCTCTGCATCCCCACTCATAGAAACAACGACACCCTTGATGTTCAGGATGATGTCGGTGACATCTTCGAGTACGCCTGGGAGCGAGGAGAATTCGTGCTCGACACCGGTGATACGAACCTTGGTGATCGCTGCGCCCTCAATCGAGGAGAGCAGGACACGACGAAGGCTGTTGCCGATGGTCGTACCAAAGCCAGGCTCGAACGGTTCAATGATGAACCGACCGAAGTTTTGCGTATAGCTCTTCGAGTCTTTTACGACTCGGGACGGAAGTTCAAGACCGCGCCATCGAACATGCATAGGGAAACTCCAGAATCCAGCAGAACCTTGAAAAGGTCGTTCGTTGCCTCTCGGCGCGTGCCACCCTGCTGGGCGGTGACAGCGAGCCTTCTGTGCAGCGAACCTAACGCTCAGACATCATTCGAAACAGTGCTGAGAAACAAACTTCGGCACTGAGGAAACTCAAATCAAACCTTAGACGCGCCGCTTCTTCGGCGCGCGACATCCATTAGACGCGACGCTTCTTCGGCGCACGACATCCATTGTGTGGGATACCCGTGTGATCTTCGATCGCAGTGACCTTGATGCCGTTCGCTGCGAGAGCAGTGATTGCGCTCTCACGACCAGGACCAGGACCCTTCACGCGAACTTCCACTTCCTTGAGACCCATGCGCTTCGCCTTCGACACTGCCTTCTCCGATGCGCGGGAAGCCGCGAATGGAGTCGACTTGCGTGCACCCTTGAATCCAACGGTGCCTGCGGAGTCTTGAGCGATCACATCGCCGTTGGTGTCGGTGATGGCAACAATCGTGTTGTTGAAACTCGCGTTGATGTGCACGATTCCGCGCACGACGGACTTTCGAACCTTGCTCTTCTTCGTGGATGTTGATGTTGCAGGCGTTGCCATGGTCGTTGCTTTCGTCGAATCGTCTATCTAAACAAACTGCTACTCGTCTACCGCTTCGGGCATCGGTTACCGCTATAGGCATCGGGGCAAATGCCCTTTGCCCATCGGCGTGGGGCTTTTAGCCCTTCACGCCCTTCTTACCAGCGACCGTCTTCTTGCGACCCTTACGGGTACGCGCGTTCGAACGGGTGCGCTGGCCGTGCACTGGCAGGCTGCGTCGATGACGATCGCCACGCCAGCACTTGATGTCCTTGAGTCGTTGGATGTCTTGCGCGACTTGGCGTCGCAGCGCACCCTCAACGATGAACTCCGTATCGACGATCGCAGTGATCGCAGCGATCTCGGCTTCCTTGAGGTCGTTGGTACGACGTTCAGGATCGATCCCAACCTTGTTGAGAATGTCGAGTGCGGTCTTGCGTCCAATCCCATGGATGTATGGGAGTGAGAATGCAATCTTCTTCTTCTCTGGGATGTCGATGCCGGCGATACGGGGCATAGGTGGAGTCCTTGTTCAGTGCAGTTCCGCGCAGTTGTCTTGTGCGGAAGTTCAGTCAGGAAAAGTCGGTGATAGAAACGTGTGAATCAACTTCAAGCTGACCAGCGGTCAACCTTGGCGTTGCTTCAAACGGGGATTCTTCTTGTTGATAACAAATCGCTTGCCCTTGCGGACAACGATCTGACAATCTTGGGTGCGGCGCTTGATACTGGATCGAACCTTCATAGTGGGCCTCTTACTGTGCTTGCGTTCGTAACAGGAAAGTCGGAGAGAAATCAGAATCGGTAGATGATCCGACCCTTGGTCATGTCGTACGGGCTCATCTCAATCGTGACACGGTCACCTGGCAGAATTCGGATGAAGAACTTTCTCATCTTGCCGCTGACATACGCCAGAATTTCCTGGTCGTTCTGAAGGCGCACTCGGAACTTTGCGTCCGGGAGAGCTTCAGTTACTTCAGCGTCAAGGGTGATTTTGTCTTCTTTAGGCATGCAGTCTTGCGCCGTTGCGCGTCCTCAATCAGTCGTGAATCAGTCGTGCGGTTTGAATAATCAACCCTTAGCGCTACGGACGCGCGGTGCGCGGTCCCCAACACCCTTGGAAAGGAAGCCAGAATAATTTCGCATGAGCAGGTTCGCTTCGATTCGTTGAATCAAGTCGAGACCAACGCTCACGACGATGAGCAGGCCTGTTCCTCCAAGGAACTGGCTGACATTGAACGGAATACCCATCTCCGATGAAACCACGGTTGGAATGATCGCGATAGCGGCAAGGAATCCTGCGCCCACATATGTGATGCGCTCCATGACCTGCTCGAGATATTCAGCGGTGTACGGACCAGGTCGAATACCAGGAATGAAACTGCCGTGCTGCTTCAACTGCTTCGCCATCTCATCTGGAGAGAACTGCACAGTCGTCCAGAAGTAACTGAAGAAGAAGATCATCGCGATCTCACAGAGGACATAGAGGTATCCGCTGTTCTCAAAGTTCGAAGACAGGAACGCTGTGCTCGAGCTCCACCAATTCGCATCACCAGTCGAGCGCGCGGAATCCGCGAGCATGCCGAAGATCCACGAAGGGAAGACCATGAGCGAACTCGCAAACACGATCGGCATAACGCCCGCGTGATTGAGGCGGAGCGGGAGGTAATGGCGTTGACCGCCGAACACCTTGCGTCCACGCGTGTGCTTCGCTTGTTGAATCAGAATGCGACGCTGCGCAACCGTAATCACGACTGCGCCAGCAACGACAAAGAGGAATCCACCGATGAGGAGCAGCAGTCCGATCGGACCAAGCTTCCCGGCTTCGCCCTGAATCGATGGATCGAAGTTGCTGACGACCCAATCCAGTGCGCTTGGCATGCGTGCCAAGATTCCTGCGGTGAGAATCAGGGAAACGCCGTTGCCGATGCCATGCTTGTCGATTTGCTCGCCAAGCCACATCAAGAACAGGCTGCCTGCCGTGAGCGCAACGATGCCTGCGAGATAGAAGTTGAACATACCCGCAGTGGAATTCAGGTACTGCGGCTGCACGAGATTCGAACTCACGAGGTACTGCAACCACATGTATCCCTGCATGATGCAGAGACCAACGGTTGCGTAACGCGTCCACTCCATAATCTTCTGTTGGCCGCTCGCGCCTTCCTTGCGGAGTTCCTGGAACGCAGGAAGCACGGTCGTCAATAGTTGGAAAATAATACCTGCCGTGATGTACGGCATGATTCCGAGACCGAAGATCGTCGACTGCTGCAAACTGCCGCCAGAGAAGATCGATGCGTACTCGAGAATACGACCGAAGCCGCTCGTCTCACCTTGGGTTGCCTTCTGCGCTGCTTGGGCCAACTGTTGTTGATCTACCCCAAGCAATGGGATCCAAAATCCGATGCGATAGATCGCCAACATGCCGAGCGTGAAGAACACGCGACGGCGGAGGTCGGGGATCCTAAAGATGTTGGCGAAGGCTTGAATCATGCGTATTGAGATCTCAAAGACTGCGTTCTCAAGGGGACGGACGAGCTCTTAATTACTGACTGGCTTTGCCTACGACCAATGTCGCTGAGCCGCCTGCTGCTTCAATCTTGGACTTGGCTGTATCGCTGAACTTTGATGCAACGAAGGTGATCTTCTTGGCGATATCGCCATGACCGAGCACCTTAAGCGGCAACTTCATGTTCTTCACGAGACCGAGCTTCACGCAAAGCGCGAGGTCGACCGTCGTTCCTGCATCAACAACGTCAGCGATCTGGCTGACATTGACGACGTGGTAGTCCGTGCGGAAACCAGTGTTCTTGAATCCACGCTTGGGGAAGCGTCGAGCAAAGGGCGTTTGACCGCCTTCGTAGGAAGGACGGCTCGTCCAACCAGCGCGGCTCTTCGCACCGTTGTGTCCGCGAGTCGAAGTGCCACCGATACCGGAGCCTTCACCGCGTCCAACGCGCTTGCGCTTCTTGTTTGCTCCCGCCTTGGCGGTGATGTCATGGATCATCATGGCTGTTTACTTCGTCTTTCATTCCGGAAGATTCCGGATTCGCTGACTTGAACTCTTGTACTGCGATTCTAACTCGTTACTCAACGCTGCAGATATCGAATGCTGAATCAGGCTGGAGGCGCGCCTGCTGGAGCGTCATCGCGACCGCGACGACCACCACCACCACCACTGCCACCACTGCCACCGCCGCCACTGCCGCCGCGGCGTGGAGCGCGGCCCTTATTGCGACCGTCATCAACCGTGTTCTGTGGTGCTGCCATCTTTTCGCCGGAGCGATTGGTTGGCATGAATGCTGCGCCGCGCTTGATCGCGACCTCGACACGGGTCTGTGCGATTGAGCAACCGCGGAGCATTTCGATCGTCTCGCGTGAGCGAAGCTTCTCGAGCGCATCGAAGGTTGCCTTCACCGCGTTCTTGCCGTTCGAGGATCCGTAGACCTTCGAGAGGCAATCTTGAATACCGAACATCTCAAGCACTGCGCGCACTGAAGCACCAGCCTTGATGCCGGTACCAGGAGCTGCAGGAATGAGGCGCACACTCGTCGCACCGAAGCGACCATCGGAGGTGTGTGGAATCGTCTTTCCTTGCATTGGGAAGTTGCGCATCTTGCGACGGCCTTCCTTCTGCGCCTTCTCGATGCTCTGTGGAACCTGGTTGCTCTTCGCGTAGCCAATGCCAACGCGACCGCTTCGGTTGCCCACCACGACGAGCGCGGCAAAGCTAAAGCGACGACCACCAGCGACCGTTGCGCTCGTGCGATACACGCCGACCGTGGTCGATTCGATGTTACTTGTTTCGTCGATGATCTCAGCCATGTTTGAATCGCCTGTTTGCAGAACCTAGAACAAGAAGATGAAAGCAGAATGTTCCGGTTTGAGCAGTCCAACCCGTAACGTCAGGAAAAACTCTTAGAACGAAAGACCACCCGCACGGGCGCTCTCTGCGACAGCCTTCACGCGACCGTGAAAACGGAATCCATTGCGATCGAACACGACCGCAGCGACACCCTTAGCCTTCGCGCGCTCCGCGATCAAGGTGCCGATGGTGCTTGCCTCAGCCGACTTATTGCCGCTCGAGACGAAGCCCTTATCGCGTGTGCTCGCCGATGCGAGCGTGTGACCAGACAAGTCATCGATGACCTGCGCGTAGATGTGGCTGAGTGATCGGAACACCGTAAGGCGTGGGCGACTTGGCGTACCAAGAAGCGTCTTTCGGATGCCTGCCTTGCGGCGGGTGCGCTTCACTCTTTTTTCTGATGCTGCTGAAGACATATTCGTTCCTCTGAAAAGTTGGTGTAGGCCCAGACTCCTTACCATCGCGGTTGCGAAGGTTTATGCGCCGAAGGCCTTGCCTTGCTTACGTGTAATTGTTTCGGTTGCGTACTTGATGCCCTTGCCGTTGTATGGCTCAGGCTTGCGCTGCATGCGGACTTGCGCGGCGAATCCACCGACGGCTTGCTTGTCGGTGCCGCTAATGTTGATGGCGTTGCCTTCAACGACACAGGTGACGCCTGTGGGAACTGCCATGATGATCGGGTGGCAGAAGCCAACGTTGAGCACAAGGTTCTTGCCCTGCAACTTCGCAACATAGCCAACGCCGTTGACTTCGAGCTTCTCTGCATAGCCCGCAGTCACGCCTTTGATCATGTTGTTGATGGTGGCCCGAGTCGTGCCCCAGTAGGCGCGGCGGTTACCGATATCGACCTTGGTCATATCGTCAACACCGCAGATGATTTCCTGCTTGGTGTCGTCGACGGCGACCGTCATCTCAGGACGAATCACGAACTTCAGCGTGCCCTTTGGGCCGGTGACAGAAACCTCGCGGGTCTTTGCAGCGATAGCTACTTTGACTCCGGCGGGGACTGGGATGGGTTGCTTTCCAATGCGGGACATGGTGAGTTCCTGCTGAAGTATCGAGAGTGAGGACTGAAAGACTGAATTCGAAAGAGACGCTTAGAAGACGCTTAGCACACGATTAGAAGATGAGGGCGATGACTTCGCCGCCAACCTTTTGCTCGCGCGCCTTGCGATCGCTCATCACGCCACTGCTTGTCGAGACGATCGACATGCCGAGGCCCTCATGCGGCCGAGGCAGCGAGTCGAACGCGGAGTACACGCGTCGACCGGACTTGGAGACGCGCTCGATACCACTGATGAGTTGCTCACCACGCGCGCCGTACTTCAAATGAATGCGGATGATGCCTTGGCGGCCGTCTGCAACATGCTCAAAGTCAGAGATGTAACCCTCTTCCTTCAAGACAGAGGCGACGCCGCGGTTCAACTTGTTAGAAAGC
This sequence comes from Planctomycetota bacterium, assembly GCA_003671055.1. Classification (GTDB taxonomy): domain Bacteria; phylum Planctomycetota; class Phycisphaerae; order Phycisphaerales; family SM1A02; genus F1-140-MAGs142. The sequence goes on from QWPV01000001.1 coordinate 129,133, forward strand.
GTGACGACAGACTTCTCGCGATTACGCAGAGCGTTGCGAATTCGGGTGAGCATGTCAGCGGTCAGGTCTTGGATGGACATGGATCGTTCCTTCGTGGCCAACATTGGCCGGAGCTATCTCAACTGCAATCTCAGACGCATGTGGCACGCGCGACTCATACGAGCAGCGCGACCAACTCTTCAATCACCAGCTTGCTTTTCGCATACCCGGAATCATTCCCTTGAGCGCGAGCTCACGGAGCATGATGCGGCTGATGCGGAATTTTCGGTACACACCGCGCTTACGCCCGGTGATTTCGCAACGGACTTCCTTGCGCGTAGAAAACTTCGGGATTCGCTTCATGCGGATGAAGGTTCGCTTGCTTGCCATACTGGTGATTCCTATTCGTTCGGATCGTTTGACGCATCAAGAGTGGTGCACTCTCGATGATGGATGATTTACTTCTTAACCTTCTTCTCTTCTGGTTGGACGAAGGGCATTCCCAACTCTCCAAGCACGAAGCGACTCATCTTGGCATTCGAATTCTCGAACACCATCGTGATGTGCATACCGTGCGTAATCGTCGAGTTCGACATGTTGATTTCTGGCCACACCGCTTGCTCGGTAAGACCGAAGGAGTAACTGCCGCCCTGATCGAACGCGGTGTCTTTCACGCCTCGGAAATCCTTAATACGAGGAATCGCGAGGTTGATGAGTCGATCCAGGAAGTGCCACATTCGCTCGCGACGCATGGTCACCATCACGGCGCTTGGGTTGCCTTCACGAACCTTGAAGTTCGCAACAGCCTTGCGTGCCTTGATGAGAATTGCGCGCTGACCAGAGATCGTTGCGAAGTTCTTGAGGAACTGATCGCGGACTTCTGGCTTGAGCTTCTGATTGTCGAGATACTTGCCGAGGCCAGCGTTCACGACAATCTTCTTCAGCACGGGCACTTGGTGCGCGTTCTCCAACTTGAACTCAGTCATCGTCTTCGCGACGATGGAGTCCTTGTAGAGTTGTTGGAGGCGGGGGTTTGTTTTCGTAGTAGCGGGCATTGGTCTGGATTCCTAAATGGACTCGATGCTGCACTGAGCGCAGATGCAAGTGCTATCTCTTACTTAGACTTAGGCTTTGGTGGCCTTCGCTGCCTTCGTAGCTTTCGGGGCCTTTGTGGCTGTCGCGGCCTTTGTGGCTGTTGCGACCTTCGTGACCTTCGCAGCTTTCGTGCCTGCCGTCTTCTTCACCGCACCGCGTGGACCGTGGAGTGTGGACAATTCCTTGCCACCACGGACTGCGACGCGAACTTTCGAGCCATCCGCCTTCGTGACGAAGCGAACGCGCGAAGCCTTGCCCTCGATCGAAGGGTTGACATTACTGCGATGAATTGGTGCTTCCTGCTTGAGGATCGTGCCTTGCGGACGAGTCTGGGTGCGCTTGAGATGGAAGGTGCGAATGTTCGCGCCCTTCACCACCACGCGGTCGCCTTCAGTCTCAACGCGGAGGACTTCACCAACGACACCCTTTGAGGCGCCCTTGATCACGATGACAACATCGCCCTTTTTAATGTGATTCGGCATATCAGATGACCTCCGTTGCGAGCGACACAATCTTCATAAAGTTCTTCTCGCGCAATTCGCGTGCAACGGCACCGAAAATGCGGGTTCCCTTGGGGTTGCCATCTTCGTCGACAAGAACGCACGCGTTCGAATCGAAGCGCACGTACGAACCGTCTTCGCGGCGGGTCGGCGACTTGCAACGGACGATGATGGCTTGCGCCTTATCGCCGGCCTTGACTTCGCCGTTAGGAAGCGCCTTCTTGATACTCACAACGATGCGGTCGCCAATGCCCATTGTGGGGCGAGTGAACTTACCGGAGGCTGTTGAGCAGCCGAGGACGCCGATCACCATCGCCAATTTGGCGCCGGAGTTGTCTGCGACTTCGAGTCTGGATTCCTTCTGGATCATGGTGGGTCCTACCTATCTTCGAACTCTGATGCTGCGTGCGAAGCACGAGCTATTCAACCTGGTCAAACGAATCAGCGAGCTGCGATTTCCTTCAGCGTGAGATGCGAGCCTTCCGGCGCCTTCTCAACAATGCGAACCAACACCCAGTGCTTCGTGCGAGAAATGGGACGGCATTCCGCCACTTCCACGCGATCACCCATGTGCGATTCGTTGTTCTCATCGTGCACGTGAAGCACGGTCTTCTTCTTGATGTACTTCCCGTACTTGATGTGACGGGAGACGTATGGAATCACGACCGTGCGCGTCTTGTTGCGCGAATCGCTTTCCACGACACCGATGCGGCGTGGCGAATTCTCAGGTGTGATGATTTCGGTCGTATGACTCACTTGCTCGTCTCCTTCGCAGCAGTCTTCGTGCGTGCGGTGGTCTCGGTGAGAACGCGCGCGATGTCCTTGCGCGTCTTCTTGAATTGGGAGTTGTCAGCGACTTTCTCGCTCACGCTTTGACGACGAAGATCGAAGAGACGACGGCGGAGGCTAGTGGCCTCGGTCGAGAGGTCTTCTGCGGTCATCGAATGGATTGCCTTAGCTTTCATGGGTATCAGTGCTCCAAACTATCAATCAAACCGCGAGGCGACGTCCGACGAATCGGCAACGAACGGGCATCTTGTATGCGATGCGCGCCAATGCTTGCTTCGCGAGATCTTCAGGAACGCCAGCCACCTCAAACAACATGGTGCCTGGCTTGATGCGTGCTGCCCAGTAATCAACATCGGCTTTACCCTTACCCATGCGGGTTTCGAGTGGCTTCTTCGAAATTGGCTTGTCTGGGAAGACGCGAATGTAAATCTTGCCTTGACGACGGAGGAAGTGCTGTGCCGCAATACGACCAGCTTCGATCTGCCGCGCCGAGAGCCAATGTGGCTCAAGCGTTTGCAGACCGTAGTCGCCAAATGCAACATAGTTGCCGCGCGTTGCACAGCCCTTGAGCTTGCCTCGCTGCTGCTTTCGAAACTTGACGCGTTTTGGCATCAGGCCTGACATCGGTCGTCTCCAACTAACTTGGGAATCTGAACTGCGGACAAGACTACTACTACGAAACTATTCAACACTGACCCAACACCATGATTAGTGTCGGCCACGAGCACGGGCGCGACCACCCGCTGCACTCGAGGCAGTCTGGTCTTCGTCGTGATCGGTGAAGAGGCCCTTGAAGACCCACACCTTGACACCGATAGACCCGTAGGTGGTGTGGCTCTCAGAGAGCGCAAAGTCCACGTTGGCCTGCAGTGTTGAAAGTGGGATCGATCCGAGGCGCGTGTTGAGCGTGCGGCTCATTTCTGCGCCACCGAGTCGGCCTGAGAGAAGGATGCGAATGCCCTTCGCGCCGTTCTGCATCGCGACTTCAGCGCGCTGCTTGAGGACGCGGCGGAAGTTCGCGCGCTTCTTGAGTTGCTCTGCAATGACTTCACCGATGAGCTTCGCGTCAGCATCGGGATTCTTAATCTCGATGATCTTGATCGCGACCTTACGGCCGGTGAGGACTTGAAGATCTTGCGTGAGCTTCTCGACTTCGCCACCCTTGACGCCAACAACTTGGCCAGGGCGCGCAGTCTTGAGGATCACGGTGAGTTCATCGCGCGTGCGCTCGATGAGGATGTCAGACACCGCTGCGTAGGGTGGCGTCTTGTTGAGACGCTTGTCCACGAACTTGCGGAGCTTGTAGTCCTCAATGAGGAGCGACCCGAAGAGTGCCTTAGGGGCAAACCAGCGAGAGCGGTGAGCCTCTGTGACTCCGACGCGGAAACCGAATGGATGGACTTTTTGTCCCATAGTGTTTACTCAGCGTTCGGAAACTGCGACGTGAATGTGGCACGTGCGCTTGAAGATGTTGAATGCACGTCCGCGATCCTTCGGCTGGAACCGTTTGATCGTGGGACCCTCGTCAATGCGCGACTCGCTCACAACGAGCTTGCTCGCGTCTGCGTTCTTTTCCTCAGCGTTGGCAATCGCGCTCTTGAGGACATAGATGATGAACGCCGCGCCGCGCTTCTTCTCGAACTGAAGCGCGGTGAGCGCCTCGTCGACTCGCATGCCGCGAATGAGATCCGCAACCAAGCGAATCTTTCGTGGCGCGATGCGCGCGAAGCGGTGGCAAGCGTTGAAGCCCTTTTCGGCGACCGGCTTACCAACAACGGTATTTTCAAGTGGTGTTCTGCCCATGGGGGTTCAGTGACTTCCTAAGTTTAGGAAGAAACATCCTCCTTCTTGTTTGTATGACCACGGAAAGTGGTGGAGAACGAGAATTCTCCGAGCTTGTGTCCAACCATATCTTCGGTGCAGAACACATCAACGAACGTACGTCCGTTGTGCACCTGGAAGGTCAGACCGACGAATTCAGGGACGATCGTGCAGGTGCGCGAGTACGTCTTGATAGGAACTTTACGAGGCAACGCGAGGACCTTCTCTGCCTTGCGGTAGAGCTTCTCGTCGACGTAGGGGCCTTTTTTAGTAGAGCGGCTCATAGTGGAGGGCCTTTCATCAAATCAATCAGAGGACGAGTTGACCGTAGCGCGTGCTTCGACGGCGACGAATGATGCGCTCATCACTCGACTTACCGTAACGACGGGTACGCCCGCCCTTTGCTTGAGTACCAGACGAGTTCGATGGCTCTTGGCCGCCCTTCGAGCGACCTTCACCACCACCGTGCGGGTGCTGATGGTGGCACATTGCAACGCCGCGAGTCGTTGGACGACGACCGAGCCAGCGATTGCGACCTGCCTTACCGAGCACAACATTCGCGTGATCGGCATTGCCGACTTCGCCGATGGTTGCGCGGCAATCCATAGAGACTTGGCGAATTTCGCCCGACGGAAGCACGAGGGTTGCCCATCGACCTTCTTTATTCGTCAAGCGCGCCGACATGCCTGCCGAGCGGCAGAGTCGTCCGCCAGCCTTGGGCTCCATCTCGATGTTGTGCACCGAAAGACCTGTTGGAATGTGTCGGATTGGCATGCAATTGCCAACCTTTGGTTCCACAGGATCCGCTGAACTCTCGATGACGGTGCCTTGCACGATGCCCTTAGGGGCAAGGATGTAGCGCACTTCGCCGTCGGTGTACTTCACCAACGCGATGTGGCAGCTGCGATTGGGATCGTATTCAATCGTCGCAATGGTTGCGGTCATCCCGTCCTTGTTGCGACGGAAGTCGATCTTGCGGTAGCGACGCTTGTGGCCGCCACCCTTGCCGAGGATCGTGATCTTGCCCTGCACGTTCCGTCCACCAGATTTGGTGATCGGTACAAGCAGCGACTTTTCTGGCTTCGATCCAGTTGTTTCGATGTGAAGATTCACCGACGCGTTGCGGCGTCCTGCGGTGACCTTCTTGTAAATGCGAATTGCCATGGTGTGTCCTTCGTTTCTCGAGGGCTCTCTAGAGAGTTCGAGCTTGTTTCTCGAGGGCTCAGAAGAGCTCGAGCTTGTCCTCAGGATGGATTTTCACGAGAGCACGCTTCCACGTCTTGCCCTCGACCTTGCCGTATGCGTACGCGCGAGTGCGGAGACGACGCGTTTGTGTTGCGACGCCGAGCACGCGAACCTTGAAGAGCGTTTCGACTGCGAGACGGATGTCCGCCTTGCTTGCAATCTTGCTCACTTCGAAGGCAATGCGATTGCCATGCGCTGCAGCCCAGGCTGCCTTCTCCGTCACGATAGGACGAATGATTGTGTAAGTTGGGTCGTGCATTAGGCAGTCTCCTTCGCGGGATTGTTGCGACCACTCTCAGAGTGTTCGAAGCACGATTCATCGAGGAACGAAACCAACGCGGCCTTGTCAAGAACAAGGAAACGGTGATTGAGCAACTCGAACACGTTCAACTGATCGACGCGGCAGGTATCCACGCCTTCGATGTTGCGCGCCGAGAGTTGTGCATTCCGGTTTGCACGATCGAGCGCGATCAAAGTCGTGCGGTTGATGCCGACCGTCGCGAGGAGTGTGACGAAATCGGAAGTCTTTGGTGCCGCAAAGTTCAAATCGAGGAAGCACTTCACTTCGCCGTCCACGAGCTTCGCGAGAAGCGCGTTGCGATTTGCAAGACGACGCATCTTCTTCGGGAGTTCCGAACGGAATGCTTCGCGCGTGCGATCCTTCTTGAAGCACACACCACCACCCTTGCGGGTAGGCGTGCGAGAAGCACCAGCGCGTGCGTTGCCGGTGCCCTTTTGCTTGTAGATCTTGCGGGTTGAACCCACGATGTCGCCACGCGACTTCGTTCGGGCGCTTCCCTGACGCTGGTTGGTGTGCGTCGTGACGTATGCCTGCTTGAGCAGTGCGAACCGCACTTCGCCGCCGAGCGTTTGCTCGTCGATCGAGAGGGTCTCTACTTGCTTGCCGGCTTTGTCGTATATCGGCAGTTGAATCATTGCTTCGCCTTCCGCGGCTTGCGCCGCTTCCGCCTCCTCCTCCCCGCGCCTGTTATTAGTGGCGTGGGGCAGGATTTGACTCGGTGAGTCCGGAACTTCCGAACTTGGTTCGCACCGGATGTCTGTTCCAGTCGGTTCCTTCTTGCAAAGGTCGTCTTCGCTGAAGACTGACCCTGCTTTCAGGCCTCTCTGGTTCCGCAGGTGAACGCTTTGTTCACCTGAGGTTTCATCTGACTGAGACTCAAGAAGCCCAGCACTCGCTGAGCTTCGCAATCTTGAGTCGCTCGTTTATGCTTTCACTAACTTCTTCGCTTTGCGCTTGTAAAGACGAGTTGCTGCGCGAATGACGAGAATGCCATTGGTCGCACCAGGAACTGCACCCTTTACAAGGATGACATTGTTTTCAGCGTCGATCTTCACAACGTCAAGGCTTCGAGCCGTGACTTGATCGTCGCCCATTTGGCCAGCCATGCGCTTGCCCTTCTTGATCTTCGCACCGTGTCCGCGATCGGTACCGTGCGATCCAATCGAGCCTGGCGAACGGTGCTTGCGCTCCGTACCGTGCGTTGCAGTAAGGCCCTTGAAGCCGAACTTCTTCATAACGCCTTGGAAGCCCTTACCCTTGCTGATTCCGACGACATCGACGTAGCCGACGCCTGCAAGAATTGATGCATCGACTGTTGCGCCGACCGTGAACACGCCGGCTTCCGCATCATCCTTGCAGCGCAGTTCCTTATGAATGCGCTTGGGAGCGGTTCCAGCCTTGATATCGTGGCCAATGACAGCCATGGTCGAATTGCGTGGCTTCACGTCTTCGAAACCCAATTGCACGGCTGCATAGCCATCTGTTGCGATGGTCTTGATCTGCGTGACAATGCAGGGTCCTGCTTGAATGACGGTGACAGGAATGTTCTTGCCGCCTTCGAGGAAGAAGCGGGTCATTCCAATCTTGCGTCCGATGATTGCCTGTGCCATTGCGCGGGTGCTTTCGTTGGGCTTCTGACGAGTCGCGCGGTCGCGACCCTCACAGTCGGTTTCAGACAGAGGTCAGCGGCGGTTGCCTTGACGTGTCTCTCATGTGTGCCTTGGCTCTGTTGTGCCAAGGCGGTGCAGACTCAGTCGGTTCTTCACGCAAGGCTTACGCCTTGATGCGCTTACGCCTTGATGCGGAGGAACACACCAGCTGGAACAACGAGGCGCTGAAGCGCATCGGTCGTGCGGTGATTCCACTCAGTAATGTCGATGACGCGCTTGTGCGTTCGGATCTCGAACTGTTCACGCGACTTCTTGTCGATGAACGGTCCGCGGTTCACGGTGTAAATCTCGCGGCGGGTGGGCAGCGGAATCGGACCTGCAACACGAGCGCCAGTGCGCTTGGCATGGTCAACGATCTCACGTGCAGCCACGTCGAGCGCTTGATGGTCGTAGGCTTCCATTCGAATTCGAAACTTGCCGCCTGTCATCGTCGTGCTCCGTTCGAGTCAGTTCGAACTGCTGAGTAAACAATCAAAGAAACTGCGCTGAGCCCCGCACGAACACCGTGCGCAACTCTCTAGAAAACAAGCGCTTTTCTGCGCGTCGACAGGTGTGTCGACACACTCAAAAGTGCTTTCCTCCGTCGCCTTCTGGGGTCGGGGGGATCGAGAAGGATAGTGATTTGCCGCTTCCTGTCAAGCAGCGCGTGCATAGATTTTGTGCGGATCGAGACTTCCGCAGTTGAGTAAAGAGCTTGATCCACGCAGATCGATCGCCCACCGCTGCATCCAAGTGAGAAGCGTGACCGAGAACCTGATGTTATTCGCCAGAACGCGCGTTATCTGACCGAGATCTCCCCTCTACCATCTTGTTTCCTCAATCCCAACCTTGATGCTGCACTTTTCCCCCACTCCCCGATACCTCGCGCAAACTCTTTTGTTTGCGATGTGCCTGGCCTCACAAACTCCCGATCTCGCGCTCGGCCAATCGATTCCGCCGACCCCGACGGCAACAACGCCAATCTTTGAAGCAGAAGAACTCGGCCTCCGATTCACGCCGCCAGCGGGCGCGGTGATGCGGACTGAACGACTCGAGAGTGGAACGAGTTACTCGATCGCCGAATCGAGCACGAATGCACACTGGCGACTACGTATCGTGCCGTTGACGTCCTCTCGTATCGGAGCAACGGCAGCCTCGCATGTCGCGGATTACCTCGCGCTAGCGAAACAATCCACCCCTGCTCTCACCGTGCTTCACGAAGCCCCGCTTGCGCTCCGCGGTTTCGACGGCGGCGCGCCTCCAGAAAATCAACTCCTGCTCGTCAGCGTGCCACTCGAAGGCGGAGGCAACGGAATCGCTGGACAGTTCGTCGTGGCGCGCGGTGAAGAACAATTCATCGTCTTCTCTTTGCTCGCGGATGGCCCATCCTTTGCGAGCACGCAGCCACAATTGCTTGCGAGTTTCGCGTCAGCGACGGTGCGCCCTCTCTCTGATCTCGCCTTCGAAAAGCTTGAACTGCTCGCTCGAGGCGCACTGCTGATCGAGCGAATGGACGAGAAAGCACTGCGCGCACTTCTGAGCGACGCATTGAGTTTTTACCGCGTTTTCAAGCGATTGCCGAATGGTGACGACCGCGAGATTGGATACTTGAGCGTTCGCGTGAGCGAAGGCGCTCGCGGCGAAATTGACTCCACGCGCGATCCGAAAAAACTCGAGGGCGACGATGTCGAACTCGGCTTGCTCGTCACTGTCGACGCACGCGCCATCGTGGATGGCAACGCGAAGCACACAGTGGATGTGCAGAGTCGCTACTGGCTTGCGTGGGACTCCTCAAGTGAAACGTGGAGCGTGCGCTCGACCGAACGACAAGGCGCAGCGAGCCGATCCAAAGCGCAGACCGGCATCCGCGCAGCACGCAGCGCAGGAAATCCTGCACCAGAGTTGCAAGTCATCAACGCAAGTTCACAAGGAATGACGCGCGATCCAAGCGTCTGGCCCGTGCCGCCTTCGTATCTCTCACAAGCGGAAGCACTCCTGATCGGGAGATTGCTTCCACGCGATGGAAGCTTCGAAGGGGACTTCGCAGACTACGTGTACGACTCGCGCGAATCACGCATTCCACAGCGCAAAGAGACCTGGACGCGCACGGCAGCAGGATGGAAACTTGAGTCACGAGTTGCGGGCAGCAACAGCGTGATGACGCAAGACTTCGACGCGGAAGGCCATCGCGTTCGTCGCGTAGACATTGATGGAACGATCACGCAAGCCATCACACCAGAAGCGCTCAAATCGCTCTGGAAATCGAAGGGACTTCCCGTCAAGTGACGCACATTCTTGTTGCGGTGCCGATCTTCAATGAAGCGCGGACCGTCGTTGCGGTGCTGCGTGAAATCACCGAGAAAATAGCCAATATCCCGCAACAGCTGGATCGAACTGATCTGCATTTCACCTTGCTCGCACTTGATGATCACTCGACCGACGCAACACCGTCGCTCCTTGCGACATTACCGATCGAGTCGATCCGTCAACTTCGCAATCGAGGCTACGGATTCGCGATGCAAGAGACGTTTCGCGAGGCTGCCGCGCGCAACGCAGAATGGTGCATTTCGATCGACTGCGACGAACAGCATGAGCCCTTCCGCCTCGTTGACTTCGTGCGCGCTGCGCTCAAGGGAGATGTGGATGTCATCAGCGGCTCGCGCTACATGGACGACGCGCACGCGCACGATTCTGCCCCCGCAGATCGACGAGCCATCAACGCGACGCTCACCGCTGAGTTGAACACCGCTCTCGGACTTCAACTCACAGATGCGTTCTGTGGATTCAAGGCGTACCGCACGAGCGCGGTGACGAAACTCGCGCTCGATGCAGACGGCTACGAATTCCCGATGCAGTTCTGGGTTGCTGCAGCCGCGCACGCGCTCCGCGTCGAAGAAATCTCCATTCGCCGTATTTATCTCGATGAAACAAGGCGATTTGGAGGCGGGCTTGATGACAGCGCCGTGCGGCTCGCGCACTATCGCTCGACCATGCAGCGCGCGAGAGAGCGCTACACACCATGAGCGCTGTCACGCACATCCCTGACATTGAAGGCGCTGCACGACTCGCCGCACGCGCTTTCGCGGGAGTTTCACACGGGTTGCTCTTCGGACGATCGCACGCAGACTGGCGCGCGCAATCGCGTGAGGCACTCGGATTGCCGCTCGGCATCCCGCTCATCATCACTGGCCATCAAGCCGGAATCTGGCACGCTGGCATCGCGGAGAAGTTTCGGTACGCGTCGATGGTCGCACGCGCGCTCGGCGGAGCCGTCTTGCACATCGTCATCGATCACGACAGCAACGATGCCGCTGAGATCGCTTTTCCCGCTGAAATCAACGGGAATCTGACGCGACTGCTTCTTGAGCGAAGTCCGCGCGAGCGTGGAGTGAATGCGTTTCGAAGCCCGGTGCGTATGCGGCGGCCCGACGCGCTCCTCGAAGGCAAAGCGCAAATACTTCCGCACATCGATCGAGCGCTCAGTGCCATGGAACACGCCATCGCGGCACACGCCACGCAACCGAATCTTGCGCTGCAGATGGCGCACGCGGCGAATCTCTTGCTCCCAGAAATCGATCGCGCCGCGCACACTGTTGCCGCAACCACCATCGCGCGATTGCCTTTCGCACAAGCACTTCGCGATCATTTCGACGCACGCGCACGCGACTGCTACAACCTCGCGCTCGCCACGCAACGCATCACGCGTCTTCGTGATGACGAACTTCCGTTCTGGAAATTGAATGCAGACACGCAAGGACGCGATCGACTTCTCGTCGGGCAAGACAGCGCATTCGCGGCGCCTCGCGCATTGACCCTCACAGCACTCGCGCGACTCACCCTCGGTGACCTTTTTGTGCACGGCACTGGCGGCGCGGTCTACGAACGCGCGACCGATCACTGGCTCAACACATGGATTGGCGTTGAAACGCCGCGCGCGCCCATCGCGGTCGCGACTGCCACGCGTCTCGTTGAGGGTCTTGAGGCACATCTCCGCCCCCTCGACGCAACAGTCAGTTCTGCACAACTTCGACGACTCGACTCAGATCCCTTCGGCGCCTCGCTCTCCAGTGAGAAACGCGCGTTTCTCTCGAAGATTCAAGCGATTCCGCGAAGTGAGAAAGCCGCGAGAATGTCTGCATTTGAGGCGATGCAATCGGCATTGAGACATGCGCGAGAGACGAACGCATCAGCCCGCGCGGAACTCAAGGCGCGTCTTGACAGCAATGCGGGCGCGGCACGAATGCATGCACTCGCGACTGATCGCACCTGGCCATTTCCGTTCACGCTCGACTGAGCGACGCGTTAGGCAAGCGGATCGGGTCGATAGACCTTCGTGTCAATCGCCCAGACTCGTTCGGTCCACATACCGCCGCCTGTTCCGCTCACAACATCGCGCCGCGCTGCTTGCATCACGATGCCCATGCGCGCATCAAGATTGTCGAGTTGCGAGACGAAGATCGCTTCAGGCGTTGCAGGTAGTTTCGCTGCACCATGTTCAAGTTGCCCATGATGCGAGAGAAGGATGTGTTGCAGCACGCGAAGTGTGTCGCCTGGAAGTGAAATCCCAGAACGCTTCGCCGCATGCGCAGCCTTTACTTGAAGCCAAATCGCGCCACGCACGATATGTCCAACAAGTTGCCCTTCATCGGTGGAAGTGAATCCGCGCGCCCACTCCATCTCGATCGTCTTCGCGAGATCGTGCAGGAACAATCCCATGAGGACGAGATCACGATTCAGCCCTGGATACAGCGGCAATGCGCGCTCAGCGAGCTCAAGCAGATTCAGCGTGTGCTCAAGCAATCCACCGATCCACGCATGATGGACTTGCACCGCAGCAGGTGCCTGTCGAAAATCCGTCATGAGCCGCTCATCCGTCAGATATTGCTCCGCAAGTTCGCGCATCGCGGGATGCGTCAGCGAGCGCATGATCTCAAGCACGCGCGCAAACATCTCATCGATGTCCTTCTTCGTGCAAGGCAACAGCGAACGAATCTGATCCGGCGTGACTTCTGCACGCTCAATGGTCTCAAGAATGAGTTGCGCGACGCCCTGATAGAACTGCACATTGCCGCGCACATGCACGAAGCCAACATCGACGAGGTCCTGATACTGCGCCTCCTCAAACGTCCACATCCGCGCAGGCATCTCCCCCGTCGCATCCCGCAAAATGCACTTCAAAAAAGGCTTATTCGTGCGCGTCGTCCCCAACTGCGGATTCATCAACGAATACACGCCCTCAACATACGTTCGATCCGTCAACGACGAAATAGCCTGATGATCTGTAGCAGCTCCACTCATAGTCTCTGAGTGTACGGGAGAAAATCACGGCGCTCGCGAAACCAGGAAAGCCACGAAAAGTTTCACACGCTCACGGTATCGCATCAGCTGATTGCAAGGCATGCGCGTAATGCATCTGCTTTTGGTGGGTTTTCACCCGCGCAGGTCGCGGAGGGTATTGGGGACTTGGTCGGCGAGTTCGTGGGCGAGGAGGCCGGCGGTACCGTGGTTGGTGGCCCAGGCGTCGGCGGCGCGGGCGTGGACTTCGACGGCGAGTGCGGTGGCTTCGCCGAGCGTGAGTGGTTGGGAGTGTTCGCTTGCGCGTGCTGTTGCGTTCCGCATGCAGAACTGTGCGGCGAAACTCGCGATGATGCCTGCGAGGATGTCGCCGCTGCCGGCGGTGGCGAGTGCGGCGTTGCCTCGCGTGGTAGACCACATGTGGAGACCGTCGCAGATGAGGGTTCCCGCGCCTTTCATGCAGATGACTGCGCCGAGCCGTTGCGCGAGACGGGTGGTCAACGCTCTGCGCGCGTCATGGTTTCCTTCGATGAATCCCGGTTCAATCTCGAGTTCGAGTCCTTGCGCGAGTCGCTGTGCTTCGCCGGGATGCGGCGTGAAGACGGCGCTGGTGCGAAGATCGCGTGCGGCGTCGTGGGCTTGTGCGAAGAGTGTGATCGCGTCGGCGTCGATGATGACGGGCACTTCGGTGTTTGCAAGCAATCGCAGCAGCACTTGTTCTGCTGCGATACCGAGACCGAGCCCTGGTCCGATGACGAATGCGTTCGCGCCCTTTGTGGATGCGTCGAGCGCTGCGGCAACTGCAGATGGTTGAAGCATGCCGGAAGCGTCGACGGGAAGCGGAATTACTGTTGCTTCTGGCACTAATTCGATCGCGTGCGGTGCGAGTGGCGCAGGCACCGCGAGCACGACGAGCCCGCAACCAGCGCGCAATGCAGCACGCGCGGTGAGGCATGGTCCGCCGAGCATCATGCGTGGCGCTTCACTGCGACCTCCGAGCGATCCGCCAATGATCACAACCGTGCCGAAGGTTCCTTTGTGCCCTTGCGGATCACGCGCTGGAAGGCTCGGCGTCGTGCAATCAGTGATCATCGCGCACATCCACTTGCTCGATCTTGATCTTGCCGAGCAGCGCGAGCGCATTGAGAAACGCTGGATCTGTAGCACCAGCAGAGAGATCGCTCACTGCGACTGCGATGTGCGCTGCGTTGAAACGATTGCGAAGCGTCGCATCAAGATCAATCCATGCACACACAGTCTCTTTGGATGACTCACTTCGCACGTCGACCAATGCTTGCGTCCACATGTGCCAGCCCCACGAACTTGCTTGACCGCCGATGCCTTCGACGTACACCACGCCACTCACGACGCGCGATGGAGTTCCGGATGCGCGAAGCAATGCAGCGAGCAAGACCGCATGTTCGGTGCAGTCACCAGAGCGCGAAAGTGCTGCTTCGCTCGCGCTTCCGAATGCTGTTTTGAAGTTCTTTGCAGAAAGGTGCTCCGCGACGAAGGATCGCAGTTGCTCTGGCGTCGGCGACGCTTTGCGCTTCGCCAACAGTTCCTTGATCGCAGGGTTGTCCGAGTCGATCATTGCGTTCGGCATCGTCCAACGCGTGTCTGCGGCGTCGCTCGCAATCACTGGAGTTCTGCGATCAATGTCGACATCGACAAGCATCGAACGCGTGGACGCTGGGTCAATTTGCGCAACCTGCGACGCAACACTGGGAAGCGCAATCGCATCGCCGGTCGTGGTCACACGGAAGGTCGCGCGAGGAAGTCGTGCGGCATTCGGAATGCGCTCGCTCGTGATGAGCGTGCCCTGCAACAGATCGAATTTTCCCGATGCAAGTGCCGCGCGCGCTGCTGGCTCGTCTGACAACATCGATGCAAGGTCGCCGATTCCAATCGGCATCACGCTTGAAAGCAGTGCACCATCCTTCGCGTAGGTCTCGCGTGCAATCAACGGCACGAGCGAGTTCTTCACATCAAACTCTTTAGCGCTCGCGCCACTTCGGCGAGTCATCGTCACAAGCGCTGGCACGCAACCAGATTGCAGATCGAGGCTCGTGTATGAAATTTCCGCCGCGCCAGCGCTTAGTCGCGCCGCGACGAATCGCTCGACTGCGCGGGGGGTGAGCCACGGACCACTCGGCCACGCAATGGGCTGCGGAAGCGCATTTCCCTCTTGTTTCGATGCGCGTTTTTCCTTCGCATCAAACGACCACCGCACCACCGCGCCAGCGCCTTGCGAAACGCTCGCGGCAATTGGTTCGCCGCGCGCACTCTCAATGAACTCCGATCGCAGTTGAATCTCCGTGACTTCGCCGAGGCGTCGAAATCGCATTTCGATTTCACCGATGGAACGAAACTCCGTTGATCCGTCCTCTCGTCCGCGACGCTCCACGAGTTCGTGCGACAATCCGCACGGCGCCCCGCTGAGGGAAAGCGTGTACCAGCGCTCACTCAGTCGTTCCCATGCTTGCGCGTTCGCATCAACCGCGACAAGCATGACGAGTAGCGCAGACAACAACCACGTGCGGATCACGTTCATGCGTGTGGAGCATCCTCAATTGCGTGCGCGGCGCCGATCGACTTCAACAGTGGAAAGAGAATGACATCGCGAATCGATGCACTGTCCGTCAACAACATGACGATGCGATCGATGCCGAGTCCGAGTCCGCCCGCGGGCGGCATCCCGACGCGAAGCGACTCCACAAAGTCTTCGTCGAGCGAGCGGAACGTTGACACTTCTTCATCTTCACCGCGCAATTGCTCGGTGAACTTCGCGAGTTGAATGTCTGGATCGTTCAACTCCGTGTACGCGGGACCGATTTCCATGCCGCCGATGAAGAGATCCCATCGACCGCAGATCTCGGGATCATGTCGATGCGGGCGCGTGAGCGGCGAGATCGCGCTCGGCCAGTCCGTCACAAACGTGGGGCGACATGGATCAATGCACGGCTCCGCGATCGCTTCGAACACTTCGTTCACGACGAGCCAATCGTCGAGCTTCGCCTCGTGATGCAAGCCAATCTCGCGCGCCTTCGCACGAACCTTTGCGAAGTCACGAATGCCACAGCCCACGTGCTTCTCGAAGAGTTCCGTGAAACTCACCTGCACGAAAGGCACGGAGTAATCAATGTCGAGTTCACCAAACGGCAAGATGGGACCTTGTCCATCGGCCTTTGCTGTCGCGCGCAAACCTGCGTCGACACGATCCGCAACCGCTTCACACGCGAGCATGTGCATCATCGATTCCGTGAGCGTCATCATCGTCGAGCTATCGCCGAACGCTTCGTACGCTTCTAGCGCAGTGAACTCAGGATTGTGACTGCGATCGATGCCTTCATTACGGAAATTACGGTTGATCTCGAACACCTTGCGCATCCCGCCGACCAAGCACCGCTTGAGATACAGCTCTGGCGCGATACGCAAAAACAGGGGCATTCCTAGCGCATTGTGTTGCGTAAGGAAGGGACGCGCGGCCGCACCACCTGCCATGGGCTGCAACATCGGCGTTTCAACTTCGAGGTAGCCCTGCGCCTCCATGAAACGACGAACGCGCGAGATGATCTTGGAGCGCATCGCGAAAGTCTTCGCAGTCTGCGGATTCGCGTACATGTCGACATAGCGGCGTCGATAGCGCAGTTCGGGATCACTCAGTCCATGCCATTTTTCTGGCGGCGGCGCGAGGCTCTTTGCACCGAGATCAACGCCCGCAGCCCAAATACAAACTTCGCCTTTCTGCGTGCGACCGACTGGACCTTCGACGATCAAAATGTCGCCGTAATCCACAGCCTTTGCGAGTTCAAACTGATTCGAAACCACGCTTGACTTCGAGATGCTCACTTGAATTTCGCCGGTTGCATCGCGGAGAAACAGGAACACCAACTTCCCCATGTCGCGATGCTGCACAACGCGACCAGCGATCTTTGCGTGCAATCGTGTGTCGGGCACTTCTACGACAGCAGGAAGCGCTGCCTTCGCAACCTTTGCGGCGGCTTCAAACGCAACGTGCGCGTCTTCTGAAAACTTCGTTCGCGCGTCCGCGCAGGAGAGTAAGTTCGCTTCGCTGTTTCCGTAGGGTTCGAAGCCGAGTTCCTCTTTGAAGTGCCGCATCTTCTCGCGACGCGCTGCCACCATCACATGCGGAGGAACGATGACCTCGCCTCCATCAGTCGGCGTGGAGGAAGGTGTCGTTGGTGTGGGATCTTGAGTCAATGCGTGCGTCCTAAAGAGAGTGCAGAAACCGTGAAATGCAGCTGCTGACGATGGTACTCTTCAACATTCTCTTTAGCACCCTTTGCAGAACTGCTCTCTTCATGAGTCCGTGTCCCAACATTCGCAAGATCGGCATCCTCACTGGCGGTGGCGACTGCCCCGGACTCAACGCTGTGCTACGCGCTGTCGCTAAAACTGCGTATTTGCAGCATGGCATCGAAGTGTGCGGCATTGAGGATGGTTTTCAGGGGCTCATCGAGAATCGCGTGCGGCCGCTTGCGATGAAGGATGTCTCAGGGATTCTCACGCGTGGCGGCACGATCCTCGGTTCGAACAACCGCTGCAATCCGACGAAGTACGCGACGAGCCGCAACCAAGACGGCTCACCGATTTTCGAAAATGTCGTGGACCGCTGTCTCAGCACGATTGAAACGAATCGCATGGATGCGCTTGTCGTGATCGGTGGCGATGGCACGATGGCGTGCGCGGCGCCGTTCGCGGCTGCGGGCGTGAATGTCATCGGAGTGCCGAAGACGATTGACAACGATCTTGTTGGAACGGAAATCACATTCGGCTTCTTGACCGCTGTCGACACTGCAACCGAAGCGCTCGATCGATTGCACTCCACTGCCGATAGCCATCACCGCGTGATGGTGTGTGAAGTGATGGGGCGCAACGCAGGCTGGATTGCGCTCACCGCTGGTGTCGCGAGCGGCTCCGATGTGATCTTGATTCCTGAGCTGCCCTTCGATATTCGCAAAGTCGCCGATGACATTGATCACCGGATGAAGAACGGTCCTGGATTCGCGATTGTTGTCGTTGCAGAAGGCGCGCGTCCACGCTCTGGTCAACAAGTTGTCTCACGCGTGGATCCAACAAGTCCAGATCCAATTCGTCTCGGCGGGATCGGAAATCATGTCGCGCAAGAGATCGAAGACTTGTGCAATGTTGAGACGCGCACAACCGTTCTCGGGCACACGCAGCGTGGGGGCTCGCCCTCTTCGGCTGATCGAATTCTTGCGACAAACTTCGGCTTTCACGCTGCTGCCGCACTCGCTGCCGGCCGAAAGAACCGCATGATTGTTCGCGTGAACAACATCTATTCCGACGTTGATCTCTTCACTGCAGTTGGAAAACAACGCTTGATTCCAACTGGTCATCCACTCATCGCAGCCGCTCGCGCGCTCGGCACAAGTTTCGGCGATGGCGCCGCATATTGCGCGCCCGCTGCGATTTCTGCAGCAAGCATGTAACGACGCACTTCAAGCCTTCAGACGCACCTATGACCGTTGACCCCGCCGTCTTTCTCGATCGCGACAACACGATCATCGCCAACGATGGTGATCTCGGCGACCCCTCACTCGTGCGACTTCTTGACGGTGTTCCCGCGGCGCTGAAAGTACTTCGTGATGCGGGGTTTCGTCTCGTCGTGGTAACGAATCAAGGCGGCGTCGCGCGTGGTCGTTACACCGAAGCTGCTGTCGATGCAGTGCATCGACGCATCGCTGAACTCGTCGATCAAGCCACCGGACTTGAACGCACCATCGAACGCTTCTACTACTGCCCGTTTCATCCAGAAGGCGTTGTCCCGGAGTACACGCGCGAACATCCATGGCGAAAACCGCAGCCCGGCATGATCGTGCAAGCCGCTGCGGACATGGATTTGGATTTGACGAAGAGTTTCTTGATCGGTGATGCACCGCGCGACACTGAAGCCGGTCGCCGCGCGGGCATTCGCACGGTGCTCCTCACGCGCGACGCGGATCGCATCGCACGAGCGCATGCGGACTTCGTTGCAGGAGATTTCGCTGAAGCTGCTGCGATTGTCATGCGCAAGCGTCACGAGCCCTTTGTCCCGCACGACATCGCGCGCACAGAGTCGAGGCAGACTGCCGCAACGCGGCGCGTACGACTCCGAACACGCGACGAAGGCGCAGAGCGGATCCGAAAGGCGGTACTCGAACTCGCCGATGAATTGCGCTCAGAACGCAATCGCCGACGCGAGAGCTCGCCCATCCGATTCGTCGCCACAGCACTCGTGCTCGCGTCACTTCTCACCGCAACATTCGCTTTCCTCAATCTTGCCGACCTGCAGTCGTTTGCACGCTGGGGATCCGCGGCGGTGCTCGCGTTGTTGTTGGCAATCGTTGCCCTCCTCGTCGATCGTCGCTGAGACTTCACGCATGCACGAAGACACCGCGCATTGCGACCTCTTCGCGCGAGACCCCGGTGCATTCCACGACTTGCGCACGCAAGACACAGTGCGCGCGACCGCTGAAGCGCTCGCTGAACGCACGGGGACCGCAGCGCCAAACATCGAATTCCTCGAGGATCGCGTGCGTTTCTTCGGTGCTGCTGGTGATGTGACGCTGCTCGGACTTGTCGCTGAAGTGCGCGCGATCACACAGCGTTGGCATCGCAAGCATCATGGTGCTGCACTCTGGCAGGGAGACGACGAATGACATCGAAGCGCATGCTCGTCATTCTTCCGACATGGGTCGGCGACTGCGTGATGGCGACGCCCGTGTTGCGCGCGCTTCGCTCAGCGTTTCCAGATGCGCACATCCTCGCGGGTGTCGGAGGTGGGATCGACACACTGCTCGCAGGAAGCGAATGGTGCAACGCAGTGCTTCGCGTGCGATTCAAAGGAACGCTCGGTCCCTTCACCGATGCGTCACTGCTTCGCGCCTGTCGCGCTGACACGATTGTCCTTCTTCCCAATAGTTTTCGTACCGCGCTCGGCGTGCGATTCGCTGGCGCAACGCGGCGCATCGGTTACGCGCGTGACGGCCGAGGCATCCTTCTCACGCATACGATCGCGCCGCCGACGGAGAAGCCCTTCTCCGCAGTCGACTACTACGCGCAACTCGTCGAGAAGGCGTTCAACATCACGGTTTCCGATCGACGCGTGGAACTGATCGTCACCGCTGATGAAACACGCAAGGCGCTCTCGCTGCTCGCTGGCGTGTCCGGTGCGCCACTCGTCCTCAATCCAGGCGCGAACAATCCGCTCAAGCGCTGGAGCGCGGAGAACTTCGCCAAAGTCGCCAGAATCTCCATGAAACAAGGGCAATCCGTGGTGGTCACCGGCGGCCCGAAGGAACGCGAACTCGTCGATGCTGTGGTGAAGCTCGCGCCTGGCGCAATCAATCTCATCGAGCGCGGCGTGGATCTCGGTGGGTTGAAAGGCGTCCTCGCGCGCGCTGCATGTCTGCTCACAAACGATACCGGTCCGCGACACATCGCCGCCGCGTTGTCGACACCCGTCGTCACGCTCTTCGGTCCAACCGATCACCGCTGGACCACGCTCGTCCATGTGCAAGAACGACTGCTCCTCGCAGAACCGTTTCTCACACACGACACCTTCGCGGATCAACACCCGAACGCATGCTTGATGGAGCGCATCGCAGTGAAGGACGCAGTGGAAGCAATCCGCAGCATCGCTCGCACGAGTTAGACTGCGCGTATGAGTTCGATCGTAACACCCACACTTACTGCGGAATACTGCTGGTTTTGTTGGGTTGTCCTTGGCGCGATGGGGTACTTCTCGGGCAGCGTTCCCTTCGCGTACTTGCTCGCGAAAAGCCGCGGGATCGACCTTGCAACCGTTGGAAGCGGAAACTTCGGCGCAACAAATCTTGGACGCGCGCTCGGCAAACCCATGGGATTTCTCTGCTTCTTTCTCGACGCTGCGAAGGGGGCGCTTCCTGTGCTGCTCGCAGGTTGGTGGATGGGGCTCTTGGGCAAGTCCGCCATCGAAATCGACGCGTACGCCGCGTGGAGTTGGCTCGGCGTCGCGTTCTTCGCGATGGTTGGTCACACGCTTTCGCCGTGGATCGGATTCAAAGGCGGCAAAGGAGTCTCCACCGCGTTCGGCGCATTGCTTGCGCTGTGGCCGTCGGTCACCGTTCCCGCACTCGCGGCGTTTGCACTGTGGGCGCTCGTGCTCCTCATCTTCCGATTCGTTTCGCTCGCATCCATCGTCGCGGCGCTCGCGATTCCCTGCTTCATCGCGGTTGGCGCGGCGCTCATGCCGAGCGAATTGGCGGTGTACGACCGGTTTCAGCGCGCACTCCCTTTCCTCGCGCTCACTGGATTGATAGCGCTGTTTGTTGTGTGGAAGCATCGCTCGAACATCGCACGCCTCAAGTCAGGCACTGAGCCCAAAGTCTTCGGCAAACGGGTGGCTTCGGCGGAAACACCGACTCCTCCCTCTCCCTGACGCCGCTACGCTGCCAACTCGCATGGCTTCATCGAACATCGACCGCACTGGCTACCGCTCCCCGCTTGAGTCGCGCAACGCAAGCAAGGAAATGCGCGCAGTCTGGAGCGAGCAACGGAAATTTTCTACATGGCGTCGCATCTGGCACGCGCTTGCAGCGAGTCAACATGAACTCGGACTTCCCGTGTCGCAAGCGCAAGTTAATGCAATCGGCGCACACCTTGAAGACATCGACTTCGACGCCGCCGCAGAACACGAGGCGCGACTTCGTCACGATGTGATGGCGCATGTGCACGCGCTCGGTGATGTTGCGCCAGAAGCTCGCGCGATCATTCACTTTGGTGCGACAAGTCAGGACATTGTGTGCAACGCCGACACGCTGCTCTTACGCGATGCTCTCGCGCTCACGCAATGCAAACTCGCGCGGCTCGTCGATCGCTTCTCCACATTCGCGACGAAGTACCGCTCGCTGCCCACGCTTGGATTCACCCACTTTCAGCCAGCGCAACCAACTACGGTCGGCAAGCGCGCCACGCTCTGGGCGCAAGACTTCGCGATCGCGCTTGAGCATTGCACCTTCGTCGCCAACACGCTCCGACTGCGCGGACTTCGCGGCGCAACAGGAACGCAAGCGTCGTACTTAGGCCTCTTCGATGGCGATGCTGCGAAGGTCGAGCAACTCGAAGTCATCTTCGCCGACAAACTCGGTTGGCCACGCAGCCAGATGCTCAGCGTGTGCGGGCAAACATACACACGCCTCGTCGATGCACAAATCGTCGGCGCGCTTGCGATCGCTGCATCCGCGATCCACAAGTGCGCCACCGATCTTCGTTTGCTCGCCAACCGCAAGGAAGTCGAAGAACCGTTCGAGAAGGAGCAAGTTGGATCGAGCGCGATGGCCTACAAACGCAATCCGATGCGGTGCGAACGCGCATGCGGACTTGCACGATTCGTGATGGGTCTCGTGAACGATCCGCTGCAAACCCACGCGACGCAGTGGCTTGAACGCACGCTCGATGACAGTTCCAACCGCCGACTCGTCTTGCCTGAAGCATTCCTCGCCCTCGATGGCGCACTCGACATCATGTCCAATGTCGCGGAAGGTCTTGTAGTTTGGGAAGCGGTGATCGCCGCGAATCTTCTCGCTGAACTTCCCTTCATGGCAAGCGAAAACATCATGCTCGCGGTGACGAAGGCTGGCGCAGATAGACAAGAAGCGCACGAACGCATTCGCGAGCATTCGATGGCTGCAGCACTCGAAGTGAAGCAACATGGGCGCGCGAACGATCTCATGCAGCGACTCAAGCAAGACGCGTTCTTCGCGACGGTCGATCTCGCTGCCGCACTCAACCCCGCAAGTTTCATTGGTCGCGCACCAGAGCAAGTCGATCAGTTCGTCATGACTGTCGCAAATCCGATTCGCGCGAAACACGCTGCGACTTTGAAGTCGACCGCTGCGTTGCGCGTCTAACGAACTTTCACCACCGACTTCCATCGCATGCCAATCCACCGACTTCATCCTTCGCGTACTGCACTTCTCGTCATCGATCTTCAAGAGCGAATGATGCCGACCATTCACGGCGCGGATGCCGTTGTGATGAACACCGTCGCAATGATGGAGATCGCGAAGGCACTCTCCATCCCGATCATCCTCACCGAGCAGTACACGAAGGGGTTGGGGAAATCGGTGCCGACGATTTCCAACGCGCTTCCACCCGATGCACACGTCTTCGAGAAGTCTCGCTTCAGCGCACTCACAGCGGATGTTGATCGAACACTGTCAGCACTCGGCCGGAGCGACGTTCTCATCTGCGGCATCGAAGCACACGTCTGCGTCCTCCAAACCACCCTCGATCTCCTCGCAACCGGCCGTCAGGTCTACCTCGTCTCCGACGCAATTTCATCGAGCGAACCAGAGCAAGGGAACCACGCAATCCGTCGTATGGAGCGCAACGGCGCGGTCACAAGCGGAGTCTTGAGCGCGAGTTACGAACTGATGCAGGACGCCAACCACCCCGCCTTCAAGGCCGTGCTGACCGCAGTAAAGTCTCGACTGCCATCAGCGCACTAAATGGCGAGATCTGCGTACGCATCCGTAGATCCTGTTACGATTCCCCCCGTCTTGATGCGCAGAAGGCACTTTTCGCGTTTGATTCAATTCTGCGCCTCATCGAAGTGACTGACCGATAGCCCTGCACGGCGACTGTCGCCGCAGGGACCACAAACTCAGGAGACCGCACTATGGAACTCTATGACCGCCTAGTTCAACTGGTCCGCGAAGCAGAAGACGACATGCGCAAGGCCGCCGGTGGCAACAAAGCCGCAGGCACTCGCGCTCGCAAAGCAATGCAAGAGATTCGTGAAGTCGCCCAACAGGTTCGCGTTGCGATCCTTGCCAAGCGCGATGTTGCCGACGGCGCCGCCTAACGCGCGGCGTTCACTTGCCTCCCGTCGACACGACGACGCACGACACACCTCTGCAGGGGTGTGAATTGCATTCCAACAAGACTCCATCGCGAGCAAACCGCATTGGCAAGCCTACCTCTCTTTGATCACACATCCATTGACTTAAGCAGCGACCTCTGTTCGGGTGCGGGGTTCGATCCGTTCCTGCCGCAGGTCGGTGATTTTAGAATGGTGGATCGCGCAATCTGGGTGAGCGAGGACAGGTTGCAATGCATGGGCGTGAAGCACTGCAGAGACGACGAGTTCTGGGTGAAGTGCCACATCCCCGGCCGACCAATCTTTCCAGGCGTCCTCCAAATCGAAGCAAGCGCGCAACTCTCAAGCTGGCTCTTCCGCACGCGCTACCCCGCCCTCGGCTTCTTAGGCTTCATGCGCTGCGACAACGTCATCTTCCGCGGCCAAGTCGTCCCCGGCGACAGCTTCTACATGCTCATCAAAGAAGTCTCCGCAAACCCGAAGCGCTTCGTCAGCGACGTGCAAGGCCTCGTCAACAACAAACTCGTCTTCGAAGCCCGAGTCACCGGCTTCGCGATGTGATGCCACCTACATCTTGAACGTGTCGTCGTCATGTGGGGGTGCGGGATCGCGCTGATGCGCGGCGGTTCGCAAGTGATGCATGGCCTCGTGGGCGGCGTCTTTGCTGTCGTAGACGTTGATGACTCGGATTTGTGCGGTTTGGCGCGTGCATCCTTTTAATTCGACGACGACCCAGCCTGTGACGGATGCTTCGTTGAAGACGGCGCCGACTGCGAAATCGACTGCGTCTTCGGTGGTGCCGAGGTGGAGGTGCCCAGTGGCGAAGAGGTCCTTGCAGATTTTTCTGATGCCGCTTTCGGCTGCTTCGCGCAGGGGGTGGACTTTCGTGACTTCGCCTGAGTCGATGGAGCCCGCATCGAACTCCACTCCGTCGAATGCTGCGTCGCCTTCTGCGAGCGCGCTGCCGAGCAAACTCGCGCGATCAAACACAACCGCCTCAGCGGTTGAGCAAAGCCTTAGAATCACCGATTCTTTCACACAC
>QWPV01000010.1 GCA_003671055.1 Planctomycetota bacterium
GTTTCTTCGTCGTCGACGACGAGTACGTTTTTGCCAACGAATGCCACATCGATGCAACCTTCGCGGAGCATCTGTTCGATGCCGAGTACTGTCTTTGTGCCCGTCGCGGCATTGCGAATGCGCTCGTCGGTTTTTTCGAGGTTCTCGATGATGCGCTCGACGGAAGTGCGCACTTGCGGATCGATGCCGGTTGAACTTGCGAGCATTCGCGCTTCGCGAACGGCCGCTTCGATCGGTCCAGCCGCTTCGCGTTGAATCGTGGCGGCGACATCGCGATTTGTCGAGACGCGTTCAGCCACAAGCATGTCGAGGATGTTCAAACCGAGCGCGACATAGCGGCCGTAGAGTTCTGCGGCGATGCGATCACCATCGTCAAATGCGTTCGCTTCGTTGCTCTCTGCGTTGAACACACCAACAATGCGATCATGCAATCGAAGCGGCACAGTGAGCGCGCTTCGTGCGCCCGGCAGTCCACCGACGTAGCGCGCATCTTGCGTGACATCCCCGCAGATCACGCCTTCGCCAGTACTCGCAACCCAACCTGAAATGCCGTTGCCCTCGGATTTCGCGTAGAGACGTTCGCCGATGCCGAGGGGAACGAGACCTGAGCAGAACACGAGTTCGAGTTGGTTTGAGCGACGATCCGTCAATCGATATTCGAAGTGATCAAAACCGAGCGTTGATCGCGTCTGTCCAACGACGCGTTCCTCGAGCAAGCGCAAGCGTTCGGCGGAGTTCAGCGCACGGAGTTGATCGGCGTCGAAACTAAGAAGGTCGGTGCCTGCAGCGTCGATGGAATCCAGTCGCTCGTGAATTTGTCGCGTCGCGGTCGCGTCAACAAGCAACGCAACTGCGCCGGTGATTTCATTCTCGCCCTCTTTTGTGCTTCGAAGCGGCGTCACCACGACATCGAACCAGCAGCCGAGCGAACGGAAGTTGGAACGCATTGTCGAAATCGAAACACTCTTCGCGCGATGCCACACGCCAATCGCTTCCACGCATGCATCCGAAAATCGACGCATCGTTTCGGGCGCTTGCGTCGCGAGTCCATGATTCATCCAGACAATCTCGCCGCTCGCTTCGACGATTCCAGCGCCTTGCCCGAGCAAATCGAGCACGCGACTGGCGGCTTCGTCACCACCACCTTGCGTTCCACCTTCAACGAGTTGGAATCCAGCTTCGCGGAGAGCCGCCTCGAGTTGGGGGCTCACGGATCCCGTGCCGCGCAGTTCGAAGAAGATCTTGTCGTCAGTACTCATTGCGGTTCATAGCAAGCGGCGGCGGATTCCTACAGGAGCGCCGCATGAGACGATGTTTTCGGCACTTCTCTCTACGCAGGATGAGCGAGAAAGGTGCATGGACTCGGCGCAGTTCATACGAAGCGCGCGAGTGTACCTCTGCCTATCGAAAACTGCGGTGCTTCCGTACACTCCTGAACTCTCGAACGCCGATCTCCTTCCTTCGCATGTCGCACTGCGTTCTCGCCCGAAGCCTCACCAAACGATTCGCCGGATTTCCGGCCGTGGATGGCATCGATTTGGAGTTGCCCTCGATTGGAGTCACTGGATTTCTCGGCCCCAACGGCGCGGGAAAGTCCACGACGATTCGACTCATCGCGGGAGTGCTTGCGCCAGATGAGGGCTCGCTCTCGGTCCTTGGTCTTGACACGGCGACGCATGGCGCACAGATCCGCGCGCGCGTGGGCTATCTGCCTGAGTCCGCGCCGCTGCATCCGGAACTGACTGTCACCGAGTTTCTGATGTACCGCGGTCGATTGCGGGGGCTCATTGGACGCGAGTTGCGGAATGAAGTTGCGGTCGCAGTAGGTCGTTGTGATCTTTCGCAGGTGACGGGAACAGTCACGGGTCGACTCTCCAAGGGATTCCAGCAACGCGTTGGACTCGCTGCGTCGATTCTCGGTTCGCCGTCGCTGCTGATTCTCGATGAACCCTCGGTTGGACTTGACCCTTCGCAACTCGTCGCGTTCCGAAACTTGTTGCGTGAATTCGGCACGACAACAGCCGTGTTGTTTTCCACGCATGTGCTTGCTGAAGTTGCTGCGGTCTGTAACGACGTCGTACTCATTGCTGCGGGAAAAGTGCTTGCGCACGAGTCGCTTTCGACTTTTCGCGAACGAGGCATGCGCGAAGCGGTCTTCGTGGTGGAGAGTGACAAACCCATCGCTTCGATCGCCGAATTGCAATCGTGCATGCAGACGACACGCGAGTTCGCGCTTGATGACGGCTGGCATCACACCGAGTTTCGTGCGCGCGATCGTGGAAGCGATCCGCGTGCGCGTATTGCAGAGTTGCTGCGTACGCGTTCGATCGCGGTGCGAGAACTGGCACGCGTAGATCCCACGCTTGACGAACTCTTCGTGGGCGCAGTGGAGGCCTCGCAGCGCCACACGCCAGTGGAGCGCGTTCCATGAGCACCGCAACACTCGCTTCTCGAATCGCTCGCGCATTCGCGCCGATGTTGGCGATTGCCGCGCGTGAATTCCGCAGTGCGTTCGTCACGAGCACCGGCTGGATCGTGCTCGCGATTGCTGGTCTGGTTGCGGCCTCGACATTCTGTGCAGGAACATTTGCCGATGGCGGCGCGAGCACGCTGCGTGTGCCGCTTCTCGCTGCGGGTTGGTCACTCATCGTCACTGCTCCAGCGCTTTCGATGCGCACGATTGCGGAGGAGTATCGACAGAAGACGTGGGAATCGCTGTTTGCGTCGCCGATTTCGAGTGCAAGCATTGTCGCGGGAAAGATCCTCGGTTGCGCAGCGCTTGTGCTGACATTACTGGTGCCGACGGCGCTGCTCGTGATTCCGTTGGAGTGCTATTCAAACCCTGACTTCGGTGAACTTGCATGCGGGCTCTGTGGATTGTGGCTCTCGGCAACCGCAGCGTGCGCGCTCGGAGTGTTCATCTCTGCAACAACATCAAGTCAAGTCGTCGCGTATCTCTGCACTCTCTTCGCATGGCTCGCGCTTTCCGTTGGTTCACGCATGCTCATTGGCATCGTGCCCGTCGAGTGGGCGCCTTCGATCGCATCGCTTGATCCACTCACGCGACTTGAGACGTTCACCATTGGGCTCTTCGACAGCGCGGGGCTTGTGTACTTCTTGGCGATCACTTTCGCTTCTGCCCTCGGCGCAACAGTGGTGCTCGAAGGCATTCGTGATCGTGTGCGACGCACTCGACTTGGCAGAGCAACCGATCGTGTGGAGGCTGTGTGCGTCGTACTAGCGGCTGTGGGGCTTGCCGCGAGCGCAGTCTTCTTCGCAAGCCAGTCAGCTTATCGCGTGCAACTCGATCTTACGAAGACTCGCGCGTACAGCCTTGCGCCCGCAACCGTGTCGATGCTTGAAGCGCTGCCGCAGGGTGCGTGGGAAATCGATTTGTTCGTAGAAAGTGCGAGCGTGGATCGTGCGGTGTTGCGTCAAGTGGATGAAGTGTTGCGACGGTTGAGCGATGCGAATCCTCGGCTCAAGACTCGACGCATTGATCCAACCGATCCACAACAGGCGGGCGAGTATGAAGCGGCGCTCTCGGCGATTGTTGCGAGAAACACTGAGGAAATGGATGCTTATCGCGCGGCGATCACGCAGGCGCTTGATGCGTTCAAGCAGTTCAAACAAAGTGCGGGAAGCCAATCGGCAGCAATTCGCGCGTCGGTGCGTCTGCTTCCACAAGAAAACACTGCACGACGAACAGCAGAACAGATGGCTGCGTTCTTCGCGCAAGTTGCGAGCGAAGGCGATCGATTCAGCGCACGCGTAGAGGAGTTCCTCACGACAAGTGCTGAGCGTCCGTTGCCTGAACTCGATAGCGCGCGCAGCGCACTTGCAGCGGCGTTCAAGGCATGGGGCGATCAACTCGCTGGCGCGGCCTCGATACTTTCGCAGTGGCGAGCTGTGGACGGCATGCCTGAAGCATCGAGGTCGTTTGGGCAGACGAAGTCGCGCGAGTACGAAGTGATCGCAACGGCGTTGCTCACCGCGCGTGAAGATCTCGAAGCACTTCCTGCGCTCGAGATCGATCGACTCGCGAAGGAACTTCTCGCAGGCGAAGTTGCTGTGATCCTCGCGCCTGATGCAACAGCCGTGATTCCCGCGTGGCAACTTTTTCCCAAGGCGTCCAAGCGAACCACCGAGAATGAAGTGGTTTCCTTCAACTGGGGATTTCGCGGCGAAGAAGTTCTCGCGAGCAGTCTGCGCACGCTTTCGGGCGCACTGATGCCGGAAGTCGTCTTCATGCACGCGGAGCAAGTGACCTTACTCAAGAGCGCTGCAGATCGCAGTGATCTGGTGGCGATGGCGGATGCACTGCGCGCGTCGGGTTCACGCGTTGTTGAGTGGATGCCAGCGAGCGGGAAGCGTCCTGCGAAACCACAGGCAAACAAGCAGATTTTCGTCGTGCAGCCTCCACTGCGTCGGCGCTCGCTCGAGCCCACGACGGAGGAGAAAGCGCTGCTTGATGCGACGGAGGAATTGATCGAAGAGGGTGAGTCGGTGCTCATCGCGGAGGGACGAAGCTTGCTTGCGCTCCTCGGGCAGAAGGATCCATGGAGCACGATGCTCGAGCCGCTCGGCGTTCGCGCTGACACAGGCAAAGTGATTTTCGAACTTGCGGCGCGCGAAGATGGAACGCCCGAAGCGCAAGCATTTCAATTGCTCGATCGATTCCCGCGAGCGTTGCCGTTCGCGCCGCGCATGCAAGGTCGTGCGATGCTTGTCCCGCAGCCGATGCCATTGCGTTTCGACGCAGAGCGCGGCGCAACTGCTGGAGTTCGTAGCACGGTTGCGATCGAAGTGAGCGCGGATCCTGCGCGTTGGATTGAGGATGACTGGCGCAAAGAAGGCGCGGGCGTCCATGAAGTTCCTGCTGCGAAACGCCTCGACGAAACGCGTTCGATCGCGCTGTTGTTGGAGCGCGGCGTGCAGGGCGCGCAGGGAACACTCGAGCAGCGCATCGCGG
Source organism: Planctomycetota bacterium (assembly GCA_003671055.1). Taxonomy (GTDB): domain Bacteria; phylum Planctomycetota; class Phycisphaerae; order Phycisphaerales; family SM1A02; genus F1-140-MAGs142. The sequence continues at coordinate 4,973 of QWPV01000010.1, forward strand.
TTGTTGGTAGCGGTGGATGGATGTTGTCGAGCGTTGCGGATCTTTCGCAGTCGCTCGGTGGTTCGCGCATGCTGCTGACGAATCCAGGCAATCGTGAGTTTCTACTCGCGAGCGTTGCATGGCTCGCATATCGCGATGATTTACTCGGCGCTGGTATGAGTGGACGAGAAATCGCACGCATCGAAGGTCTTGAAGATGCAACGCGAATCGTCTGGCGCGTTGTACTGTTGACAGTGCTTCCCGCAGCGCCTCTCGCATTCGGAACGATCGTGATGCTGCGTCGCCGAAAGGGGGCACGCTAATGGGTGCGCTCTGTCGAATGCGTTGGATTCGTGTTGCATTGGTGCTCGCGTGCGCGCTGCTGTTGCTCGTCATTGCACGCCGCACACAGCAGGATCTAGAGGTCGTCGACGTGGAGGAGATGCTTCTCACGGGTGAGGCAGCGCAGGCGGATTTGTTGACGCGTGTCGAACTCATGCGCAAAGGATCGACTGGTGCACAAACGACGTGGGTGTTCGAGCGCCGTGGCGATGTATGGCTTCAAGTGGAACCGTTTGAGCATCCGGTGGATCCGTGGGCAATGCGAAAGTTTGTAACGCTCGCGTCGACGCTCGACATTGTGCGTCGCGAAACCTCGACTCCAGCTTCGCTCAATGCACTCTCGCTCGCATCGCCTGCTGGTGTACTAACGTTGCATCGCGGCGCCGACGTCACGACATTGGAGTTCGGCAAGCGCGGACTTGCAGGCAAGGGTTTCTTGCGCCATCAATCAGCGAGCGTCGGCGGTGATGACATCCTTGTTGTCGACGCTGAGTTGCATCATCGCGCGCTCGGCATTGACCCGCGCGAATGGCGATTGCGCTCGCTGTTCCCTGACGCGACGAATGCGATGTCGGTGCGGTTTGATGGTGGCGCGCTGCCACTCGAACTTGCAAAGCAGGGGAATGCGTGGACGCTTGAAGCGCCAGCACGCACGCGCGCGGATCAACAACAGGTCGAAGATTTCCTCGCCGCAGCAGCGCGCGTCGAGTCGAGCGGTTTTGTTGCAGACACGCCAGCGCAGCTTGCGATGTACGGACTCGATCCTCCTTCGGCGACGCTTGAAGTTCGGTCGCCGACACAAACGCGAAAACTCCTCATTGGAGATCCGATCGCGATTGGATCGCAGGATCGTTTCGGAATCATTGAAGGCGTGCCGTCGGTCTTGCGGTTGAGCGCGACAACACTTGCGGGCGTGCTTCCACGCTTCGAACTGCTTGTTTCGCCGCTCGCGTCGAGCGTGCGCGCAGCGGACATCACATCCATCGAAGTGCTGCAGTCGAAGGACGGGCGCGTTGATTCGTTGCAACTGCTTCGATCGCTTGATGGTTGGTCTGCGTCGACGGCGACGGAAGTGAAGCGCGATGCGATTGAGAGCCTGATTGCGGTCTGCACCGAGTCTCGTGCGCAATCGCTTGCAGCTGACGCGGCACCTGCGTCAGATGTTGTTGCCACGGTCGTCTTCCGTGGTGTCGGTGGAATCACGCTCGGCGCGCTCATCGTGTCGCGCGATCCTGCGAGCGGAGCATGGGGACTCGATGACGGATCCCGCGTGCGTCGTGTCTATGCCGCCTCGACGGTGATGCCGCTGACTGCTGCAGAATTACTGCAATCCAAGTGATGCGAACGATGTGAAGCGGTAGTGCAAGAGCGCATCGCCGTCGCGTCGTCGCACCGCGATCAATCGCGCATGTACGGCGTCGCTCATGGAGTCTGGTCGAAGTCCGCGCACGCTTGACACTGCGCTTGCGTCCCCAATCACGAGTGGGCCGACAAACGTGAAGAGTTCATCCACGAGTCCTTCGGCAAAGAGTTTGCCAACGAGTCCTCCGCCTGCTTCGATGAGCACAGTGGACACGCCCATCGTGAAGAGCGTGCGCATCGCTGGCGTGATTTCGCCTCGCGTGCCAATGTCAACGAGTGACGCGCCTTTCGCAACGAGTGTTCGAATGCGTGCGCTGGTTGCTTCATCGCGCACGTCTTGCGGCAGAACAAGCAGCACAGTCTTACCTTCGTCAGCGCGTTCAAGCACCGCAGCGTGTGGCGGTGTATTCGCGAGTGGATCGTAGATCACGCGCATCGCGCGCCGCTTGAGCGCAACGCCGCGAGCGTTCAGCCGAGGATCATCCGCGAGAATTGTTCCGATGCCAGTCATCACCGCGTCCACTCGGCCGCGCTCACGATGCACCATGTGTCGCGCGCGTTCGCCGGAGATCCACTTGGAATCGCGTGAGCTCAGTGCGATTCGACCGTCGATCGAAGCAGCCCATTTCACGGTGATCCAAGGCAGTTGTTGCGTCATGCACTTCACGAACGGAAGCACGAGTTCCTCAGCTGCGGTTGAGCGAAGTTGATGCACCTCAATGCCCGCATCGCGAAGCCGTTGCGCGCCACCTGTGGCGAGTGGTGATGGATCACGCACAGCAAAGTACACGCGCCGTACGCCAGCGTTGATCAACGCCTCTGCGCAAGGACCGGTTCGGCCGTGATGGTTGCATGGTTCAAGCGTGACGACTGCAGTCGAGCCTTGTGCGCGCGCGCCTGCAGCGCGAAGTGCTTCAATCTCTGCGTGCGCGCCACCACACTTCGCGTGATATCCGTCGGCAATCGTGCGTAGTTCTGCATCAAGCAAGACACAACCGACCATCGGATTGGGCTCTGCACCACCATGACCGCGCGAAGCAAGCCGCACCGCACGCGTCATCGCTTGGCGCAATCGATGTTCTTCTTGGAGCGGCGTCATTGCACTGCGCTTGCTGTTGTTTCGTACGCGATGTCGGTCGCTTGCATCGACGCCGTCTGCGCCGCGCGGTAGAAAAGTTCAACGATCAAGATGTCATCTTGCTGTTCGCCTGATGCATGCGTGAAGACGAGTTGAGAGAGCACTTGCACCCACCGACCACCAGGATGCGCGCGGGCGAGTGTTGATTGCAAGCGATCGATTCCGAACCGATCGCCATTGAGTGATGCTGCTTCGATCAAACCGTCGGTGTACAGAATGACGCTCTCTCCAGGAATGAGCGTGACCGATTCTTCGACCGACCCAAACGCATCGCCGTCCACTGCACCGAGCAAGAATGTCGTGGAATCAAGCGGCGTTGTCTTGCGAGAACTTCGCACGAGCGCTGGTGGATGTCCTGCATTGGCCCATCGAAGTTCGCCGGTCTGTGGATCAAGTCGCACGGCGATGGCTGTCGCGAAGAGTCGATGCTTCGACAAGAGCCGACGGAAGTAGTGATTGAGTCGATGGAGCAACGCGCCAGGCCCATCGTCAGGATGTTCACTGAGCAAGCGTTCAAGTTCGCCTTGCACGCGCGCAACGGTGAGCGCGCTTGCGATGCCGTGGCCAACGACATCGATCAGTAAGACGGTCGTGCGTCCAGCACTGTCCGTTTCACAATGGACGAAGTCGCCACCGATTTGCGCAGCGGGGCGGTAAACGAAGTCAAAGCGAACGCAGGCATCATCGAACGGCTTCGGAAAGAGCGTCTCATGCAACTTGCGTGCGTGACCAAGTTCTTGACGCAGCAAACGGAATCGATCGCCAGCGAAGCCTGCTTTGAATTCGTTCTCGTGCCAGCGCAAGCGGTAGTAACACACGAGAAGTCCAGGGCTGAACAGGATGGGCGCGAAGACCACATTGACGCCAACACCAATCCAACCACCTTCGACGGTGGCGATCGCCGTGCGCACAGCAATCCATGCGAAGAAAAGCGGCCAGATTGGGCGAAGCGATTCGCGCGGACTCCACGGAAGAAAGAGGCACGCGCTGAAATGCCAGAAGCAGATCGTGAGCAAGGGAAACACCCACGCATCGCGATCCATCAGCAACGCGCCTGATTCAAACGCGAGTTTCGTTGCGCCCAACCAGAGGATCATTTTCGTTGCTGCACGAAGCGCGTTACGTCGCGTGGTGAGTCGAGGTCGCTTGATGAGACCGAACCACGCAAGGATCGCAAAGACCGGCGACGCAGAGACGAGTCCCGCCCAGAGCGGCAGCGAACCACTCGGATTTGCTGCAGCGCTCGGCGGAGCTTGCTTCATTGAAGCGGTGCGATTCGCTCGACGATCCTGCGGCGTTGGCGCAGCGCTGTCCGACGCATCCGCGCGTCGCTTGGTAGAAGGCGGCACTTCTCGCGAGGTCTTGCGTGGCTCGCGCGGAGGCGTGCCACCGTCGAAACCATTCTTCAGTCCGTCCACAAATGCGCCCAACGCGAATCCCAACTCGCGACTTGTTGCGCGCTCTGCAGCACCCCATGGTCGGCGTTGCTCATCCCGTCGCGCGCGCGCTCGTTCGGAGGGTGTGAGGTCGGAGTCGACGAAAGAATCCTTTTCAGTTGACTCTTCGACTGGCGTCAGGAGAAGCAACTCTTCCGGTTCTGCAGCTTCGAGAAGGACTGGTGGCGGTACTGCGTCTGGCGCAAAGTAACTCTCCACCATCGGCGGCACGAGTTCACGCGCGATCATGCCTCCCACCGCGATCACTTCCCACAACGCGAATGCGAGGCAAAGCCATCCGAGTCTCCGTCGAAGTAACTTTCCTAACTCGCGGTCGTACTCCGATTGAAACGAAGACCCCGTGATATCAAGTGGATGCGCTGGCCCCGCGCTGTGTGCGCTTGCGTTCGCGAGTGCGGACAAAGATGGATCATCCCGATGTGCTTGCACGAGTGGGTTAAGGATACAAACGAACGAGGCCGCTGTTGCGACCTCGTTCGATGAAGACAAAAGTTGGAGGCGTGTTCCCCAATGGGTGTTCTACGTGGGAGTCACGCGCATCAGCCTTGCTTGAGCACTTCTTCCTTGAGACGCTCAGGCATGAGACGATAGGTCAATGGTTCCATCGTGCTTGTCGCGCGACCTTGGGTCATCGAGCGAAGGCTTGTCGTGTAACCGAAGAGCTCCGAGAGCGGCACTTCAGCGCTGATGATGCGAACGACATTACGCAACTCGGAGTCCGTGATCTGACCGCGACGAGAAGCGATATCGCCGCTCACGTTGCCGAAGAACTCGTCAGGTGTTGTCACGACGAGCTTCATGATTGGCTCAAGCAACGATACGCCAGCGCGTGAGCACGCTTCGCGGAACGCGAGCGAGCCTGCTTGTTCGAACGCGATCTGACTCGAGTCAACATCGTGATACGAACCGAACACGAGTTCAACCTTGACGTTGATCAGTGGGTATCCACCGATGACGCCGCTTGCAGCAGCGGTGCGCACACCGTACTCAATGGGCTTGATGAATTCGCCAGGAATGACGCCGCCGGAGATCTTGTTCAAGAAGACGACGCCGTCCTTCATTTCAAGTTCTTGTTCCTTCGCTTGCTCTGGTGTGATGGGGCTGACGGTGACAACTGCATCACCGAACTGACCACGACCACCGGACTGCTTCTTGAACAGACCACGAACATCTTTCGCTGTGCCTGTGATGGTTTCACGATACGACACGCGTGGCTTGCCGACGGTGACGTTCACCTTGAGGTCGCGAACGAGCTTGTTCTTGATGATTTCAAGATGCAACTCGCCCATGCCTGCGATGATCGTCTCGCCAGTTTCGTCGTTGTAGTTTGAACGGAACGAAGGATCTTCACGGCGAATCTGCGTGAGCGCATCGCCGAGCTTCTTCTTGTCTTCCGCAGAGTTTGGCTCGATTGACATCGAGATGACGGGCTCAGGGAACACCATGCGCTCGAGAACGATCTGTTGATCTTCATCGCAGATCGTGTCACCAGTGAAGGACTCCTTGAGGCCGACGACGGCAACGATGTTGCCGACCGACGCGAAGTCGAGTGCGGTGCGAGTGTTCGCATGCATCTCGTAGATACGCGACACGTTCTCGCGGCGACCGTTCGCAGGATTCACGACGCGCGTGCCCTTGCTGATGTTGCCGGAGTACACGCGAATGTAGGTGAGTGCGCCGTGCGTGTCCGCAACGACTTTGAACACGAGTGCAGAGAAGGGCGCATTCGCCGCATGTGGTCGGCTGAGCTTGATGTCTGGATCGCGAGGATCCACGCCTTGGACTTCTGCGCGCTCGGTTGGATTTGGGAGGTAGTCGATGACGGCATCGATGACCTTCTGAATACCGACGTACTTCAGCGCAGCACCGCAGAGCACAGGGAAGCACTGCAAGTCGATCGTGCCCTTGCGAAGGCCTGCCTTGATTTCAGGGATCGTGATAGTCGACGCATCCGTGAGGAACTTCTCGGTGAGTCGGTCGTCGAGTTCGGCGACTTTCTCCACGAGATTCGTGTGCCAGAATTCAACCGCATCGACGCAGTCAGCAGGCACTGGGATCTCGGTGATGACTTCGCCTTCATCCGCTTCGTTCCACGTGAATGCACGCTTTTCGACGAGGCAAATGATGCCGATGAAGTCGTTGCCCTTGCCGATTGGATACTGAATAGGGATGCCGTTGGCGCCGAGACGAGTCAAGATCGACTTAAAGGAGAACTCCCAATCTGCGCCGGTCTTGTCCATCTTGTTGATGAAGCACATGCGCGGAACGTTGTACCGCTCTGCCTGTCGCCACACGGTTTCAGACTGCGCTTCCACGCCTTCCTTACCGTCGAAGACTGCAACAGCGCCGTCGAGCACGCGAAGTGATCGCTCAACTTCAATCGTGAAGTCGACGTGGCCTGGAGTATCGATGAGATTCAGTTTGTACTCATGGCCATCCTTTTCCCACGGGCAAGTCGTTGCCGCGGATTGAATGGTGATGCCGCGCTCTTGCTCTTCTTGGAGGAAGTCCATGGTTGCGGTGCCGTCGTGCACTTCACCAATTTTGTGAATGCGGCCGGTGTAGAAAAGAATGCGCTCGGAGACGGTGGTTTTGCCAGCGTCGATGTGCGCGCAGATTCCGAAGTTTCGGATTTTCGTAAGGTCCTGACTCATGGGTGTAGCCTTTGACTCGGTCGGAGAGAAACGTGAACGGAAGTTCGGGAGAGAAGAGAGACTGATAGGCGGCAGCCTGAAGAACACAGGCGTCGCGGGTGCAAACAAATTGCGTGGTCGTAAGTTGTAGGTTCCGTGCGGAGAGTTTTGGAACTGGTCACCTTCGCGGTCGCTCGCGACAGGACGCAGAACTCAACGCCTGTTGCGAGGGATTACCTCGCGTCAGGTAGGTTCGTCGTCGTCGGGTGGTGGGTCGTCGTCGCTTGGCAAAGTCATCTCGGCATCGGCTCTATGTTTTCCTATCGGCATCTGCCAAACGGGAAACGGTGGAAAGTCCATCAGTGTAGCCAACCCTCCCTTCTCGATGCAAGCGCAGAGTCAACAGGTTATTGAGGTCGGATCCGTTCCCGAATTCTCTGCTTCAACCCCTCAAAATCACGCCATCCGAACGAAAGTCCGCTCAGGAACACGCTCAAGAACAAGGGTTGGCTGCACCTGCGCGAGGAATCGGCGCCCATCCTCGACATATCCAGCGGTGGGCTCGAGGCCAGGCTGCCGTGCCAAGAACCAGGCGTTCATGCGGCGCATCGCAAGCTCTCGGGTGTACTTTGCTGCCATGGACGCGAGCGCGGTGGGGAGGTGACGGTCTTCCGAGCGCGTTGCGAATGCGACATCGAGCTTCCCTTGTGCGCCTTCGATGCGATAGGTGCTGAGGTCGTCGTCTTCTTTGATGACGAGCACGCTGTCGTGCGGAAATTTCGATTGCAGCGCATGCGCGTACTCGGCGCGTCCACCTTGTCGATCAATCGCAGCAATCACGCGCGCACCTTGTGCAAGTTCACGCGCGGCTTCTAACTGCGTCATCACGAGTGACATGTTCAACGCGCCCTTGTTGCCGAGCCGTTCATACAACTGATTGAACGGGCTCGCGTCAAGCGTCGTGACGCGAAGTGCTGCAATCGAGCAATGTGCTTTCGCAAGCGCGCGACGCAGTAGATTCGCGGCGATGCGAACATCAGGCAGTTCAATGTTTGACGGAAGTGGAAGCGCGTGTTGATACCAAGGCGCATCATCCACGTGCGGCAACTCCGCACCAACCGCGTGGAAGTACGCAGCATCGTCAAGCGGAATCGCAAACGATGGATTGCTGCTCAGTGCTGCAAGTACGCCGCGCTCAAGCAGACGCAGGGGTGATTCATCCTGGCGCTTCAACTTTTTCGAGTCATCGATCGCCACACGGCGGCGTCGATCATTTCCTTTTCGACACACGCCACCCGAAAGCACACTCCAAAGATTTGGCGCGAGTGGAGTGAATTGCGTGGACGGCACACGAACCGCACACATGCCGACGCAGAGTGGACCGAGCAACGGACCGTAGCCAGCCTCATCGATGCCAACATAGAGGACGTGATCCGTCGAAACCGCAACCTCAGTCGGCGCATCGATGATCGTTGCGGTGAGAATTGCGGCGTCAACGGAGGTCATGCGTGACGCGCAGGTTACTCAAATCTCTTGTGATTCTCTCAGCGTGCACGAGTGGTGGATTGAATCCATCCGCCGGCCAAAATCTGCTCGTTCTCGCCGGTGTTCGTGTAGCACACGACCGCTTGACCAGGTGCAACGCCTGATTCCATCTCTTCAAACACGACTTCGAGCGCGCCGTCGGCAGTGCTGCGCATCTGCGCGGGAATCGGTCGACCATGCGCACGCACTTGCGCATGCACACGCGTCCACGAAGTTGTCGGTGGCGCGTACCACACAGCCTCGGTCGCTTGCACTGCGCACACGTCCAATGCTTCGCGTGGACCAACCGTGACGGTGTTCAGTTGCGCGTTCTTCTCGATGACATAAAGCGGAATCGTCACGGCGGAAGTTGGAGGCACGGAGATTCCGCGACGCTGTCCGATCGTGAATCGTTGATGACCAGCATGACGACCGAGTTCTTCACCGGACTCGTTCAAGATCGCGCCTTCTTCAAACGGAGCAGTGCGGCGACCTTCAAGAAACGATGAGTAGTCCTGCGGAACGAAGCAGATTTCTTGCGAGTCGGGTTTGTCGAATACGCGCAATCCATGCTCGCGCGCAATGTCGCGCACATGCGGCTTCTCCATGCCACCGATCGGAAGCATCATGCGTTGCACGGCATCTTTACCGGTGCCGAATAGCACATACGACTGATCCTTCGCGCGATCGACACCGCGTGTGATGCGAGGTTGCGATGCGTCGTCGTGCGTGATCTGCGCGTAATGGCCAGTGGCAACGGCTTCGCATCCGAGTTGCGCGGCGTACTCGCGAAGTTTGCCGAACTTCAACCAGTCATTGCATCGCACGCATGGATTGGGCGTGCGTCCCGCGTCGTACTCATCTGCGAAATACTGAATGATGCGACCGAAGTCATTCTTGAAGTTCACCACGTAAAACGGAATGTTCAACTGCGCAGCAACGAGTCGACCGTCCTCGGAATCATTGATCGAGCAGCACCCTTGATGTCCGATCTTCGCTGGACGCGCCGCACATTGCGCAGCTGCAAGCGGTGCATCGAGCGTTTCGCCAGGCGACCCAAGGCGCATGAAACAACCAATCACTTCGTGTCCGGCTTGCTTGAGGAGCACTGCCGCGACCGAACTGTCGACGCCGCCAGACATGGCAAGCAGAACTTTCACGCGGCTACCTTAGGCAATCGTCACGCCAGTGCATGCGTAGACATCTTGAATGGCATTGAGAAGCGCGACGCCATCTTTCATCGGCTTCTGGAACGCTTTGCGTCCGCTGATGAGACCAATGCCGCCCGCGCGCTTGTTGATGACTGCGGTGCGCACTGCATCCTGAAGATCATTCTTGCCGCTTGCACCGCCGGAATTGATGAGCCCCGAGCGACCGCAGTAGCAGTTGAGCACTTGATAGCGGCAGAGATCGATGGGGTGATCGGTGCAGAGATCTGTGTACATCCGCGGATCGAGCTTGCCGTAACTTGAATCGCCGGAGTTGAGCGCAGTGAAGCCGCCGTTGAGTTCAGGGAGCTTCTGCTTGATGATGTCAGCCTTGATCGTGACGCCAAGGTGATTCGCCTGGCCGGTCAAGTCTGCGGCAACGTGGTAATCCTTGTCGCCGATCTTGAACGCGTTGTTGCGGAGGTAGCACCAGAGCACGGTAGCCATACCGAGCTCGTGCGCTTCTTCGAACGCTTGCGACACTTCGATGATCTGTCGATCGGAGTTCTCGCTGCCGAAGTAAATCGTCGCGCCCACCGCTGCAGCACCAAGGTTCCACGCTTCGCGCACTGAACCAAACATGATCTCGTCGAACTTGTTCGGATAGGTCATGAGTTCGTTGTGATTGATCTTCACAAGAAACGGAATCTTGTGTGCATAGACGCGCGAGCAACTCGCGAGCACGCCGAAGGTCGTTGCGACAGCGTTGCATCCACCTTCAATCGCGAGCTTAATGATGTTCTCGCCGTCGAAGTAGATCGGGTTCTTCGCGAAGCTTGCGCCTGCAGAGTGTTCAATGCCTTGATCGACGGGAAGGATCGACATGTAGCCGGTTCCTGCGAGTCGTCCATGTCCGAGCATCGCTTGCAAATTGCGAAGCACTTGCGGATTGCGATCACTCGGCCCAAAGATGCGGTCGACAAAGTCCGGACCTGGCTTGTGCAAGATTTCGTTGGAGACCTTCGCCTTATGCGAAAGAAGTGCGTCGGCATCACTGCCAAGAGTTGAGCGAATCGATTCGAGTGTCGACATGGGAATCCTGATTTTAGCAAACTCACATGCGTTCAACGCTGCAGTTGGCGGCGCGGTTTGGCGGCTCGAAGGGCGTCTTGTTCGCGGCGGATTTCTTCGGCGCTCGCGAAGTCTTCGCCGAAACGGACGAGGCGAAGAGAATTCGCGATGACGAAGACATACGCAGCGGCCTGATAGAACGGCGTGACCCAGATGTAGAGTCGTCCCGTTGCAGCGAGTGCGAGGCCAACCAACGCGAGCATGATTGAGACAGTGATGTTCTGCACGATCACGCCTTTGGTCTTGCGTGCGAGTTCGAGCAAGAAGGGGATGTTGCGGAGATCGTCGTTCATCAGCGCAACACCCGCGCTGTTGGTGGCGATGTCGGAACCCGAGAGTCCCATCGCGACGCCAACATCTGCTGTCGCAAGAATTGGACCGTCGTTGATACCGTCGCCGACCACGAGCGTGCGGTGACCCTTGCGGATGAGGTACTTCAACTCTTCGTGCTTCTCTTCGGGCAAGCACTCTGCTTCAATCGCATCGACACCGACAGCTTGCCCAACGCGCTTGGCGACTTGCAGACGATCGCCGGTGAACATCACGATGCGACGGACGCCGATTGCGCGCAGTTGCGTGATCGTCTCGCTCGCGTTGCGGCGGAGTTTGTCTTCGAGTCCGACGGCACCGAGATAGCGACCAGCAAGCATCACATGCACGCTCGACATACCTTCGATCTTCTCTTCGACTGCTTTCACTTCCGCAGCGATGGAAGGATTGAGTTCGACGAGCCAACCACCGCGTCCTGCCTGAATCTCGCCAGCACTCGTACGAGCGATCACTCCTCGACCGTGGATTTCTCGGTATTCCGTAATCGCCGCAGGTGTGATGCGTGCGCGTTCTGCTGTTTCAAGAATCGAGCGCGCGAGCGGATGGTTCGAGGACTGCTCTGCATCTGCAGCGCCTTGAAGCAACGCTGCGCCATCGACGCCTTCTGCAGGAGCCAATCGGCTGACCGCAAATCTACCGGTGGTGAGTGTTCCTGTTTTATCCATCACGACGGTGTCAATCGTCGCGGCAGCTTCAAGCGTGCGCGTCTGCTTAATCATCACACCGAGACGCGCCGCAGCAGCGAACGCTGCAACCATCGCGGTGGGGTAGGCGATGAGGAGTGCGCCAGGCGCAGTGACGACGAGGACGGTGATCGCGCGTTCGGCAGCACTCGCGCGAGCAATCGGATCGGTTGATTTCGCAGTGAAGAACCACACTGCGAGTGCGACCATGAGCACCACAGGAACGTAATAGCCCGCGAGTTTCTCGATGAGTTCTTGCTTGCGACCCTTCGCGCTCTCTGCCTCGCGGATGAGTTTTTCAACCTTGCCGATCGTCGTGTCGCCCTTTACGGCAACAACTTCGACATCAATCATGCCTGTGAGATTCGTCGTGCCTGCGTAGACGGTCGAGCCAACTTGCACTTCGATTGGTACCGCTTCGCCAGTGAGCGACGCTTGATTGATATTGGAGTCGCCCTGTCGAATTTTTCCGTCGACCGGAAGATTCTCGCCAGGACGCACGCGAACAATCATGCCTACGCGCACTTGGCTGAGCGAAACTTCGCGCTCCGTGCCGTTGGCTTCCACGAGCCGCGCAATGTCTGGAGTGAGTTCGATGAGATTTCGAATTGCTCGTTGCGCGCCCCATGCGGTGCGAGAGAGCACGAGTTCACTAAACCAAAGAAAGAACGCGAGGAAGCCAGCCGCAAGATAAAGTTCGTTCGCGATCGCTGCGAATACAGCGAGCGTTGCGAGTGAATCGCCGCCCGCGCGACCTTCACGCAGTTCGCCCCATGCACCCTTCGCGAGAGGCACAACCAAGATCGCCGCACCGAGCAACGCTGGAAGATTGCTCACAGTTTGTTCGATGCCAAATGCGCCAGCGAGCCATGCGGAAAAAAGCAGCATGGCGCCGACGAGTGCGAAGAACAATTTGCGCTCAAGGCGAACAGCGGTGGATTCGTTGTCCACGTTGGCGGAGCGGGTGTCGACAGGGTTCGCGGTGAGCTGGCTCATCGTTAGGTGCAGCAGTAGGTTTGTGCGGCGCATGGTGCTGCGCTGCGCAGAGAGTCAAGAAGTGACTTGAAAGAGTACCAAACAGCAATGGCGAAGGTACTGAGGCGTGTGGCGGTATCCTCACACCCATGACGCACGCGAAAGTGCCCCCGCAGGAACACATCGTCATCGCAGGTGACGGGCAAATGTCGCTTGTGCTAGCTGATGTACTCGCGTTTCACGAGCACCGTGTCACGATCTGGTCGCCATTTCCTGAATCCGCGAAGGCGCTTGAGGAGGCTCGTGTGAGTCCTCGGATGAAGGGACTGCGGCTTCCGGATGCGGTTCGAGTCGTTGCGGATGTGTTGGCGTTCGAGGATGCGACGATCGTCGTGAACGCGCTGCCCACGCAGTACATTCGTGTCTCCTTCGGTCAACTCGCCTCGCATGTGCAAGACGGCATCGGCATTGTCTGCGTTGCGAAAGGCATTGAACTCGGAACATTCGAGCGGCCCAGTGAAATTTTGCAGGCGGTGACGAACGGTCGATGTCCGATCGCCGCGCTCTCTGGTCCCACAGTTGCGGCAGAACTCGCGCGACGACTTCCCGCAGTGATGCTCGCAGCATCCACCGACGAAGTCTTGCGCGCACGCACGGCGCATCTCTTCACGAGTCCTTGGACGCGCGTGTATCAGTCGGATGATCCAGTGGGTGTTGAACTCGCTGGCGCGTGCAAGAACGTCATCGCGATCGCTGCAGGCATGATTGATGGACTAGGACTCGGAAGCAACGCGAAGAGTGCGCTCTTGGCGCGTGGACTTTCGGAGATGGCGCGAGTGGGCGTTGCAATGGGCGGAAAACTAGAGACCTTCTTCGGTGTCGCTGGTGTGGGGGATCTCGCAACGACGTGCTTCGCGCCTGAAGGAAGAAATCGCGCGTTCGGCGAACGTCTCGCTCGAGCGATGTTGTCATCAAGTGGAGCAACTGCGGCAAGTGCAGTCGAGCGCGCGCTCGCAGAAACATCAAGCGTTGTTGAAGGCGTTCCGACCTGCAAGGCAGTGGTCGAACTCGCAAGAGCACGCGGCATCGACCTCCCGATCATCGAAGCAGTCCACGGCATTCTCTTCGAAGGCCTCGCACCTAAAGACGCGATCGCGATCCTCATGTCACGCGCGGCGCATGCCGAGCGCGTGGGTTGACTTGGCACGGGTGGGTTGAGTGAGCGACTATTCCTCTTCGCCGAAGTTCGCATCGATGAGCGCGAGGAGCGCGGCGAGAGTTGCGCTTTCATCCGCGCCAATCGCGGTGATTTCGATTTCGGAACCACACGTGCCTGCGAGCATCAGCATTTGGAGGATGGACTTTCCATCGACAGCTTCATCACTGTCGCAACGACGGACGGAGACGTTCGCCGTGAAGCGCATTGCCTCTTCCACGAATGCCATCGCGGGCCTTGCATGAAGGCCGAGGCGATTGCGGATTGTGGTGATCGCTCGCTGCAATGGATGCTCTCAGCGCAGATGGAATCGGCACCGCGGTGCAATGCACTCGCGCGTGAAAGTGGAAGTTAGTGACCAGCGTCAGCTTCGTCGAGGATGGTGATGACTTCCGCAACTGTCGATGCTTGACGCAAGAAGTTTCGGAACTGATCCTTCGACAACTGGGAGTAGATCGATTGGATCGCAGCGAGATGCAACTCTGGACTCTCCTCGGGTGAGATGAGCATAAAAATCGAGTGCACGGGTTGCTTATCGATCGAGTTGAACTCGACGCCAGCTTTGGAAACTCCGACGGCGACAAATGGGCGCGTCACACTTTTGTGCTTCGCGTGTGGCGTCGCAACGCCTTTCCCTAAGCCGGTCGAGCCGCGCTTCTCTCGGTCAATGATCGACTTCAGGAAGGTGGCCTTGATCTGCGGCGAGACTTTGCCCGCAGCCACAAGCGCATCGAGGAGTTCATGAATGGCGTCATCGCGCTTTGTCGCGACGAGCGTCGGAATGATCGCTTTGTCGATGATGAGCTCGCGCAACTTCATCGGTTCAGTTTTTGCTGTAGCCATAGGAGTGCTTTGCTCAGTGCTTCTTGTTGCGGACACGTTCTTTCCAGTCAACGAGGACGCGTGCTTCCTTGTCCGAAGCGGCATCGATCGCAGCATAGAGATCAGCGTCGCGCGCGTTCACGATGAAGTCCTCGTGATGTTCGACATCGACGATGAACTCGACGTGGTAGCCGTTGTGTTCCTTCTCAATCACGACATCGATCCCTAGCACGCGGTCGAAGTATCTCGTAAGTCGTTCGGCCTTCTTCGTGGCGTATGCCTCGATTGCTTCCGTGATTTCGATGTGCTTGCCTTTGACTTTGATCTGCATGGGATATGGCTGCCTGTCCGGGTTTCGAAGAATAAACGCGGCGCCGACAAAACCCATTCGTGCGCACGCGGGTTGGAAGTGTACGCCCTTGCATGGCGTGCGAGGCGGCTTTGATTGCCGGAGAAACAGTTAACGCAAAGCTCTCGGTGATACCTGCACAGTTGCATCGTCCTTACCACGACGGTATCGGACGGCGATCGCTGTACCGACCTGAAGTTTGGCACATGCCATCTGCAACTCGATTCTGCTTCGTACCGGTTCATCGCCCACCGCAATGATCACATCATCCTTGCGAAGTCCCGCCGCCTCCGCTGCACTTGACTTGATGAAGCGGGTGATTCGTGCGCCATCACCGGTGTCTTCAGTCTCCACACCCAACGCCGCATCGCCGCGCTGCACCATGTCGTCGACGGCTCCGCGCGCGAGCACCCATTTGCGCCAGCGCTGTTCGATCTTAGTGAGCGGTTCGTGGAAGATGCGTTCGAGTGCGGTTGCTCCGGTCGCGTCGAGGTCGTAGGTGAGGATGTACTCGACAAAAAATGCGTCTACCTTCTTCTCGCGCGCGAGAAACTCGAAGATCGATCGGACTTCTGGATAGAGCGCGTCTGCGTCGCTCATGAAGTCTTTCGCAGAGAGCGCAAATAGCGTTCGCCAGGAGCGTGCGATGCCTGCTTGCACTTGTTTACGAGCAAAATTGTGCCGCATGTTGGGGCGGAACGTGAAGGTACCGCGTGCGTCGCGGTCATAATCTTCGTAGAGACTTGCGAGGCCTTCTTGAATCCAAATTGGATGGCGCTGACGGCTTCGTTCCATGAACGCGAAGTGCATGAGGTGGACAAACTCGTGTTGCAAACTGCCGCCAGTGTCACGCGTGACGAGTCGACGCGGACCATGTTCGTACATCCCACGGACATTGTCGTTCGCGAGATACTTTGACGCGTCGCTCTCACGCAGCACCGCAATGAGCACTTCTTCGCGCGGCATCTCGCCAAAGTAGGCGCTGGCGAGATGATCAGCAAGTTGTTCGATCATCAACTTCATTCGCGCGTGCGCAGACTCCGGCAGCGCGGTCGCGTACCAGAGTCCGTGCGCAGCATCGTGCTCGTAGCGATAGTGTTCGCCGTGCGATTGCTTGAATGTTTCGAGAGCAGCGGGGGTCCGCGTACGTGGCTCGCGCGATTTCGGCACAGAAGCTGCCGCTTCAAGAATCGCTGTATAGGTGGGATGCTTGTGCAGTGGATCGAGATCGGGATCGGTCTCGATCAAGGTGAAGTCGCGGAACCCAGCCTTCACACATGCGACGAGTCGATCCGCAGCGAGGTCGAGTTTTCCAAGTTGGGCGAGCGCGCACGCATCGTTGTAGAGAAGAACGGTGTCAGTCGGGTTCGCCTTCAGTGATTCAACGATGCGCGCGTGTGCATCATCCCAGCGCCTCGCAAGAAGGAGTCGCTCGATGGTCGGTGCATCGGGAGGTGGCGCGGCGTCAGTGCGCGCGCCATAGAGGAGCGCGCAGGCGGTGAAGATTGCGATGAGGAGCCGCACGCATCGAAGTCTATTCGGGTTGGATGCGAAAGCGAACTACTTGCGAGCGTGGTTGGGAAACTTTGCGTTGGCGATCCACAGTGCGACGGCTTCGGGGTACGCAATGCACTCGGCTGCGAACACGCGTTCCGCGAGCGATTCTGGCGTGTCGCCTTTGAGTACCGGCACCCGCGTCTGTGCGATCGTTTCGCCGTGATCGTATTCCTCATCGACGAGATGCACGGTGCAACCGGTCTCCGTGCGACCTGCAGCAAGCACCGCTTCGTGCACATGCATCCCGAACATGCCTTTGCCGCCGAACGCAGGCAGTAGGGCGGGGTGCATGTTGAGCACGCGATTTGTCCAGCGCGTACCGACGCGGAATTTACGCAGATATCCAGCGAGGCAGATCAGTTCCGCGTTGGCTCCTTCGAGCGCGCGATCGATCGAATCATCGAGTACAGGCGTGTCGCGCGGAACGATGATGACTGGCATTCCCGCGGCTCTGCAGTGCGCAACGCCAGAAACTTCTTCGCGATGCGCGATGACAATTGTGGTGATCGCGTCCACCGCGTGTCGTTGAAACGCTGCGTGCAGATTGAGCGCGGAGCGACCGCCGCCGGAGATCAGCATCGCGACGCGAACCGGGGATGACGGCACGGATGCGTGTTCCATTTCAGCTTTGCAAACCAAACGCAGTTGCGATAGGCATGGAGGGCGGCGAGCGGAATGGAATTGGTTTTCCCGCAGCGTTGGTGCTGACCATCGTGACTGTCGCTGTCGTGACGTTGATCACATCAGCGGTTGAAAATCGTTCTGCTTCTACTCGTACGTTTACCGTGATACTCGTCGTTCCAAATCGCGCGACCTTCGTCCAGCAGGTGAGCATGTCGCCCATCCACACAGGATGTTGAAACTCCACGCGTTCAATCGAGACGGTGAGCCAGCGATGCACCCCGTGTCGTCGTGCTTCGACATAAGTTGCTTCATCGATCATCGACAAGATCACGCCGCCGAAGATTGATCCCTGATGATTCGCGCTCTTGGGTTGCGTGATGTGGCGCAGCGCGAGTGACCAGGTTTCGTCGCGAGCCTCAAACGGAGTTTGCGGATGAGTTGGAGAGGACATTGCACACATCATGGGGCGAAGACCGACCCATCGCAACTGCGCATTTCAGGCGATTTTGGCGTGAGGGGAATCGAAGTTCTCGGAATTGCTCATCCAGATGCACCTTCGCGCCGATCTCCATTCCACGCTTGGTTCTCGCATGCCCACTGTCAGCATCATCATCCCTAACTTCAACAACGGTCGTCAGAGCGCGCATGATGGCGCGCGTGATTTTCTTGGCGAACTGTTGAGCAGCCTTGAGCGAACGCTTTCGCAGGAGTCAGTCTCATTCGAGATCTTGATTGCGGATGACGGTTCGACTGATGACAGCCTTACAACGGCGCGAACGTGGGCGGCAAAGCGGTTGCCTGATGGCCGACCGTTTTTGCGTTTGATCGAACTTCCACATTGCGGCGTACTTTCCACCGTCCTCAATCGATTGCTCGCGGAGGCGAAGGGGAAGTACATCGCGCGCCTTGATGGCGACATCGTGCTTCAGACTCCGAACTGGATCAGCGAACTCATGCACGCGTTTGAGACGGATGCAAACATCGGTGTGATCACAGGTGTGCAACTTCTCTCGAATGGCCGCGTGCATGCGTTTGGTGATGATCTCTACGGACCTCGCGGCTACCGACATACGCATCGCGGTGCGCCGCTTTCTGCGCTTCCCCTGACGCACGAAGTCGATCACGCGATGGGCTGCTTTTACTGCACGCGGCGTGAAGTGGAACAGACTGCGGGTCTGTACGACGACGCGATGCTTCGCGGACAGACCGAGGAGTACGGCGTTCGTGTGCGGAAGGCCGGTTGGAAGGTGATTGCCACGCGCGCCATCGTGTTTGAACACTGGCACATGGAGCGACACCGACGCGCGAACAGTGCAGATGCTTCGGGTGCGCTCGAAGGCATGCTCGCGCGTTTCCGCTTGAAACATGGCTTTGATCGACTTGCGCCCGATCTCGAAGAAGTGCTCGCGAGTGCTGCGGGAACGCCGATGCTCTGGCGCGATCTGAAGAACGGCGGCGGTGACTCATCGCCAATGGAACTCGCACATTTCGCGCAAAACACTCGGTTGCAAGCACGACTCGCGGAAGAAATTCTTGCCGTGACGCAAGGTTGTGCATCGCAAGCGGGTGCCCAACCATGCATCATCGGCTGTGGTGTTGGGCTTCTCCCGAGAGCGCTCGCGAAGCATGGTGTGCGATGCGTCGCGGTGGAGCGCGAAGGCAGCGCGTGTGCGACAGCGCGCGCGATCCTCGGAAGCGCGGCGGATTTCATTTGCGGCGTGCAGGATCTCGCGAAACTTCCGTTCGCGGATGCATCGCAACGGTTCATGCTTGTCACCGGCGCACTTGAACGATACTGGAACCCAGTGGGTCTCTTGAAGGAACTTCGTCGCGTGCTCGCACACGATGGACTGCTCACGCTGCGCAGCGAAATTCGTCACGACGATGCAGCCGAGGATGTCTCCGATCCGCGCCATCTCTTCACCGTCACTGAACTTCGAGATCTCTTGCAGCACAGCGGCTTTTTTACCGTTGCGGGAGAAGCGCAATATTTCGAGAAGTCCGGCGTATTGCAGGTTCCATTGCAGTGCGGCACGCAGACGATCGGTCGCGGCTACTTCAGCGAATTCGGCTCAAACGCCGGGTCTTCGCTGGTGATGCAGTCACTGGAGCACGCGCGCGAAGCATCGGTTTGAGCCACTTTGCCGTCCACGAGGTTGGATGCAGCGCGACGTCTTCCGGTGTTCCCGCACACACGATCAGTCCGCCGCGATCGCCGCCTTCGGGACCGAGATCGATGATCCAATCGGCGCACTTCACAACATCAAGATTGTGTTCGATCACCACGAGCGTGTTGCCAGCGTCCGCGAGTCTGCTGAGTACGCGAAGCAATCGATCGACATCAGCAAAGTGCAAGCCTGTTGTCGGTTCATCAAGGACATACAGCGTGCGTCCATTCGAAGCGCCTGCACCGAGTTCCGTCGCAAGTTTGATGCGCTGCGCTTCACCGCCGGAAAGTGTGGTGGAGGCCTGACCAAGTTCGAGATAGCCGAGTCCAACATCCACGAGGCACTGCAGCATCTTGGCAATCTTCGTGTGCGCATCGAAAAACGTGGACGCGTCTTCGATTGTGGTCGCGAGGAGATCTGCGATGCTCTTTCCTTTGAACTTGATCTCCAGTGTTTCGCGTGCGTAGCGCGTGCCATCGCATACTTCACACGGCACGAACACATCAGGAAGGAAGTGCATCTCGATGCGCTTCACGCCTTGTCCTTGACACGCTTCGCAACGACCACCTTTGACGTTGAATGAGAATCGTCCTGGCTCGTATCCGCGAATCTTCGATTCAGGAAGCATGGACCAGATGCGGCGTACATCATCGAAGATACCTGTGTACGTCGCGGGATTCGATCGGGGCGTTCGACCGATCGGCGCTTGATCCACCTCAACGATGCGATCAATCGCGCGGAGACCCGTGATTTTTCCATGCTCGCCTGGCGATTCCTTCGCTCCCGTGAGTGACTTCTGCAACGCCTTGAGCAAGATGTCGTTGACGAGCGTGGACTTCCCGCTGCCGCTCACGCCTGTCACGCAGATCATGCCACCGAGCGGAAAGACCGCGTCGATCCCCTTGAGGTTATTCGCTTTTGCGCCTTTCACAGTGATCGCGTGATCGAGCGAGAGTGCGCGTCGCGTTGCAGGCACGGCGATGGTTTTTCGTCCTGCGAGATAATCACCCGTGAGACTCGTCGGATGCATCGCGACTTCATGTGGAAGACCTTGCGCGACGATCTCACCGCCATGCCGACCAGGTCCTGGTCCGATGTCTATCAGCCAATCCGCTGCGCGAATGACATCTTCATCATGCTCGACCACGATCACGGAATTGCCGACATGACAGAGATTGCGCAGCGTCGCGAGGAGTCGATCGTTGTCGCGCTGATGTAATCCGATGGTTGGTTCATCGAGGACGTAGCACACGCCAACAAGCCCGCTGCCGACCTGCGTCGCAAGACGAATGCGTTGCGCTTCGCCGCCTGAGAGCGTCATGCTCTTACGATTAAGTGAGAGATATTCGAGTCCGACGGACGCGAGAAACCCAAGGCGCGCATGCACTTCTTTCAGAATCGGCGCGGCGATCGCCTGCTGCTCTTTCGTGAGTGCAAGTGTGCTGACGAACCCGAGTGCACGCGTGACTGTGAGCGCTGCAACATCTGAGATCGACAGCGAGAGCGCGCCGCTTTGCAGTTTCACGCCGAGTGCTTCTTTGCGGAGCCGCGCGCCGTCGCAGGCTTCGCACTTTGCGCTGCTCATATAGGCGTGAAGTCGCTCCTTTACAGCGTCGCTCTCTGTTTCGTTGTATCGCACTCGCAGGCTCGGAATCACACCGTCGAACTTGAAGCCGAGTTCTTTCCGGCGGTCACCAGTGCCGTGCATCAAGAGCGTGCGCTGGGCATCGGTGAGCGTGGAGTAGATCGTGCTTGCTTCAATCTGCAGCGCCTTGAGCACGACGCGAATCTGCCTTGCATACCAGCTGTTCATGCGAGGGCCGTTCTTCTTGAACGGCTCAATCGCATCGGTGACTTTCCGCGAGTGGTCGGGAACGACAAGCGCTTCATCGAACTCATTGACGGTGCCGAGACCTGCGCAACTCGGGCACGCACCGTGCGGTGAGTTGAACGAGAAAAGCCGTGGCGCGAGTTCTTCAAGTGCGCACTCGGGGTGTTCGGCGCACGCGAACTTTTCGCTGAATCTATGCTCAACCCATTTTTCTTTAGCCTTCGCATCCTCGATCAACACAGTGAGTGCGCCGGAGGACAATCGAAGCGCAGTCTCCACGCTTTCTGCGATGCGTTGTCGGCTGTCACCCTCAAGCGCGATGCGATCGACGACTGCTTCAATGTCGTGCATCTCGTATCGACCGAGTTCGAGCGGGTTCTCGCCGCCTGCTTTGAGCGTCTCGCGAATGTCCACAATGACCCCGTTCACACGCGCGCGGACGAGCCCTTGCTTCTGCAGGCTCTCGAGCACATCTTTGTGAAAACCCTTTTTCCCGCGGATAACACTCGCACACAGCATCGCGCGTTGCTTCGGAAACTTCGCGAGCAGCGTTTCGACAATTTGGCTCGCGCTCGTCGCTTGAATCGGATTGCCGCAGCGGTGCAGCTTCTTGCCGCGAAGTTCTTCGTGCCAGCAGGTGGGCGTGCCGCAGCGCGCATAGAGCAATCGGAGGTAATCCCAAATCTCTGTGGTCGTCGCGACGGTGGAGCGAGGCGAGTGACCGCCGCCGCGTTGTTCGATCGCAATAGTTGGAGGAAGCCCTTCGATCGCCTCGACATCTGGCTTTCCCATCTGATCGAGGAATTGGCGCGCGTAGGAGCTGAGCGACTCCATGTACTTGCGTTGGCCTTCCGCAAAGATCGTGTCGAACGCGAGTGAGCTCTTGCCCGAACCGCTGACGCCTGTAATCACAACGAATCGATCGCGAGGCAGATCGACGCTCAGGTTCTTGAGATTGTGCTCTTTTGCGCCTCGAACGCGAATCGCGCGGGCAAGATCAATGGGGGTTCCGGCGCTCATTTGAGGGGAGATGGTAGGGGCACCGAACAGCGTTCGGCACCGGCTTGTTCGAGGAGAGTTCAGGTGTTCTCAACCATCGGCAGAGGCTGAATTTGAGTCAGAGTTTGTCAATTCGCGCCACTTTGTTTCCAGATTCGAATACTTCGTGCAGATTAAACGTCAATTGCGACGAACAACAGACGAGCAGAGTGCGTCCCACTCTCGCAGCGACCTGTTCGCCCAGTCTTTGACCTTTCGTATGAGCATTGCTTCCCGTCCCACTACTCACCCAACCCACGCATTCGCGAGCCATGGCACGCGAAGCCAGGATGCGGTCGTGTGGTCGATGTGTGCAGTATCAACGACCGTCTCGACGAAACCTACGACAACCGAAACTGACACATGCAAGGGTTCGAACGAAAGTTCGAGCCCTTCTTCTTTAGCAGTTCGTGCGTCGGCGGGATTACTTGTGAGCGCAGAATGGCGTGCACTTGCGATTCGCGCGACGCGCCTTCACTTTAGGCGCTAACGCTTCCGACCTTGTTTTCGACCGCGCGTGTTGGGCATTCCCGCACTCGATCGTTCCGTCCTTGGAACATCGATGACATCGTTCATCTGCAGCGCGGGGAGTGATTCGAGATGTTTGACTTCATCGCGAAACTTCGCTGCGGCTTCGAAGTCGAGTTGCTCGGCGGCGTCGAGCATTGACTTTCGTAGTTCTTCAAGCACGCGCTCTCGATCCGCGGCGAGTTCTTCGGGCGTGGATTCGTAAAACTCTCGCTCTGGTGCGCGGTTTTCTTTCGAGTGCATCGCCTTCTTCGCCGCTCGACCCGCGGCGAGTTCTTGCGCGATGCCGGAGCGGATCGCCTTCTTCACCGTGGTGGGCGTAATGCCATGTTGCTCGTTGTAGGCGAGTTGCTTCTTGCGTCGGCGGTCGACCTCCGTGATCGCGGCTTGCATACTTTCAGTCATCGTGTCGGCGTAAAGAATCGCCGTTGCATTCGCGTTTCGCGCCGCGCGTCCCATCGTTTGAATGAGCGCGGACTGACTGCGTAGAAACCCTTCTTTATCCGCATCGAGAATGCACACGAGCGAGACTTCAGGGAGATCAAGTCCTTCGCGAAGGAGATTCACGCCGACGAGCACATCGAAGTGTCCTTCGCGTAAATCGCGCAGGAGTTCGAGCCGCTCGAGCGTTTCAATTTCGCTGTGGAGGTAGCGCACGCGGAGGCCTTGTGCGTCGAGATAGTTGGTGAGTTCTTCGCACAAGCGCTTCGTGAGCGCTGTGACGAGTATGCGTTCGCCCCGCGCAGCTCGTGCACGGCACTCAATGACGAGATCGGGGACTTGATCGCGCGCAGAACGCAGTTGAATGGGCGGATCGACGAGTCCAGTGGGGCGGATGACTTGTTCCGCGACGATGCCGTGCGCTTGTTCAAGTTCCCACGGTGCAGGCGTGGCGCTTACAAAAATAGTCTGTGGCGAAAGTTCGCAGAACTCGTCGAACTTCAACGGTCGATTGTCGAGCGCGCTGGGTAGTCGGAAGCCGTGATCGACGAGCGTCTGCTTGCGCGCGCGATCGCCGAAGTACATGCCGCGAATCTGCGGCATCGTCACATGAGATTCATCGACGACGACGAGCCAGTCAGAAGGATTCCTGCCAGGCACCGCGCGGAAGTAGTCAAGCAAGTTCCACGCGCGTTCGCCGGATTGGCGACCGTCAAAGTGTCGCGAGTAATTCTCGATGCCGTTACAGAAGCCTATTTCAGCCAGCATTTCGAGATCGTGACGCGTGCGCGCGATGAGCCGCTGCGCTTCAAGCAATTTGCCTTCGCTGCGCAGTTCGAGCACGCGCGCGTCCAACTCCGCGCGAATGCTCGTGAGCGCAGCGTGCTTGCGCTCTTCGGGCATGACGTAGTGCACAGCTGGAAACAAGAACGTGCGCGTCTCGTCTGCAAGATGCTCGCCCGACAGCGGCGCGAAGAATTGAATCGATTCAAGCGTGTCGCCAAAGAAATCAAGCCGGATTGCGTGCTTTTCCGAAGCGGGATAGATCTCGATGCAATCACCGCGAACGCGATAGTTGCCACGCGTGGGGTCGATGTCGGCACGTGCGTATTGCATGGAGGAGAGTTGAAGCAGAAACGCGCGACGCTCTACGCGCATGCCACGTTCAAGCATGATCACGCGGTTGCGGAACTCTTCAGGCGAGCCGAGTCCATACAGGCACGACACGCTCGAAACGACAATGCAATCTTCACGACTCACGAGATTGCTCGTCGCGGCAAGTCGCAATCGATCGAGATCGTCGTTGCGCTGCGTCTCTTTTTCGATGTAGAGGTCGCGTGAAGGGATGTAGGCTTCAGGGAGGTAGTAGTCGTAGAAACTCACGAAGTAACTCACCGCGTTGCGCGGGAAGAGTTCTTTCATCTCTTCGTAAAGCTGCGCCGCAAGCGTCTTGTTGTGACTCACCAACAATGTCGGGCGATTCGTACGCGCAATGACATTCGCGATGGTGAACGTCTTGCCAGTGCCCGTTGCACCGAGCAAGACTTGATGGCGACGACCTTCTTCAACACCGCGTGTGAGTTCTTCAATCGCAGTGGGCTGGTCGCCCTTGGGTTGAAATGGTGAGACGAGGTCGAACGGCATGCGAGGAAAATGGTAGTCCGTGTGGTGCGAGACGCTCACGCGAGCAGTTCGCGCACAGGGCGTTTCATCAGGCGCCAGGCGGCAGGGAATGCGGCAAGAAGTGCGATCAAAAGGAGCACGCCACTGCCGAGCGCGAGTGGTTTCCACGGTGCGTACAGCGGAAGTTCAAGCCCTGCGAAGTCGTAATAGAAACGCGTGCCCATCCAGGCGAGTTGAAGTCCGAGCAGCGTTCCGGCGGTGATTGCGGCGAGCGCGACGAGGAACGTCTCCGCGAGAACGAGTCGCACGAGCAATGCAGGTGACGCACCGATGGATCGGAGCACGCCAAACTCGCGCGCGCGTGATTGGATTCCTGCGGCGACAACGCTGCCGACACCGCACGATGCGAGCAGCAACGCAGCGAACGCAACCGCGAGGGAGAGCCCGAGCGCGGCGCCGCCGATCTCTTCGACGAATCCTTTGATCGCTCGCCCACTGGTGAACACTGCGCCTGCGACCGCGTCGGCAACTGCTCGATCGATGCGCGCTTCATCCTCGAGCGTTGCGCCGTCGAGCAATTTCAACTGCATCATGTATGCCGAACGCGTGTCGTATTTCTCCGCCACGGCGCGCATGTCCATGAACACGCAACTCACGGCTTGCTCCATGTACACGCTGCGCAGTCCGTAGACCTGCGTCGCAAGGTCGAGTCCTGCAGCCGTCACCACGCCGACAATCTCGAAATCATGCGCGCTCTTTCCACCACCGAGACGAATATGGCTGCCGAGCCCAAGCCCGCGCGCGCGGAGAAACTCTGGCGCAACGAGAATTGCATCGCCAGCTTCGAGTCGAGGGATTGCGGTTTCAGGGGCGCCTTGGATCCAATCGAGTTTGTTCATCTCAAGAAACGCGCGCGGCTCAAATCCGACGCACACGACGCTCTCCGGTCCGATGCCCTTGACGCCGAAGACCTGCTGATCGAGCACTTTTAGCGGCAAATACCCAATCGGGAGTGCGCTCGAAATACCTTCAATTGCCGCGATGCGCGCTTGCTCTTCTGGCGAGAGGCCGTTGGTGCACAGTACGAATCCGTCCGCGAACTTCACGCGTTCGCGGAGGTTGTCGATGATCGCGCCGCCGTTAGATTGCGTGCTGACGAGTTCAGCGATCGCGACCATGAGCGCGCCTGCGGTGAAGCCGAGGCGATAGGGGACGCGTTGCACATTGCCGCGCAGCAATCCGCGTGGAATGAAGAGCACGCGTTCGATGAGTTTGCTCAACAGACGCGAGATCAAGAGCGTCGTGGGCACGCTTAAGAGGAACCATCCGCAGAAGAGAAGCGGGAGACCGAGGAATGCGTAGAGCCAGAATCGTGTGTCGCGCGATTCGGGTGCGAGGAACGTGAGTTGTAGTCCGAGGCAGCCTAGGCCGAGCACGCTGACGAGCAACAAGCCGCGCGTACTCGGGGCGCGTGCACGAATGGAGATTGCTTCGAGTGGCGAAATCCGCGCTGCATAGATCGCGGGAAAGAGCGCGCCTGCGACGCCTGCACAGATCGCGCCGCCGACTGCCATGCTGATTCCACCGAGTGAACACGCGAACGGACTGCGAAGATCGTTGCGAAACCACCATGCAAGTAGCCATGCGAGCGCAAGCCCGAGTGGAGTGCCGAGGGTGCTTCCCGCGATACCGAGTGCAAGACCAGAGAGCAGTTGTCCGCCCGCAAGTTGCATGCGACTCGCGCCGATCGATCGCGCGATTCCCATCTCGCGAAGTTGTTCGAGCAGCGCGGTGGTCATCCCAACTGTGACGATCGCCGCGCATGCAAGCATCCCGATGATCGTGCCGATCCAAGTTGCGAGCCGAGTCGCGACGCGCTGTCGATCGATGCCCGTTCGCACGCGCTCAGCCGGTTCAAGCAGCAGCGAGTCGCGAAGCACGCCTTGCCGCGCCGCGCACCAGGCTGTGACATCCGTGCCTTCTTTCAGGCGAATAGCGAGTGTGGTGATGCGCCCCGTGCGCTTGATTGCATCTTCGAGCGTCGGAAGCGAGAGGTATGCGAGCGGTCGTTGCAGCGCGCCGAGGGACGGGCGTTTGTACACGCCGACGACGAGAAGTTCCATCGGCGCACCGAAGCGTTGCACGCGCAGCATGTCGCCAGTTTTTGCGCGCAAAGCAAGCGCGGTTGCGGGATCGATGACAAGTTCGCCATCGCGCTCAATGCGACGACCTTCGCGCATCTCAAGTTCTTTGAACGACTGATCACGCACGGGATCGACGCCGCGCGCTTGCACAGTGGATCGAAGCACCGCGCCATCGTCATTGTGTTGCGCGTTGTTCGTGAGTGTGAGCGATCCCGCGAGACCGCCTGTCGCATCTTCAACGTCTTCCCATGCGCGGACCGTGTCGAGCACACTTCGTTCGAATGGCTCTCCATATCTATGCACCACGCGCGCATCCGCTTCGCCGATTGCGCGTGCGATCGATGTGTCAAAGCTTGCTTGCAATGTCGAGAGCGCCGCCGTCGCTGCAGCAACAAGCGCTGCGGCGAGCGTGATCGCGAGGACGAGCAAGATCGTCCTAGTGGGTCGCCCGACTAAGTTCCTGTGCGCGAAGCGCCAACTCGCCCGCATCGAGACCTTTCGTTTCGAAAGAGCCGGCAAGGACGCCGTCTCGCAAGACAAACACCTTCTGACAATGCATCGCGATCGATGCTTCATGCGTGACCATCACGATGAGCACGCGTTGTTCGTCGGCGAGTGCGCGAAGCAGCAACGCGAGTCGCTGGCCGTGCTCGCTGTCGAGGCTTCCGGTGGGCTCATCCGCGAACAGCACGGGTGGCTCGAAGAGCAGCGCGCGCGCAATCGCCACGCGTTGTTGTTCGCCACCTGAGAGCGCATCTGGTCGATGCGAGATGCGCGCGGAAAGTCCAAATCGTTCGAGTAATGCAGTCGCGCGCACGAGCATTGCGGCTCGCGGGGCATCATCGAGTTCGGCAGGGAGCAACACATTCTCAAGTGCGGTCATCGCGCTGAGCAGATTGAATTGCTGGAAGACGATGCCGATGGAACGCCGACGATACTGCGTGAGTTGCGCTTCCGTGAGCGCGTGAATCTGCGCGCCTTGCACTTCGATTTCACCTTGATCAGCTCGATCAAGGCCCGCGCAGAGATGGAGCAGTGTGCTCTTGCCGCTTCCGGATGCGCCCATGATCGCGAAGAATCCAGGACCCTCAATATCGAGATCGACGCCTCGCAGTGCCTGCACATCATGCTTGGCCTTGCCGCTTCCGATGGTGAAACTCTTGTGGACGCCGCGCACGCGAACGCGCAGTGTGGGCGGAGCAGATTCACGATCGGTGGAAGCGAGATTCACACGAAGTGCTTGGGATCAGTGATGCTTCATGTCGTACGCCGCAGCATCGAGGAGGCTGCCTAGACGCGCGGTGTCAGTGGATTCAATCTTCACAAGCCAACCGTTGCCGTAGGGATCGCTGTTGAGAAGCGAGGGATCCTTCACGGCAGCTTGATTCACTTCGATGATCGTTCCTGCAACGACTGCATAGATATCGCTCGTGGTTTTCACGCTCTCCACTTCGCCGATTGAATCACCAGCGTTGAGTTTCGTGCCTACTGGCTTCAGTCCAACGTACGTGATGTCAGTAAGCGCATCTGCGGCGTGCTGGGTGATACCCATCGTCACACCCGTGCTGTTCGTGCGGACCCATTCGTGTGTTTCAGTGCAACGGCAATCGGAGGGGGTGGACATAGGGCGAAGATGGTAGCGAGAGCGGGGTCGAGTTTGAGAGGTTTGGGAGCAGGGAACTCCACGCGCAGAGATCCTCTGACTTATCAGAACTTGCCCTTGCACGCGTGCATGAGGGACAGTATTATCTACCCTTGGGCACCCGTCTGCAACGAATCTTTCTCCCCTCAGGGAAACGCCGACTTGAAACTCTGTCGGCGTTTTCTTCGCGGATACGCAATGGTGCAAGTCGAGCAGAGTGCAAGAGATCCGAGTATTTCTGCGTGTGATCGAGAAGTGATTAGCGATTAGGATGCGTGTTGTCGTTGAGTGGCGTGTGCGCGCGTCGAAACCAAGCGGAACCTGAGCTGTGCAGAATGAGATCCTCCTGACCCTTTCCGCGGGCTCGCTCCGATCGATCATCGGAAAGCCCGAGAGCGGCGTACCTGACATCTATGCAGTCCCCGCGTTCACTGAGCGACAACTTCGCTTGCGCGGTCTCAATATTCCGACTGACCTGTTGAAGGGCTTCGGCGTGCAGCAGATCGACAAGTTGCGCGACTCTGCAGATCGCGCGGGCTGCCCTGTGTTGCTGCTTATCGAAGAGAAGCCGGTCGACTTCACCGATCGCAGTCCGACCTGGGCTGAAACGCGACAGCGGCTCAAGGTGCTCGGCAATGCTGCGAGCAAGTTGCAGTGTCCAGCGCTCGCGGTGCGCTGCTCGGCGCTCGATACCGATGAGGCATTTGAAATGACCGCGCGTGGCGTAAAAACCATCGTCCAAGATCTAGATCGATTCGAACTGAATCTTCTCCTCACGCCGCATGAGGGACTGACTGCTGATCCCGCGCGACTGACTGAGCTCATCAAGAAAATCGGCGGGTTTCGCATTGGAAGTTACCCATCCTTTGCCGCAGCAGCGAAAACGGAAAGTACCGACAAAGCACTGCGTCGACTCGCGCCGTATGCGCAAGCGATTAGCGCATCGATCCAAGGATTCAAGGCTGGAAAGCACATTGGATTCGATCTCGATGCGTGCGTCGAGAGCATCCTTGCCGTTGGATACGCGAACACCCTCGCCGTTGATTTAGTGAATGTTGGCGCGAAGACGAATGTCGTGAAGGACATCGAAACTGCGCGAGAAATGTTGAGCGCGTTGACATCGCCGCCAGAAACTGAGCTCGAAGATTTGAAGGACCTCGAAGCACTCTTTGAAGGCGATGAAGAAGAAGTCCGCGAGTGAGTTACAGCGTTCCAGATCGAAAGGAACTCTGTGCGAAGTAGGACCCTATGCAATTGATGATGACCTTGACCGCAACAGCATCCATCATCGTGACGATCGACGGACCCGCGGGCACGGGAAAGTCCACTGTCGCGTCGTCGTTGGCGCGTCGGCTCGGGCTTGAGTTTCTCGATACTGGCGCGATGTACCGCGCGATCGCATGGCGCGCGTTAGAGAAGTCGATTGATCCTCGCGATGCTGCGGCAGTCGCCGCGCTCGCGTTGCGTTCGACGCTTCGATTCGATTGGAAAGTCGATCCACCAGAACTCTTCATCGATGGTTGCGCGTGCGGTGAATCCATTCGCACGCCCGAAGTGACGGCAGCAGTGGCGATCATCGCGTGCAATCTTGAAGTTCGTCGTGCGATGGTGCGCCAACAGCGTGCGATTGCAGCAGCGCATCCTCGACTCGTGACAGAGGGTCGCGATCAGGGATCTGCTGTGTTTCCCGATGCAACCGTGCGCATCTACCTTGATGCAGCGCCTGAGATTCGCGCGCGCCGACGCGCAGAGCAGTTGCGTGCGAAGGGTGTGAACATCGAGGCTGAGATCATTCTGCAATCGATTCTTTCGCGAGATGCGAGTGATCGCGCGCGAAGCGAAGGACCGTTGGTTCGGCCTGAAGGCGCGGATGTTGTGGACACGGGCGACCTTGATGTCGAGCGTGTTGTCGATGCGCTTGAAGCCATCGTGCGCATACGTGCTGGCGCGATGTATGAACTTCCCGCGCACATCGAGAGCGCTGTGGATGATGGTGAAGCCCCGTGAGATGGTGGCGATTCTCGGAGCGAGTCCCTGGGAAACCGAGGCTGCAAGTGTTCTGGTGGGCCTTCGCTGAGGGCTTCATGCGGGTGCCATGTAATGCGGTGTGGGGAATGCGTGTGCGAGGGCGCGAAAACGTGCCGACGCAGGGGCCCGTGCTCTTCATCTCCAATCACCAGAGCTTCTTTGATCCGATGTGTAACGGCGCCGCGGCTGCGGATCGTCAATTCACCATTATCGCAAAAAAGGGCTTGTTTAGAGGGCCTTTCGGATGGATCATCAAGTCGCTCGGTGCCAAACCCATCAGCCTAAACGGTGGTGACGGCGAATCGCTTCGGATCTCCATCGACGAACTGCAAGCGGGCCGCTGCGTGTGCATGTACCCCGAAGGAGCGCGCACCTTCGATGGAACCGTGCAACCGTTTCGACGTGGCGTGCTGCTGCTCATTCGGAAGGCGAAGCCGCAGATTGTTCCGATCGGTATCGCTGGTAGTTACTCCGCGTGGCCGCGTCCCCGCATGCTGCCGCGATTTGGCGGAAAGATCCGCGTGACTGTCGGCGCTGCGTTCGACGGCAACGCGATTGCCGCGATGCCACCAGAGGAAGCGCTCAAAGTGCTTGAGGATTCGGTGAGGGCGCAGTATGCGGAAGCACTCGCATGGCGAGGATCACCGGAGATCTCGTTGTGAGCGCGGACGTGCGTCCAGTGCGAATGTCGCTTGTGGACGCAGCGAAATCTGTTGCGATGCAGCTTCGTGCGGCGGGGTATGAGACGTACTTTGCCGGAGGCTGCGTGCGCGATGCACTCATGCAGAATGAGATTCGCGACTACGACATCGCGACGAGCGCAACGCCGGAACAAGTGAACAGATTGTTTTCGAACGTGCGCAGCGTGGGTGAAGCGTTCGGCGTGATGTTGGTGCGCAGAGGTGGGCATACGTTTGAAGTCGGCACGTTCCGCGAAGACCTCGCGTATCACGATGGTCGTCGTCCGAGCGGGATTCGGTTTTCTACCGCAGAACTCGATGTTTCTCGGCGCGACTTCACCATCAATGGCTTGTTCATGGATCCTGAATCCGGCAATGTCGTTGACTTTACGAAGGGTCAAGGCGAACGCGACATTCGCGACAAAATCATCCGAGCGATTGGTGATCCGCATGCGCGGATTGAAGAGGACCGACTTCGAATGCTGCGCGCGGTGCGCTTTGCAGCACGATTCGGATTCACGATTGAAAGCGCCACAGCCGAAGCGATTGGCGCGCACGCGACAGAGTTGCGATCGACAAGCCCGGAGCGCATCGGCGAAGAACTCCGCAAGATGTTGACGCACGCATCGCGTGGCATCGCCGCCGAGACTCTCGAATCTGTTGGACTTGATGCGACGATCCTCGGCATGCATCTCGAAGGAGTGCACGCACTTCGAGTTTGTGCGCTCTCGGTCGACGCACCGTGCGCGTTCGTGACGGCGCTTGCTGCGTGGATCTTGGATCGCGCAGAGCGCGGCGGCGCACTTGGGAATCGCAGTTTGGTTGCGAATCTGCGCATGCGACTTGTTCTTTCCAACGACGAATCGGTAGCCCTTGATGCGCTGTTCAATGTGCGCAACGCATTGCTCTCGGACTGGGAACGGCTTGGTGTTGCTGCGCGATGCCGCCTGATCGCGTCGCTTGGATTCGATGAAGCGCTCAAGATTCTTGAGACAGAAGCACCGCATCGCGCGACTGAAATCCGCGCCGAGGCTGACCAACTGCTTGCTGAAAGAGTCCTGCCAAGGCCGTTTGTTGACGGGGATTTGCTCATTTCAAAGGGTTTTCAGCCGAGCAAGGAATTCAAGGCTCTGCTCCACCGCGCCATGGATGCGCAACTCGAAGGGCGCATTGCAAGTGCGGAAGAGGGACTTCGCCTGCTGTTTGGTTCCTGATTCTGCAGGGTTCTTTCGCCACCAAACGCGCTCCTGACCGTAGGATGCCGTATTGCGGCGCCTCTGGGTTGAGGCGCTCGAACGGACTTTCGCTGAGGCTTCGTCTCTATGCATCCTTCACGCATCCTTCCCACAGTTCTTGCTCTTGTCGTTTCCTCGTGTGCGTTCGCGCAGACCGCTTCGGACGTTTCCCGCAAGGCGCTGCCCTCGACGCTCTCGACGCCAAAGGTCTACGTCATTCCGATGCACGGTCAGATGGGCACCGACATTCACCCGCAGCCCTACAAGGCAATAGTCGCCGATGCGAAGAAGGTGAAACCAGACATCATCATCATCGAGCTCAAGAGCGCGGACATCGACAACAACTTCTACTTGAAGAACGATGACCAAAAGGAAGCCGGTCAAGTGCACATGGAGGAGTACCGCGATCTCGTGAAGAGCCTTCGCGAAGAGTTGAGCGATGTGCCGCAAGTGATGTGGATTCAAGACTCTGTGGGCTTCGGTTCACTCATGGCATTCGCGTGGCCAGACATGTATATGACGAGTGATGCGCGCTTGTGGGGTTTGCAGAAGGTCGCGCAACTCGCATCGGGTTGGTCGGATCCTGATGTTGCGGCAAAGATGCTTGCAGCATGGACGGGTATCGGCAAGGGATTCTTACAACAGGGTGGCTACCCACTCGAACTCGGCGATGCGATGCTTCTTCCTGAGAAGACACTCAGCGTGAAATTCGAAGGACGCGATTCATCGTGGCTTCCCGATACTTCTGGCGTGTGGATCGTGGACAGCAGCAAAGACTCAACAGTCAACTTCGATGCAACAACCGCGGAAGACACGGGTCTTGCGGATGGCGTTGCAGATACGCGTGAAGACCTCATGTTCTTGCTCGGTTACCGCGAGTTTGAGAACGCGGACTCGGGCGAGAAGATCTTCAACGATTACGTCGAGAGCTGGCGCAAGTCGTACGACCGTTGCAAGGAATGGCTTGACGCAGCGCAAAATGTGGACGAAGGCATCAAGGGCTTCGGACAGCGGAAGTCGCTGTTCGAAAAGGTCATCGGTGCCATGAAGCAGTACCCAGCGGTCGAGCGACGCTTGCAGCGCGAGATGGGACTCACACGCATTCAACTTGAAATTGAAGTCGACAACATCAAGAAAGAAATCGCACGCAACAAAAACACCGGCGGCAATACCGGCGGTGGTGGTGGCGGCGGTGGGCGTGGGCTCGGTGGCGGCGGCATGGGTGGAAAGCGCTGACGCGATTTTCAACTTGTGGAATGGCGCGTGATGCACGCGCGACCCTCGCTTCCAGTTCTGCTCTTTAGATTCGACCGTAAACACTCGTCTGCGCTTTGGGACTTTTGATCATGATGATTCGAAACACTCGCTCACTTCTCAAGTGCCTCGCCATCGCCTCTCTCGCAGTTGCATGCGTGAGCGCGCCCACACTCGCGTTCTCGACGATGCTCGCTCCACCAGTCTCGGTGAAGCTCAAGGGCGGTGCGCAATTCAAGGGTGAAGTTGGACAGCGTGTTCGCGTCACCTGCATGCAGGGTGCATCAGAGACCATCGTGGAAGGCACGATTGTCAAAGGCGATGCGAAGATGCTTGTGCTCGCCGTTGAGAAGAGTGGCAAGTCGAGCAACATGACGATTCTCTCGTTTGATTTGCGCAAGATTGAAGCGATCGCCGATGCGACACCGAGTACACCGCTGGTCACGAATGCGGCAGCGAGCGGCGCGACTGGCGCAGCGAAGCCCGGCGCGACCACCACCGCGACGACAACCGCGGATGCAAGCGGAAAGTTCATTCCAAATATCTTCGTGCTCCCACTCGAAGGCACCGTTGGCATTGGTACGCGCCATGAGCAGATCGAGCAGATCGGCAAAGAAGCCGACAAACTTGGACCAGGACAGATCATCGTCCTCCTCATCGATAGCCCAGGTGGTCTCGTCACCGAAGGCGATGAGATTCACCTGACGATGAAGGAACTCAAGAAGCGTCACCGCGTGGTTGCGTGGATCAAGCGCGCGATTTCCGCAGCAGCATTCACAAGCCTTCACTGCGATGAGATTTACTTCATGCGCGTGGGCGCACTCGGTGCGATCACGATGTTCGCCGGTCAGACCGCAATTTCCGGTGCGGAGTTGGAAGCGTGGCTTCAAAAGGTCGGCGAAGTAAGTGAGATTGGTGGGCGCAGCTCCTACATCGGTCGCGCGATGGTGAGTTCGCCGCAACTGCTCAGTTACGACATCCCTGAAGGGGGCACGCGTCAAGACGCCGTCTTCTACAACACGATGCAGGGCAAGTACAAGCTTTCAAACGAAAAAGAGAACCTCACCCTCAACGCCGACAATGCATGGCACTGCGGCTTCTCTGATGGCACCGCGGACACCGTTGAGGAACTCGCAGTGTGCTTGCAACTGACGGAGTGGAAAGAAGCGAACGATGTCGGCCGCAAGATCCATGAGAACTGGCAGAAGCTCATCAAGGATTGCGTCGAGCAGAAGACGAAGCTGATCGCAGATCTCGAGAATCCAGCAGGATCCGATGACGCAGCCATGCTCGGCGCTCGCATCAAGGCGCTTACGGAGCTCATCCGTTGGTACGACCGCTGCAAGCCAGCCATGGTGTACGAAGCGCCAAACTTGCCTGAAGATGTTGACATCCTCAAGAAGCAACTCGCGGAAATGAAGAAGGCGCTCGGCGATATGAAGCGCAACCGTCAATAATTTTCGAAGAATGAAGCACCCACAGCCGCTCGTGCAATTGCGCGAGCGGCTTTCTTTTTGCATGATGCGCAACATGTCGAATTCACCTGCTGACGCCTCGCCTTCGCAACCTTATGTGTCGGCGTATGAGATGGGTGTTGAGCCCGCGCGATCAAGTTGGCCGACGATCATCGGTGTGCTCGGCATTGCGTACGCTGCAGTGGGGTGTTGTATGCAAACCGCTGGCGTTGCCTATGCGAACTTCAACGCGCAGATCATGAAGTTACAAGGTGTGGATGTTCAACTTCCTCGCGAGATGACGCTCGCGATGAATGTGCAAGGGGGGATTCTGATACCTCTCGGCGTCTTGTTGGCGATCGGATCGATTTTTATTCTCCGACGGCGCGCAATCGGACCAAAACTTGTGCTCCTCTGGGCCGCGGCGCGTTTAATCATGGCAGTGGTTGGCTTTGCTTGGGGAATCATGACGATCGATGTGCAGGTGAAGTTCACGCAAGACACGATGAACGCGCTCGCGAACAGTTCAAACCCTGCTATCGCAAAGGCGATGAAAGAGCAGCTCGCGAGTTACGACCCCGTAACCCTTCGCCGAGAGGGCGTGCGAAACTTGGCGTTGACGACGGCGGCGTTCACCATCGTTCCCTGCGTGATGGGCTTTATGCTCACGTCGAAGAAACGCAAAGCGGAAATCGCGGCGTGGGGTCAAACAGCCGTCTGACTCAACCAACTTCACGGCGCTGAAACAGCGCGACCGCGAGTGCGAGGAGCGCAACGACAAGCAGCGCAGAATATGGAACCGCGTACAGGATGTACTCAAGCGGAATCACTTTCTTCTGCGTGAGCGCGTCGGTCATCCAGAAGACTTGAAAGTTTGGCACGACCGATGCCAGCGTCTCGCATGTCCAATAGAGGATGCGATCTCCCATCGGCGGC
Organism: Planctomycetota bacterium; assembly: GCA_003671055.1. Lineage (GTDB taxonomy): Bacteria > Planctomycetota > Phycisphaerae > Phycisphaerales > SM1A02 > F1-140-MAGs142. The sequence goes on from QWPV01000010.1 coordinate 41,245, forward strand.
GTGATTGTTCCAAGTCGCGCGAATTCATCTGTCAGGCGTGCAACAGTGCGCCCGAAGAACCAATCGGAGAGCAAGCCGAGCAGCAGTGTGCCGAGGACGACGGTCAATGTGAGGACTTGTCCAAGTCGCGTACTTGCCGCAATCGCAACTGCGTTGAGCACCATCGTCGCAAGCGCGAGTAATCCGAGTGACTTCCAAATTTCAGCCTCAAACTGCGTCGCGGGGGCTACTTGCTCCCAATCTCCGGTGAAGAAAAGCGATCCTGTATACGCAATGAGCAACAACGGAATCGCGATGAGGATGCACGATGCAGCAAAGTTTTTCCCATAAAGAAAGTTCATCCACGCGCCCACGGCGACGCTGATCAACAGCGCAGATCCACCCATGATGATCACAGGGATGTGGAAGGGGGTGCGCACGGTTTGAATCGTGCCGTGCACTTCAACAAGCATGAAGACCAACGCCAGCACCGCGAGCGAAACGAGCATCGTGATGGAGACGCCGATGTATTTTCCAACGACAAACACAGGGCGCGGAACAGGTTTCGAAATCACAGTGAGCACCGTGCGATTGTCAATCTCGCGCGAGATCGCATTGGTCGCGATGAACGCTGCGAGCAGCGCGGTGGAGATGAACACCGTGGAAAGACCGATGTCCACAAACATGCGCTGATCGTCCTGCATCGTCCATCCCGCAAGCGGATTACTCATGATCGTGAGCAGGATGCCAATGGAGAGGATGACAAGCACGACCGGTTGGCGGACGCTCTCGAGATAGGTGTTGCGGGCAATTGCCCAGAGTTGCTCGAAGATCGCCATGGGAGAAGAGAAGTGGGTTGCAGACGAGAACGGCGCAGTGGATCGCGCCCCATTGTGGCGCCTTTACCTTACAGTATCCCACGGCTTCCCTCGCAGGCAATCGTGCCTGTGGGGAGCGCACGGGTGACCCACCCAACTCACTTCTTCGGGTTGCCTGACTGTTTGTCTGTCTTCAACTTTTTCCGTCCGACACGAGAAACGCTAATCGAGCGATGAGAACTGACCATCACGCGTATCAGCAGGCGACACGCGTCGCGGGCTACGGACTGCTAGGGCAGGCCGCTCTTGGACTTGGGCTTCTCCTTTGGGGATGGCTCGGCGAAGTCACGATCCTGACCACCATCGCGACATGGATGATTCCTGGAATCGTCGCATGGCTTGCGCTCGTGATTGTGTTTCATCAGCATCGACTCGAGCGGCTTGAAGCACTCGAACTCGATGAAGCATCGACGATGGGCGAAGACGGTCGCATTTTCAGCCTCGACGAAGCACGCATTGCGGCGAAGCGATTGAAGTGGATGCACGCATGGCTCATGCCGATCGCGAGCATTGTTTACGCACTCCTCCTCATCGGATTCGGTGCGTACACGCTTTCATGGTTCAGCAAACTTGATGATGTCAACGCGGATGTCGGTTCGTTCAACGCGGGTGACGCATTTGGCTGGCAACTCGCAGCGAGCATGGGACTCGCGGTGCTCGCGTTCATCTTCTCGCGCTGGGTCGCGGGCATGGCGGTGCACGCAGCATGGGCGAATCTCCGTGGTGGTGCAGGCATCATGGTTGGCAACGCGCTCACGCTGCTTGCTGCAGCGGTTGGCGCAGTGCTCGCAATGCTAGAAAAGCCTGCGATTCTCGAAGGAATCTGCCAAGGGATCGCAGTCTTCATGCTCGCGGTTGCTGCCGAGACCGCGCTTGGATTGATTCTGAATCTCTATCGTCCTCGCCGCGCGAATGAAGTGCCGCGTCCGGCATTCGACTCGCGTGTGCTTTCGCTCTTCGCTGCGCCCGACAACATCGTGCGCTCGATCAACGAGGCGGTGAACTACCAATTCGGTTTCGATATCTCAAGTTCGTGGGGATATCAACTTCTTCTCCGCAACGCGATGCGACTCGGCATCTTGGGCGTCGGGATCATTCTCGCGCTCACCACGCTTGTGATCGTTGGCCCTGGTGAACAGGCGATGCGTCTGCGTTTCGGCGCAGCCATCGGCAGCGTCTTGCAGGGCGAGCCGATGTTCAAACTTCCGTGGCCTATCGATACGGCGATCGTCGAAGATGTGTCGCGCGTTCGAGAGTTGCCACTCGGGCTCACGGCTCGCAAGACTTCGGGTACCGAGTTGTGGTCAGCAACTGGCGGCGACGATAGTTTCACCAACGTCTTCCTTGTCGCAGCAGGTACGCAATCTGAGCGCGTTTCGGGCAAGGTCGGCTCTGCGGGAGTCAGCGAGTTGCTTGCGGGCGCACGCGGGACGAATCCGATCGCGGATGAATTCGCAGTCGTCGAAGCGGAAATCGTGCTGCAGTATCGCGTTCGTGATCGCGAACTCGACAAGTGGCTGAACTTCTCCGCAGACACGCGCGCTCGTGGCAGCACGCTTGATATGCGAACGCGTGCACTGCGAATGATCGCGCTGCGCGAAGTGACGCAATTCTTGTCAACGAAGCCGCTCGAGGAAGTTTTCTCGCCGCAAGGACAGTCGCTTCTTGCAGGACTTTCGGAGCGCGTGCAGAAGTCATTCGATGAACAAGACACGGGTGTTGAACTTGTCGGTGTCGCGATTCCGAAACTTCGTCCGCCTCTTTCCACCGGTGATTACGCAGGACGCTTTGAAGAACTCTCGATCTCCGCACAGAACGCGCGGCGTGTTGTGGAAGCTTCACGCAGCACGGTGAACACCACGATGTCGCTGCTCATCGGTGACGCGGCCAAGGCGGCCGAGATTGTGAAGGCGATCGAAGCACTTCGTGAGCTCGAGCGCGCAGGGACAGATCTCACTGGCGCAGCAGAGCGTCGCGCGGCGATCGAAACAATGTTGCTCGACTCGCGCGCGCAGACGGCGAGTGTGATCAGCGCCGCGCGTGCGAAACGTTGGGAACTGCTGATGGCTGCCAAGCGTCAAGCGGCTGAGGTGCTCGGACAAAGCGCATCGTGGGCGGTTTCGCCAGAGCTCTACGAACAGCGCCGCACGATGGAAGCACTTGCGGAAGCGCTGGTCATGGTGCGCGCGAAGTACATCATCGGTATTGATCCTGCGCATGTGCGGGTCGATGCTGAGATGAAGGAAGCCGCGTCGGGACTGAACCTCGCGGACTACATGGAGAAGAAGACACTCGAGTAATCAACGGCAACGCGATCGCGCGCGCCGTGCGTTTGATGGAAGACCGCCATGAAGAATAAAGCCACACTTCTCGTTGGATTTGCAGCACTCCTTGTGGGTGTCCTGCTCCTCTACAGCGCGACGTACACCGTCCGCTTCAATGAATTCGCGATTCGCACACGCATCGATGGTGACTCGATGGTTGTGCGTGAAGCAGGACTGCACTTCAAATTACCCTTCGTTTTCGCGTCTGTCGTGAAGTTCGACAAGCGCCTGCAATTGGTCGAGAGTCCGCTCAAGACCGTGCAGACGAAGGACGGACAACAGTTGCTCGTGCAGGCATATCTTCTCTGGAAGGTCGGCGATGGCGATGACAAGGCGCTTGCATTCTTTACGAGTTACGGCGGAAGTCTTGATCAAGCGTCCTCGCAATTGAAGAGCGCACTCGACGGCGCAATCAGCGAGGTCGGCGGTTTCCGCTTCGACCAACTCGTCGGACCTGAGAGTCGGCTCGCTGACGCAGAGGCTCGCATTCTCGCGGGTGTGCAGGGCTCAGGAAAAGTCGGCATCGAGTCCGTGCGCGTAGGCATTTCGCAAGTCGTCTTGCCTCCAAAGACCACGATCTCTGTGCTCAGCCGTATGGCCGAAGTGCAGAACACGATTGCCAAACTTGAAGAAGCGCGTGGCAGCAGTGAAGCGGCGGCGATCACCAGTCAGGCAACAAGTCAAGCAGATCTCATTCGGCACTTCGCAGAGCAATGGGCTGCGCGCATCGAAGCACGCGGCAACGAAGAGGCTGCAGCAAGTTACGAAGAGATGAAGCAGCATGCGGACCTCGCAGTCTTCCTCTCGTGGCTTGATGCGATGAAGTCTGGCCTTCGCGGTTCGACAACATTCGTCACAGACACGACCAAAGCTCCATTCCATCTTCTCAACATTGACGCGCAGACTGGACCGACCGGCATTCCGCTTCCTCCCGCAGGCTTGGCGCCTCAAGGCGAGCAGGTCGTGAAGGGGGCTCAGTAAATGGCAGCGCTTGATCCGATGGATGCATCAACGAGCCGACCGCTCGAAGTAGAGGACGCGCCGCGTCGAGCCGCAAGCGCGGACTTTGGCACGCAGAATTCCTCCGATGGTGATATGCGCGATGCGCTCGATCCTGCGAATCAATCGCTCGGCGAAGCGCTGAAGCTTTCGTATCGCATTCTGCAACTCGGCGTACTCGCACTCGTCGTGACGTTCTTGTTCTCCGGATTTCAGAGCGTTGAAGAAGGCTTCACTGGCGTGAAAACTTTGTTCGGCGAGATTGAAGGCGAAGGCATCGATCGACAATTGGAGCCGGGATTTCACGCAACATGGCCCTATCCAGTCGGTGACATCGTCGCCGTTGAATCGCGCCGCACCGTTCGTCTTGAAACAGAGTTCTGGCCCGCAGTGAAGCCATCCGCGCAAACCGCGGAGCAACAGATTGAGGGCGCGACGCTCACAGATCCGCTTCGACCAGGCTCCGATGGTTCACTGCTCACACGCGATGGTGATCTCGCACATGCGAAGATTGAAGCGACGTACGCAGTCGATGATGTCGTCGAGTTGCTCGAGGTTGCATCTCGCGAGCGGATGGACAGCATCGTGAAGCACACGTTGATGCAAGCAACAGTGGAAGCCGCAGGCGCGCTCACGCTCGCTGAGTTGGTGGACACGCAGCGCGATCTCCTTGCGGATCCGATTCGAGAACGCGCGAATGCACTTCTGCAAGGGATGCATCTCGGCGTGAGCATCGTTGAAGCGAAGGCATACGAGCGAAGCTATCCATTTGCAGTACGCAATCGATTCCTCGAAGCGCAGGCGATGCGCGAAAACGTAAAGGCGGGCGTGGAGCGTGCGCGACAGGCTGCAGCGACGCAACTCACCTCCATCGCAGGTGAACGCGCGTACGGAGATCTCGTGCGGCTCGTTGCGGAGTATGACAATGCATTGACGGCGCAGAATATTGAGAAGGCGGACGCAACGCTGCTCGCGATCGGCGCACGATTTGAATCGGCGGATGTTGGCGGCGAGGCTGCAACGATTATCAATCGCGCGAAGGCAGCGCAGGGTGCCCTTGAAGGAAAACTCGCGCGTGAGTTGCGACGCCTTCAAGGTCTCGCGCCAGCCTATAAGGACAATCCACGCCAAGTCATTCGTCAACTGTGGTTGGCAGCCGTGAGCGATGTACTTAGTCAGCCGTACGCTGAAGTGTTCTCTGTGCCGCCATCCCTCGCAGACTTCAGTATTCAGCTGACGAGTAGCGAAAAGCTCATGCAGTTCCGTCGCGATGCGCAACTTGAAGCAGAGAAGCGCGGCGCGGAAGCGCAGGGCTTCGACAATGGACTCTACAACCCTTCGGGGCGCCAGATCATGATCGATCAAGCAGGTCGTCGGCTTGAGCGTGATGCATCGAAGGGTTTTACGCGTTGAGAAGTATGAACGATTACCAGTTCGCCTTCCGTTGGAGATTCTGTCGTGCCTGAATCCGACCTCATCGTTGAAGCAGTAGGCCTCGAGAAGACCTTCACGGACTTTTGGATGCGTGCTCGCGCGCGTGCGGTCGATGGCATCGACTTCCACATCGATCGTCACGAGATCTTCGGCTTGCTCGGTCCCAATGGCAGCGGCAAGAGCACGACGATCAAGATGATTCTTGGATTGCTGCGGAAGTCGCGTGGCCGATTGCTCGTCTTCGGACGGGATCCATCGGACACGGCGGTGAAAGCGAAGATTGGATATCTCCCTGAAGAGACCTATCTCTATCGCTTCTTGAATCCAGTGGAAACACTTGATTACTACGGAAAACTCTTCGGACTCGACCGACGCACGCGCCGACGACGCACCGATGAACTCCTCGACATGGTGGGATTGACGCAAGTTGCGCACCGACCCATGGGCGAGTTCTCCAAGGGAATGGCGCGTCGACTCGGGCTCGCACAAGCACTGGTGAACGATCCAGAACTCTTGATTCTCGATGAGCCCACGAGTGGTCTTGATCCACTTGGCACGAAGCAAGTGAAAGATCTTTTGCTCGAACTCGGTCGCCGTGGCAAAACCATTTTGCTGTCGTCGCACTTGCTTGCGGATGTCGAAGATGTCTGCCATCGCATGGTGATCTTGTACGGTGGTCGTGTGCGTGCAGAGGGCACGGGCGACGAACTTCTCGCGGACACAACCCACACAGTCTTACGGACGAAGCGGTTGAAGAGCGAGACGATTCAAGCGATCGATGCGTTGCTGCATGAGCGTGAAGGCATCGCGCTTGAGGGCGTTGAAGCACCGCGCCAATCGCTTGAAGCACTCTTTCTTGAGATCGTCGAGAAAGCGCGCCTTGAGCACACAGACACATCTGGCGCGCGTTCTGGTGGCGATATCGCAGCGTTCCTCCGAAAGGGTGAGGATGGCGCGGAAGGCGCGGCAGTCGTCGACTTGCTCGTGAAGGCGTCCAACGAACCGGCACGAGTCGCGGAAGTTTTGAATACTTCAGCGACCAACGCGGCAGCTGTGCAGGACGATGTTCTGCGCACGCTCGTGGACGGTGCTGGCAAGACGCCCTTGAAGCCTGAAACAACATTCACGCGTGCGGATGCGAACTCGGGAGCGGGCGCGAAGGCCACTCCGAAATCTGGTGTGGATCGTTCATTGATTGATGGATTGCTTGGCGATTCCTCGAAAGAGACTGACGCGTGATTCGACTCTTCAAGCGCATGTACGCCCGAGTCGATGCGATGCAGCGAGGCACGATGTTTCGCCTCATCGTTTCTGGCGTGCTCAGCGTGGCAATACTCGTCGCCGCGCTCATCTGTTCGAGTACTGCAACGATGTTGCATCGCGATGGCGAATTGCTCGTCGAGGCGCTGAAGACTGCTAACAGCATTGAGAAGAACGCTGTCACCAAGGAGTTGCTTGAGCAAGGCACGGTGACCCTTGGAACGCGTGTCTACGGCAGTGCAGATCTCGCGACGCAGTGGACAGCAGCATTTGCCGACAGCGGGCGCATCGAGCGCGTGACCGAAGTTGCCGCGATGCTCTTAACGACGCAAATCCCTGCATGGATGCCGGGCGTCTTCATTGATGATCCGTACACATCGCTCTCGACTGCAGCAACGCTCATCGTCTTCTTCAATCTTCTAGTGTGGAGCGGACTGTTCCTGCAAGGCACGCTCACGATCCTGTGCGCAATCTGCGCTGGCGCGCTTGCGTGGTGGGCGGGTGAACGATCTTGGGCAGTCGCAGCCTTGGGTATTCCGCTTGCAATGCTCGCATTTTTCCTTTCGATTCGGATCGTGCTCACATTGCTCGATCGGCGTCTCGGAATCTTGGCAGTTGCAAGTACGGTGATCAAAGAAGCGATGGCGCAACGCATTGCCGTCGCCTTCGCATTTGTGGCGCTTGGTGCGATTCCGCTCCTACCGATGACGCTCGACGCATCCTCGCCACTGCGCTACCAAGTGCAAACATTCCTCTCGACGAGTTTGGGTGTCTCGTATGGCGTCATCGCGGTGATGACACTGCTTCTCGGCTGCGCGACGGTTTCCTTCGAGATCCGCGACCGAACCGCGTGGATGACGATGGTCAAGCCCATCTCGCGAGGGCACTGGTTGCTCGGCAAGTGCCTTGGCATCGTGGCGCTTTCGTCGGTGTTCCTTCTTGTTGCGACACTCACGACCTACGCATGCTTGCTTGAAGTACGCACGCGACCTGCGCAAGACATCTTTGATGCACTGGCGGTGCGCGAAGAAGTTCTGGTTGCACGCATTGGAACCTTTCCGCGATACGTACCACTTCCATCCGAGCAGTTGCGCGCGATGGTTGAGAAGACAGTCACGACGGATCCTGCAATTCGCGAGGATCTCGATTCGGGAGCTCGCCGTGAGCAAGATGTGAAGCGCGAACTTGCGCGCGAGTATCAGATGAACTGGCTGAAGCAGCAGCGCTCGCTTGCACCAGGCGCGGAGCAGGAATACACGTTCTATGGATTGAGTGAGGTGAAGCGCGCCAACACCGCGCTTGCGCTTCGCTACAAGTTCTTCTCCGGCGCGAGCGACTCGCACGATCTGTATCCAGTCGTCTTCATCTTTGATGGTGAAGTCGGATGGACGGACAGCAAGTTTGTCGCTGCGCAGACGAATGTCTTGCCCGTTCCGCCTGCTGCGATTGCCGCCGACGGCAGCATGAAAATCCGCATTCAAAATGTGCGATTCGATCCGAGCGCAGGTGATGGCGGCCAGTTTTTCCCCGGCGGGGCGACGATTATGTTCGATCACGATGGCCTCGAACTCATGCATGAAGAAGGTGGCTTCGAAGCAAATCTCGTTCGCGCGCAACTCGTCAACCTCTGCAAGATCACATTTCTCGCGATGCTCGCAGTTTGCGCCGCGAGCATCTTGTCGTTCCCCGTCGCAGCGCTGGTGTGCTTCGCCATTTTCGCAGCTGGAAGCATCGCACCGTTCCTCGCACTCAGCATCGCGGAGTACAACATTCGAACGGAAGAATGGGCGCCCAACGCATTCGAGTTTGTGATTCGCTCGATCTCAAGCGTTGTGGAATTCATGCTCCGACCTTTCGGTCAAGCGGTGTCCACAGGCTCGCTCGTGCAAGGGCGACTTGTTTCGTGGTGGGAGCTCGCGCGCGCATTCGCACTCATCGGCGTCGGCTGGTCCGTGCTCGTGTTCATTGTTGGATGGAGCGCATTCCGCCGCAAAGAACTTGCCATTTACAGTGGGCAGGGAGGTTGACGCGTGTTTCGTGAACGCCTCGTGCAATTGATTTGTGTTGTGCTCGCGATTGCGTGCTTCATCTTCAGTGGGCGGATGCTTCCGCGCATGAATGTTCTCACGGGTGAGCAGTACCTCATGCTCACCATCGAGAAGCCCACGGACGCGCTCGCAACGAATGCCGTGCAGCGCCGTGTACCGATCTCCAAGATTTATCAGATGGAGACGACGCGCGCCGTGGAGCGCGGTGAAGCACTGACGGTGATGTTCGATGGAGGCCTTCGCAAGTGGGAAGGTCATATCGGTGACGAGATCGCGCTGACTTGGCGCACGAGCGAGGGCGAAGAAATTGGACGCGCGCGCATCGATGCGCGTGGCGGTTACGGTCTTCGCTATACAGATGATTCTGTCGCAGGCGCGCCGCCCATTGTCGCGATTGGCACTGCGCTTGGCGCGCTTCGCGGATTGCTCGTTGATTATCTGTGGCTCAAAGTGACGTGGATGAAAGAGAAGGGCCTCTTCTATGAGGTTATGGCAGATGCGGATCTCATCACGCGGCTGCAGCCACGATTCCCCGAAGTGTGGGCGTTCCATGGTCACAACATGGCGTACAACATTTCTGTCGTGACGAATACGCCAGAGGAGCGGTGGGCGTGGGTGAATGCGGGCATTGAGTTGGTGCGCAATAAGGGCATTCGCTACAACCCCAACGATCTCGTGTTGCACAAGGACCTCGCGTTCTGGTTTGCGCACAAACTTGATGGCGTCGCTGATGACGCGCATCTCTTTTACAAGCGAGAGTTCGCGCGGGAGTGGCAGTTCATTCTTGGAACACCGCCTTACGACATTGATCAACGAAGAGCATGGATCAAACGTATCGCAGATGCGCCGGTGACGATCGCGCAACTTGAAGGCACCGATCCCGAGATGCGTCCGTTCCTCAACAAGCTTGAAGAGCAGACGAAGGTGCTCGCTGCCCGCTATCGCTTCGACGAACGCGGCGATTTCAAGCGGTTCCTCATGCTCCACGGCGAGTGGGATGCGCGACGCACAAGCGCGTATGCGAAATTGTTAGGCATGCGACCGAGCGACGAAGCAGCGCCAGGTATTGCCGCGCTCGACGCAACGTTTGGTGACAAGGTCTACGCGAAACAAGCGGAGGCGCTGCTTGATTTCATGCGGCGCAAAGTGTTGTTGGATGACTACAACATGGATCCGCGTTTGATGTTTGAGTACACGCGCGACACGGGACCACTCGACTGGCGGCATCCACAAGCGCATGCGTTGTACTGGGCTCGACGAGGCGAACAGTTCGGTCAGGATCGGCTCGACAAGGGCAACGACATCTACAAGGCGATTAACAATAGCCGCGTGGAAATTCAGGCAATGCAAGCGCTCGCACGATCAGGGCTGGTGGGCTACGACCCATTCAGCGGCGACAACGTGACGCGACTCAACGACCCGCGTTGGATCAGGGTCATCGATCGCAAGTTCCGCAAACTCTACGATCAGTACTACACCACGCGCGGAAGCGGCTCGGATTCCTTCACGGACTTCCACGAGAACTTCATGAAGGGCGCAATTCGCGAACTCTTCCACTCTGGCGATGTGGACGGCGCAAAGCAGATTCTCGATGAACTCGATTCGCTGTACGGTCGAGGTGGCACTGTTCCCAACGAGCAATACGCGATCGATCTCCCGACGTTTGTGCGCAATGTCACCTTCGGCGAATACGAGCAGCAGCCAGATGTGGCGCGCACGGATGTGTACACGGTGCTTGAGCGTGGATTCCGCGAAGGTCTGTTGCTTGATCGCAAGGAGGTGCTTGATGAGGCACTGCGATTTGCGGCAGAGCTCACAACCTTCTTCCGTGGCGCGCGTTGGAACGACTTCGTGAACGCCTTCGGCGAAGGGCGCATGAAGGAACTGCTCGGCGAACTTGATGACAGTGTTCCCGCGGTGTTTGCGAAGGTGTTGACGGATGCGAACACACCGTTGCTCGATCGCTTGGTGATCTATGGGAAGGCTCCCGAAGATCTGCGCGCATCGGTGTATGACCGCGTTCTCCCTCAACTCGAAGTGGAGTTCAAGGGCAGTCGACTTTCTAACAGCAGTCTCACCGTGGATCGTGTGTTCCCTGAACCTCCTGGTCTTGATGAGTACCGTCGCGTTGCCGCGGCGCGCGCTGCAGCACGAGTTGCGGAGCGCAATGATGCGGAGCGTTCGGCAGCGCAGCGCAAGTAAGCGATTCCAATTCTCAGCAACGCGAGTACACCCATGATGCAACCACCAACCGCAATTCTCGCCATCGGGCGAAACTATAGTGATCACGCCGCAGAGATGGGCGGTGTGACAGATGAGCGCCCGATGGTGTTCATGAAGAACCCTGCATCTGTTGTGGGCAACGGCGACTTGATTCGCATCCCGCGCATCTGTCGTGAGCACGGACCGCAAGTGGATTACGAAGGTGAGTTGTGCGTTGAGATCGATCGCGACTGTCGTGATGCGACTGAGGAGAACGCACTCAGTTTCGTTCGCGGATACCGCGTCGCAAACGATGTCTCTGCGCGCTGGTGGCAGAAGGACGGCTCTGGTGGTCAATTCTCACGTGGTAAGAGTTTCGACACCTTCTGCCCGGTGAGCGAACTTGTTGCTGCCGCGCGCGTGCCTGATCCCAACGCGTTGAAGATCGAAACACGACTGAATGGTGTGACGATGCAATCCGCGTCAACGAGCCTCATGGTCTTCCCCGTGCGTCGATTGATCGTGGATCTCTCGCGCGGCATGACGCTCATGGCGGGCTCGTTCATTCTGACGGGTACCCCGAGCGGTGTTGGCGCTGCACGCAAGCCCCCCGTGTTTCTCAAAGAGGGCGATGAGGTTGAGATTGAAATCGAGAACGTCGGCGTGCTTCGGAATCGCGTAACGGAAGAGTGACCTGCGCGTCAAGGCACAGGATCGTGACCGTGTCCGCCCCATGGATGACAACGCACGAGACGTTTCATCGTGAGTTTTCCGCCGCGCCATGCACCGTGTTGTCGCAGCGCGTCGAGCGCATAGAACGAACACGAGGGACTGAAACGACATGATCCACCGAGAATCGGACCGAGCACTATTTGATAGCCGCGCACGCAGGCGATCAGCATTCGCGCAGCGATAGACGGTCGAGCGCTCACGATTCTTCGATTTGCTTTCTGTTCTTTCGTTCCTGACGCTTCATCCACAGCGCATGCAGTTCCGCCAATGCGCCGTCGAGTGCGTTGCGATACTGCGCGAGTTCGAGGGGAAGATGATGCTTGACGATGAGCACCACGTCGTAGGGCGCGTCCCACGCAGGCGAGCCCAATCGGAACGCTTCGCGCAGCATGCGCTTGATGTGATTTCGGACGTTTGCCTTTCCAACTTTGCGAGAGACGCTCAAACCCAGTCGCGAGTAGGCGCGTGTGGTTGGATTTGTGTGCGCTGCGAAGTAGGGGGTGAGCACTTTCGCGCGGCCAGACATCACTTCGCCGAATGTGCCTTCGCCAGTGAGTCGACGCGATCGTGGAAATGCGTACTCGCGTTGCACAGGCTTTGCCCCGCGTGTCGCTGGCGAAGGTGTTGGATCAGTCGCGCTCAATCGTCGCGCTCCAATGCGTTGCGCCAACACTCCATGACACTCTTGCGCGTCACAAGTCCGAGGAACTTACCATCGCGATCGACAACCGGCAGTGATTCAACATCTGCATGCGTGAACGCATCGACCGCGTGCTGCAGCGGATCCGTGCGGCGAAGCGCCTTCACGCGCTGTGCGAAGAGATCGCTGACGCTCAGCACTTGCAGCGACGCGCGATGGATGAGTGCTTGTTTGAGATCAGCCGCGTTCACGATTCCCGAGAACATACCTTCCGCAGTGACGCCGACAAAATCCTCGCTACTGCTACTTGCTGAGAGTTCAACGAGTCGCTCCGCAGACTCTGAGGCCAGCATGGTGATCGGAGTGAGAAGCCCCGCGTCCTCCACATGAAGTTGTCGCAGCACACTTGCATCCGCTGGTGAGCCAAGACGAACGCCGAGTGCAGCGAGTTCAGCGGTGTAGAGGCTGTGTCGTTCAAACAGTCGGCAGGTCACCGTCGCGATTGCTGCGACGAGCACGACAGGCAAAAGAATCGTCGGTTCTTGCGTGAGTTCATACACGAGGATTGCGCCAGCGAGCGGCGCGTGCGTGGTTGCAGCGACAACGCCCGCCATTCCAGCAAGTGCGCAGGTTGCGGGCGCGACAGCATTGAGTACAGGGATGTCGATGACGAACGAACCGTAACTTCCACCGAGCAGCGCGCCAATGAGCAGGCTTGGCGCGAAGAGCCCGCCGATCGACCCAGAGCCGAGTGTGATGCAAGTCGCGACTGCTTTGAAGAGTGCGAGTGCCACGAGCAGCGTTGCGAGTGGAAGGAGGCTAGAGGATGGATACGACTGCGGATCCATCGCCGCGCGCGCGACGCTGTATCCATTGCCGTAGAAGGGCGGAGTGAGCGATGCTCCATCCTTTGCGGCAAATGCAAGCGAAGGCGATGAGTCCTGCGCGAGCATCGCATATGCGAGTCCGAGTGCGACGAGCATCAACGCACCGAGTGCTGGCTTGAGCCCTTGGTGGACGCGCAATCGACTGAACGCATGTTCGCTTGATTGCAACAGTCGAATGAAGGCGACTGAGATCGCGCCACAGACAACGCCCAAGAGCGCGAGCGCTGGCAGTGAACCGATACTCACCGCATGTGTGTGTGTTGCTGCAAGTTGCGCGACAGCGCCGAAGAGTGGCTCCGATGTTCCGAGCATGCTTTGCACAGTTGCTGCAGCAAACACCGCCGCAATCACGATGGGCATGAAGGTACGCAGCGAGAGGTCGCGAAGGACGACTTCAAGTGTGAAGAAGATTCCAGTGAGTGGCGCGTTGAACACGGCCGCGAGTCCGGCTGCTGACCCACAACCGACAAGCGTTGTCATGCGGGTAGGATCAAGCCGTAACACTCGTCCAACAACACTCGCGAAAGTTGCGCCGATGGTGACGATCGGTCCTTCGGGTCCTGCGGATCCGCCCGAGACAATCGTCGCTGATGCGCCCAGCCAGGTGCGTATCGCGAGTTTGAAAGGCAGTACTGCGTGCTTGCGATGGATCGCGTACAGCACGCTCGAAACACCGTGCGCCTTCAGTTGCACCTTCAGCGTTGTGATGACGATGCCGCACAGCAAAGCGCCGACGATCGGACCGATACCAATGAGCAGAAGTCCGGTGGTTCGGTCGCGAACGCCAAGCAGCGCGAGTTGATGCTCAGCCCATTGAATCGGCAAGATGAAGGCGAGCGCGACGAGTGCGACAACGACTCCGGTGATCGCAGCAAGGACGAGAAGTCGCCGCTCGCGATCGATCCCGCATCGCTCCGTGAGTCGCCGAAGCTTCAATTGCCAAGGGATTTCTGCGTGCATCGTCACGGAGGGCAGATCGTCCGAGGAGGCGTCGGGGTCTGCGTTACGGGGGATTGAGGGGGGATGGGACACGGGCGAAGGTATAAAGGGAGTTTCGCGCATTATCGTCGCATCGCGCATCCGTGCAGCAGACTGCGCCTTGGGGTCGATCTTGGGCTATCATGGTGACCCCCGTCTCAGCGCTGTCCGCGGAAGTCCGCGATGCTCAGTTCGGGATTCGTCTCCGCTTTTTCCCGCTACCGTCCTCCTACCATTTTTTCCCCACCATTTTCCCATTTAGGGGGCACAGACCTGCACCATGATTGACGCACTCAAGAGCGATGAAATTGTTGACAAGCTCGGTGGTCGGTTCAAACTGACTGCGCTCATCCAGCGCCGCCTTGTCGAGATTATCGATGGCGCACGGCCACTCGTGGACCGTGAAGGTCGTTCTGATATCGAACTCGTGATCGAAGAGATTGTGCAGAACAAGATCACGCTCGAAATCGATCCAGCGGCGATCAAGACGATGCAGGGCACGCCTGCGAAGCGTCGCGCGTAAATCCGCGTAAATCTACGCATTTCTACGCAACGACCTCTACGAGTTTCATTCGTATGTACCAACGCGATCCCGCGAATCTCACCACGCTCAACGGCGTGGATGTTTGCGTGTGTGTGACGGGTGGAATTGCGGCGTACAAGATGTGCTCCGTTGT
Organism: Planctomycetota bacterium; assembly: GCA_003671055.1. GTDB lineage: Bacteria > Planctomycetota > Phycisphaerae > Phycisphaerales > SM1A02 > F1-140-MAGs142. The sequence goes on from QWPV01000010.1 coordinate 56,283, forward strand.
GTCGACGCTCGCGCAAGCTGGTGCGGTTGTGCACGTTGCGATGACGGAAGAAGCAACGCGCTTCGTCACTCCTCTCACCTTCGAAGCACTCGCCGCGCGCGCCGTGCATTTGAGTGCATGGTCGAGTGTTGACCGAAGTGATCCGCAGCATGTGAGGCTCGCGAAGGCGTGTCGCGTTGTGCTCGTCGCGCCCTGCAGCATGGACATGCTGAGTCGACTCGCGACAGGTCGCGCGGATGAGATCGTTTCGCTCATCGTTGCGGCAACCGATCGAACAAAGACGCCTGTGCTCCTCGCGCCGTCGATGAATGAGACGATGTGGAAGCAGCCAGCGACGCAGCGGAATCTCGCGCAACTGATGTCCGACGGATTTCAGATCGTCGCGCCCGTCGAAGGTTGGCAAGCGTGCCGAACCGTCGGTGATGGGCGGCTTCCCGAGAGTGACGATCTCGTCGATTCAATCGTCACCGCGCTCAATCGTGCGTAGACCCCCGTGCAGGATCATGGTGCGAGCGCCTGATTCGTTCCCAAACATCCAAATTTGTCCGGTAAGTGTTGAGAACTCCCGCGAAGTTGCTTGATTCGTTGTCGGAATCATGCACTCTACAACCGCACTCTCGGACTCTAAGGATCCTGAGAGTTTTCGCGTGCTATTTGCTTGTCCTGCCTGATCACCTTCAAGGAGTTCGAACGCCATGCGTAGAGAGAATTCACCGCACCGAACCAATGCTGCGCGCCTGCTGAGTCTGCTGCTCTGCGCGCCTGCGCTCCTCACCGCATCCTCTTTTGCGCAGAAGAGTGGTGGACAGGAATCAGGAAGTCGCTTCACTCCGATCGATGTCAAACTCAAATCGATTCCGAAATTCAATGTGAAGGTGACGCCAAGGGGTGGCGCGGAACTTCCTGAAGGTGGAATCGCAGGAAGTTGCTCGCCCGTCGTCTCATCATTGACGAACGCGAATTTCGAAGGTGGACAATTCGTCGTACAGGCAGGCTTCGGCGAAACTGAAATGGCTGGCGCGACCTACACCGCCGCCGCATCAGACTTCCCGATCAAGATCGAACTCGCGGAGATGATCTTTGCGACGAGCGCTGCGACGGTGACGACAACGACAGAGTGGTCGATCCTCTTCTATGAAGGAACGCCAACCACCGGAACCCTGATGTACACGTTCTCTTCCAACGGCATCGACTTGCCACACTTGGTGATTCCACCAGGAACAAACGGCGTGAACGTGCAAGTGATGGTGGACCCCGGTGATCCTGAGCAGATCATTCTGCAAGACAACGGATCGCATATGTTCACGATGGCGTATCGCATCGACAACCACAACAATCAAGTGCAGAGCCCGTGCGTCGTTGGACCTCCAACTGGTTCGAATGCGTTTCCCACTACAGATGTCGGCGGATTGCAGAATCCCACGAAAAACTGGCTGTGGGCGATCAATTGCGGCGCACTCGGTTGCGCCAATGGATGGGTGACCTTCTCGCAAATTCCTTCACTCTGTCGACCCACTGGCGACTGGGTGATGCGCTGCACATGGACTCCATTCAGTTGCACCGCGCCAGGCGCATGCTGCTTGCCCAATGGCTCGTGCATGAGTTTGTCATCAGTGGATTGCGGCACGCAGGGCGGAATCTTCCAAGGTGAAGGTGTCGCTTGCACGAGTTCTACATGCACGCAAGGCCAAGGCCCATGCTGCTTCATCACGACGGGCGGTTGCCTCACATTGCCCGCAGCAACATGCGTGGCTGCAGGCGGAATTCCTGGACCAGATGGTCAATCATGCACCGGTTATGTCTGCTTCCCAACCGGCGCATGCTGCATGCCTAACGGCGCATGCATCGGACCAGTGAGCCCTGGCGATTGCGCGAATGTCGGCGGAAACTTCAAAGGTAACAACACGAGCTGCGCATCGACCACCTGCCCGCAGCCCATCGGCGCATCATGCTTCAGCAACGGGTTCTGCTTGATCTTAAGTGAAGCGCAAGCAATCTCAGCAGGCGCGTCATGGCAAGGCCCCGGCACAACATGCGCTGACGCGAACGGCAACGGCATGGCAGACGCATGCGAAGGCAGTCCTGCAGATTTCAACAACGATGGCGTTGTCAACGCCGCCGATCTTGCGGTCCTGTTGAATGTATGGCAAACAACGAACGCGCAAGCGGATCTGAATAATGACGGCACCGTCGGAGCAGCCGACTTGGCAATCTTGCTGAATGCATGGAGTTTCTAACTCGCGCTAGTCAGGAATCCGCAGTTGGCGAATCTGTCCTCCCCCTCATCTACGGGCAGATGTGTCTACAAAACCATACACATCTGCACTTAGAGATTGAGGCAATGCGCGCAAGCCACCAGATGAAAGCCTAAAGCCCCAGATTTTGGATTGCCTTTGAACTGCGTTGATGTATTCTGTTCACGGTCAAGAGTTCGGAGATAGTCCACAACTTTGTAAGGATTCGAAGCATGAAATCGTTGCGCGTTCTTCTGTCCGCCGTTGTCGCGGTCGCGATGGTCTTTGGTTTTTCACCTTCCACAGCGCAGGGGCAGGGGAGTTGCGCGGGCGACATTAGCGGCG
>QWPV01000100.1 GCA_003671055.1 Planctomycetota bacterium
ATGTTCGCAGAGTTCTAAAAATCAGAGAATTTGCGTACTGCCTCAGGCTTCGACTCGGTTCCCCACAGCGCAAGAAGTAGGCGGCGGGCATCCTCGATAATGAGAAGGTTGGCGGGAAGGATGATCAAGGTCAGGATCGTCGCGCTGAGAAGGCCTGCTGCGATCGAAATACCCATCGGAATGAGGAAGCGCGCTTGGAAAGATTGTTCGAGCAGCAGCGGCAGGATGCCAAAGATGGTCGTGCCTGTGGTGAGCAGGATTGGGCGCAATCTCGTCGCACCAGAATTCACAAGCGAGTCTGCGAGGCTCTCGCCACCGCGACGCCGCTCATTCGCAAACTCCACGAGGATGAGTGAGTTGTTCACGACGATGCCGCTGAGCGCGACGGTTCCGATGAGCGAGAGGAATGTCAGTGGGTAGCCCATGAGCAGATGTCCCCACACCACGCCGATGAGTCCGAACGGAATCGCGATCATCACTGCGAGCGGTTGCGAGTAGGTGCCGAAGAGCCACGCGAGCACAACATAGATCAGCACGAGTGCGCCGAGGAACGAATACGGCAGCGACGAGAACGCGTCGTTGAGATCCTTCTGCCGACCAGCCTCGCGAATATCGACCGCGGGCAAGTCGCTTTGGATCGCGGAGAGGGCAGGCGCGAGCGCGCGCGTGATGTCTTCTGGAATCGTGCTGCCCGCGCAATCCGCAGTAACGGTGATCGCGCGTTCGCGGTCGACACGCTTGATCGCTGCATACGCGTTTTCCTCGACGATATCAGCGATCTCCGCGAGCGGCACGCGTCCTCCGTTGGGCGTGCTGATCCAAAGATCGGTGATGGAATCAATGCGATCGCGCGAGGCTACATCGAAGCGCACGCGGACATCGATGTCTTCGCGATCAGCGGAATACGTGTGCGCATCGAGGCCGTACAACATGCCGCGCACTTGACGCGCAACATCGGTTGTCGTGAAGCCCAATGCAGCCGCACCCTCGCGCAACTTCACTTGCAGTTCGCGTTGCGTGCTGAAGTCATCATCGTTGATCGAGTACACGCCTTCAAACTTCGCGAGTGCGAGCTTCAGTCGCTGCGCAGCCTCGCGGGCGAGCGTTGGATCGTTCGAGCGAACTTGATACGTGATGTCACTGCCCGCCGGACCGCCAGAAATCTCGCGATAGTCCACGCTCTCCGCGTCATCGACATTTCCAACGCTCATGCGCACATCGTCCATCACACTTGCCGAATCTCGGTTGCGAAACTCTACCGGACAGAGTTCGACGAACAACTGCGCCACATGTGCAGCAGCTGCATCTGGTTGACCGGTTTCGAAATTCGTGCTCTGCCCGAGGATCGAACTGAAGCCCGTGACCTCTTCAGGAAGCGCGAGTGCAGTTTCGAAGCGTCGCACCACTGCAGCCGTCGCCGCTTGTGTAGAACCGATCGGTAGACGGATATCGATGATGATCGTCTCCGCGTCTTCGGCAGGCAAGAAAACGAAGGGGAGTCTGCCGCCCGCAACCATGCCGACACTCGCGATGAGTATCGCCATGGTGATGCTCGTCGCGGCGTACCGATGCGCGATGCAGTACCGAGCGAACCGCGAGTACTTTTGCTGCAACATCGGTACGACTTTTGTTTCACGCAACGTTTCAAAGCGTCCCCACTGCGTGCTGAGCCAACTCGCTTTGCGCTTACGCATACCCGCGATTGCATGAGACATATGCGACGGCAAGATCACCATCGTCTCGACCACGCTCGAACCGAGCGCGACTGCTGCGACAATCGGCAGCGCTGAGAGAAGGTCGCCCATGCGGCCTGCGATGTATGCGAGCGGAAGGAACGCGAGAATGATCGTTGCGCCATTTGCGACGATCGGCCAGAACACACTCTTCGTTCCTTTGATCGCAGCGTCGTCAGGATCTTCGCCGTGCGCACTCCGCTGGATGATGATGTCGGCAACAACAATCGCGTCATCCGCAAGCATGCCGACCACGATAAGCAGTCCGAACATCGTCACCATGTTGAGCGTCACATCAAGCGCGTACATGGTAAGCACGGTGCAACCGATGGAGACGAAGATGCCGCTCATCACCCACCAGGCTGCGCGCACGTTCATGAACAGCACCATGATGATGAGCACGAGCACGGAGCCTTGCAGCGCGTCGTTCGTCAAGAGATCGAGCCGTCCTTCGATGATGCGCGCTAGATCGTTGTGCGCGCGAATCGAACAGACCATCGGCGTGCGTCGATTCGCCTCTTCCCCAACTGCGTACCCGCGTTCGCGATCCGAGCCGTGCATCAATCCAGTCAAACGATTCCACACGCTGCCGACTTCGAGCGGTACGCCTTGTCGAGCTGCGACATAGCCGCGCACCATTTCTGCGATGCGGACCGCGTCTTCGTCGCTGGTCTTGAAGATGATGAGACTCGTAGCGGCCTCGCCATTGAAGCGTCGCGAGACTTGCACATCGGCGAAATCTTCTTTTACTGTCGCAATATCACCGACTTCAAGCAGCATGCCGCTCGCGTTGGCCTTGAGTGGAATCGAGCGAATCGCATCTGCGCGTTCATCGACACCAAGTGTGCGCACGCCAATGTTCGCGCCACCCGTGCGCATCGTCCCCGACGGTACTTCGCGCATCCAAGCTTCAATCACATCCGCAACTTGCGGAAGACGCAGTCCATGACGGGTAAGGGCAGCGCGATCGACCTCCACGCAAAGTTGATACGGCCGCGCGCCGGTCATCACGATCGAGCCCATACCTTCCATCGAACGCAGGTCGTCGCTGACCTGTTGCGCGCTGCGCTTGAGTGCTTCTTCGCCAGTATCACCGAAGACGGAAACGATGATGACCGGGAAGTTCGGCTTCATCTCCGTCACGCGAATGCGTTCTGCTTCAACGGGAAGATCCTGCAAACCATCGATCGCGATCCGCACATCATCGATGCTCTGATCGATGTCGGTGCCGTCGTCAAACTCCACGAGAATTCCGCCGCCACCTTCAACCAGTGAGGAGGTGACACGCTTGGCACCTTCCACATCAATGACCGCATCTTCAATCTTGCGTGCCATCGACTCTTCCACTTCTGCGGGACTCGCGCCCGGATAGAGCAGCGCGATGCGTGCAGCTTCAGGTTCCACAGGGGGGAAGAACTCGCGGCGCATGATCAGCAGCGCGGCAATTCCACCGAGCACGAGAAACCACATCAGCAGACTGCCGAAGATAGGACGCTTGACGCCGAAGGTAATGAAGTCCATGGCGTGCGTTGGTTAGAGAGCGGCGTCTATTGGCGTGATAGGTGCACCCTCAGGAACTCGACGCGATGCATCAAGCACAAGCGTTGTGCCTGCAGGAAGCGCGTGTTTGAGCACGACCCATTCAGTATCTGGTAATTGCGGCGAGAGTTGACCACTCACAGCAAACTCCACTTCGGCGCCTTCATTGTGCGCAATGCCATCGCGCACCGTAATGATGCGACCACTGTTCACCGCGCGACGCGGCACTAGCGTGCGTGATGCAAGTGAACCGCCCGAAACTTCCGCTTCGACAAACGCGCCTGGCGGAAGCGCATCGGAGCCGAGCGCTTCTGCGTAGACCGTCATAGTGCGCGTCGATGCATCATCTTCAGGCGCGATCCGCGTGATCTTTGCTTCGACCCACTGTGCGTTGGCTCGATCCGCGCGCACCAAAGCGCTGTCGCCAATTTGCACGATCGCGCGCGCAAGTGCGGGGAGCAAGATGGGAATCTCAATCGTGCGAGGATCGACGATGCGCGCGACCAACACGCCAGGCGCAGCGTTCTCGCCGAGTTCAAGATCCGCGCGTTGCACAATGCCTGCGAGCGGCGAACAAATGGTGGAACGCTCAAGCGAAAGTTCCGCGAGTTCACGCGCTGCGTTCTGCCTCGATTGTTCTGCGACTAACGACGCACGACGCAGCGGCAACTTCTCAAGTGCGTCGCGTGCTGCGATGAGTTGTCGTTCCGATTCAATCGCACCTGCGCGCGCACGGTCAACCTCACGCGATTGCGCAGCATTGTTCGTGAATGCTTCGCGAACACGCGAGTAATCGACTGCGGCAAGTGCGGCGCTCTCGTTTGCGAGTTCAAGCGTGCGTTGCAGACTTGTCGCATCAAGTGTGAGCATCGCGATTTGACTTTCAATCGTGCGCAACGATTCCACCGCCATCGTGACTTGCCGCTCGAAATCACGATTATCGAGCGACACCAGCGGCGTGCCGATTTCGACAGCCGCGCCTTCGCGATATTGCGGATGAAGCAGGGCGACAGTCGCAGAAACGCGCGAAGGAACATCCGCGGTGTGCATCGCTCGCGATTGCCCGTACGCGCGGAAACGTTGACCAACGGCCTTCTCTAACGGTGCAACCACCACGAGTCGGAGTCGGCCAGTTGCAGATGGATCGCTCGCAGGCGGTATGGGTCGCGTCGCGTACAACCACAGATAGATCGCAATTCCTGCGCTGATAAAGGCAACGGCAACAAGTCCGCGTGCAACAAGGGCGAGTGGGCGGATTGTCGGTTGCTTCACATCCATGAGAGGGGGGAAAGTATAGATGCGATGCAAGTCAGAAGATCAGTCATTTCAATGCCGCAACGAAAGGGTACGCTGATGAAATGCCCGACTCCAACGCGCCATTTGGTAAGCGCCCAGCAACACTCGCACCGCAGTTGCTTCAAGAACTCAGCGCAAAGAGTGCAGAGTTGAGCGCCGCACCCGCAGCGAACGCAGGTCCACTGTGGGGCGCGATGCACAAAGCATTACTCAAAGCGAAAGTCGATCCACAAGTCATCATGCGATTCGTTGCAAGTCGCGACAGCACCAGCGTCGATCTCCTCGTGCGCTGGCTCAGTGGCGAAGAGATCGAACTACCAGCAGCACCACTAGAAGTCGCGCCCATAGTCGTCGACCCAGAGACAATGAAGTCCGCAATGAAAATGTTCCGCAAGCGATTGAAGTACGCGCGCCTCGACGCTGAATCAAAGCTCGGCGTCGGCCCAATGTCGAGCGGCAAAAAAAGCGAGATCGACGCCATGGAACCGCCAAGAGACTTCCCCTCAAGCGTCTGGAACGCACT
>QWPV01000011.1 GCA_003671055.1 Planctomycetota bacterium
GTGCATACGACTCCTGCGTTATCGCTGCAACCGCTCGCGAAGAGTGAACGCATTTCAGGTGTCGACATCGCGCGCGGCGTCGCGTTGCTTGGCATCTTGCTGGTGAACGCGCGATACTTTTTCTGGCGCTTCAGGAATCCGTGCGGGTTGATGCGGTTTGTGGATACAAATCAAGTCCGCCTCAGGTGGAACATGATCGCGTTGCGGAAGCGCTGCCGGTTGCGGTAGCCGCAGGCCTGCGACTTGATCTTCTGGATCTTCGCGTTCATCGATTCGCCCAACGCATTGGTCGCCTTCAACACGATCGCGTTGATGATTCCGTCCAGATGTTTCTGCACCATCTTCGCCGCGCAGATCATTAGTTCAAGTTTGCAACTCATCGCCAGTGCCAATCCACTCTTTCCACGCGCGACGCGCCCATGTTTCACTGACATAGTGCCACAACTTGGACGCGGTCTCTTTCAACGCCCACGCGCGCGCGGTGCGAAGCGTTCAGTAAATCAATTGCGACAACAACCGCCGCGCACGCTTCATCCTGCTTGGCTTCTGCAACCACACATACTTCGTCTTCGTAAGCGTCGCGTCGCCTTCGGCAAGAAGTTTGCGATGTTCTTCCTTGCGCACGGCATTCACCGCATCGCCAAGATGCTTCGTAATATGAAATCGATCGAACGCGATCTTCGCGTTGGGCAAGTGGCGCGACACCGCGTTGATATACGCGGGCCACATGTCCATCGCTGCGACCTTGATGGCGCTGCGGCGTGGCTCGTCCATCGCGCCCAAGAATGAGCCAAGACTTTCCTCTGTTCGTCCGTCCATCACTGCAATCACGCGGGAATTGTCGATGTTTGTCACCACCGTCACATACTCGTGGCGCTTCTGTAAAGATGTTTCGTCAACTCCAATGCGTGTCGGCGAAATCTTTTCGCGGCGTGCGAGTCCACGCGCAACAGCCCGCGACATGATGCCGTCGACTTCGTGCCAGCTCAGTTGAAGTTGGCGGCCGACTGCGGATTGATTCGCCTCTCGCAGCCAGTCGATCACAATACACTCGAAGAGCGCCGTGAAGTGCGAACCGCGATCCGATGACCCACACGAAAGCCTGAAGACCCAAAATTTCTTAGAATTGCCGGCGAACATGATCGCGGCGGACTTTTAATCTATGTAGCATGACCGAATGAATCGGTTCGCACGCAGAGCAATTTTGGTCGCATGCCTCGCTATTGTGGCGTCCGCTTCGTCGCAAATGATTGAGCTGAGGCTTGAGGAAAAAGTGCCTGAATCTCGCGTTGAGCATCAAGACGAGAACACGCCAGCACCGGATGAGGCAGCGCCGCCGTCCACCCGAACTCGCCGCCGTTCGGTCAGTGAGCAACCTGAGCAATACCGCAGGTTCATCAAGGTAATGGCAACGGATGAAGATTGGACACGAGTTGCAGTCGCCTTAGGGGTGGAGCGCGATGCTCCCGCAGTCGAGGAAGTTGCAAGGTGGTATCGAGTGGAATTCGATCGCCTCGCGATGGAGTTCGGGCAGTGGGCAACCGAGCGGCGCGTCGTGACTGCGCTTACGTCAGTGCAGACGCACATGGAAACTGGCGCAACCAAGGAAGAAGCTGAGTGCCGTGAAACACTGCAATCATGCGTGCGCAAGTTGCGTTCGTCGGCGCTGCCTGCAGCTGATGCCGCCATCGAGCAAGGGTTTGAGCGCCTGGCACTGACTGTTCCGAACGCGTCTGCTGAACTCATTGCCCGAGCGCGGCGAGGCTTGTTTCTTGCTGCGCGCCAACGGTCGCTCGAGAGAGACGGTGAACTTGGTCTCAATCCGCGAGCGTCTCTTCCCGAGATTGTCGCCAACGCGCCACCCGATGCGTGCAACACCGAGGGTTCAGAAAGCCCGCTTGGGACTGATCAACGAGCAACTGCGATCGCTCAGATTGTGCTCGATTGGGAGATACAGGTCGAAGCAGTTGTCGTGCAGGCGATCCGCCTCAATGAAACAGCGATGCTGAAAGTTTTTTCGGCGGAGGGGAACGCGCACCAGGCCATCGTCGAAGAAGAAAGGCAATCCCTCCGCACTCGGGCTCATCTGCCGATTCAGCGTGCGACGGACAATGCAATCGATCGAATCGCGGATGTCATTGGTGAGTCCTGTGGAATCGAAGCGCGCGCGGCTTGGGAGGACTTTGCGTGGTCCGCGACACTCGGAGTGTTCCATTCACCGGAGCGGCCTACACACGCGTGGGCTTGGATTTCAAGGCGCGGCGCGGAGGGCGTGATCGCGGCCGAGGTCGTCGACAGGTGCCGTGACTTCCATCGTGCGTACTTGGTGGATCGTGCTCCGCTCAGGCTCGCGATGCGTGCGGCGCTGCTCTCGTGCACGCTCAAGGATCTGGAGAGGCAATTCCACCACAAGACGGTGCCAGGAGCGCTCAATGCAGCGTTGAAGTCGAGGCACGACCTCTCCACGTCCTGCCTGCGATTGATGTTGGATGCGCTCCCCGAAATCGAGAGGAGTTCCTTAAATCGTCATCTCGAGTTGGTTGAGAAGCAACGTGGTAACCCATATGGTCACATGGATGATGTCTGAGTGCAAAAAATAACCCCTTACCTTTGGAGATTGCGCATGTCAAACTTAACTCCCCAACACTTGTCTCGATACTCCGTCACGCGTTTCGCGCCGTGGTGCGCCGCCATAGCTGCCGCGCTTGGGGTCTCCGTGGTGTCGGTCACGATGGGCCAAAGCGGTCCGATTGAGTGGGAGTATCACGTGTTTTCGGATTGCTTTAAGACCGGAACTTGCATGAGTCCGACGGGCGCGTGCGCAGGATCGATGCCGGGGAATCAATGCAGGTACTGTGAGTATCAGAACCCAGTGTCAGAGTGCGAGTTGGATTGGACATTGACTAGTTGTTGGCAGCGCGACCTGAAGAGCGGCGATCCACAAATAGGTTGTGGTCTTATGATGTTAGGTATCTGCCAAAACTTAGCGTCGCCATTCTGCGGGTCGGCACTATCGAGCGGATCACTTTGCGATCGACCAGTGTGCACGGATGGGAATGTGTCAGTGCCATGACGGTGCTTTGCATTGCCGCCCGTTCGTTGGTCAATGTTTACGCGCGTCTTCGACCGCTTCAGCTAGTGTCGCGAGCTGCCGCTGAGGGATTCCGCATGGGAGCGGTGGCTGCAACGGTCGCGTCGAGTCTCTGTCTCTCGAGCCTTGCGCAGGTTGAGCAGCATGACTCGCTGAACCATGAGGATCGCGACCTAGCACTTGCAGAGTTCGTGCAGCGAGTAATTCGCATACCCCAATTGAACCTCCACGCGAGTTGGACGGTGCGGACCCGCTTCGCTGAGCCTGCGCGACGCGCCGACGGACCCGCCGAGCGCGTCGGGGTTCTAGAGTTTGTCGGCCGCGCAGGCGAATTCTGGGCTAGCTTCACGGACGATTCAGCGGATGGCGCCGGTGGTCACGCCCCTGTGGAGATTGCATGGTTCGGCGGAGCAAAGCTCGCCTTCGTGCATCAAGGGCGCGGAGAAACTGGCACGGTTTCAATTTCGTCGACCCCGGTCTTGTCCGGACCGTTTGAAGACATTCCTCTGCTCGCTCAGTTCATACCTGGAGTAGCTGGGTTACCGCTTCCGCGCATCGCCGATGTGCTGGCCCTCACGCCAAGCGATGCTATCTCACGCATCGATGGCGAGCAGTATGTGTGGACTCTTCCAAATGTATGGGGAGCAACTGGACTTGTGCCGACCACGCTGACTTTCTCCGACTTACCTACGCCGCGGCTTACGCGCCTTGTGTGCCGTGTACCCGTGCCCGCCGAGCCTCTAACTAGTTTTCCTGAAGCTTGTGGCGGTGAAGCCAGCGTCTTGGTTTGGAAAGATGTTCACGGAAGCTCTGTGGCTCAGTTAGCCGAACGCGCGAACTTCGCATGGTTTCCTGGTCGTGTATCGCCCGACGCTCAGCGCACAGGATATGAGCTCAATGAGGCGAACCGCTCGAGTTCGCGTCCGTCGGAGTTTCTGCGGCCTGCACAATGGCTTGTCGATGGGGCTGGCGTTTCCGACCTCCGCATCGGTGCTTTCGGAACGATCGGCGACGCGCGGCTTGTCATCGCTGGAACTCCACTCCGCTTGCGAAGAGCGCTGGCAGTGGAGGATGTGCTGAGCGGGCAGCTTCTCAGTTCACTGTGTGAAGGCGTAGATTCGAGCCAAGTCGCGCAGGAGGTGCCGAGCGGCAGCATGCAACCGCGCATCGAGAGCGGCGCTGCGGTGTCGCGTGGACTCGTCGCGTCGGCAGAGCCGGAGCCGCAGCTCGTTCGATTTGTTGTAACTGTCGCATTGGCTGCGATTGGTGGGTGGATCATTGCCATCGCGTGGCGAAGACGGCGCCTTGGCATTGGTTTTCCCGTTGATGCGTCTGCATCGGCGACGAGTTCTGCCGTGCCGCCGCGATGGATCTATCTCGCATGCTTCGGAGTCTGCGCCCTTGCTACTGCAGGATTGATTGCGCTCCGAACAAGCGATCTCCAGTCCCGATCGTCGACCTATGTTGACCTCGGCGATGTCGTGATCTCTGGTGGAAGCTTCCGCCTTCATGGCGCCATTCCGATGAATGGTCGCACAGACCAAGACTGTCGGATCGAGGCGGTGTCTGCATCGTGCGGATGTGTGCGGGTCGCCGATGTCCCGAGGCTGATCCCAAAGAACGAGTCAATTTCGATTCCCATCACCTTCGATGTGACGACGGAAGGAGAGAAGCGCGTCGATGTTGTGGCAGTGCTCGACGATGGAACTACGCGCCACATCACCCTCGTTGCGCGCGGCGTCGTCGACATCGCGGGACTCGCACCCCTCGCGATCGCACCCCAACTACTCGAGCTCGGCGTTGGAGCCGAGAGCACGATTGTCTGCCTCATCCGTGATTCGAGCGAGGATCCGAACGCTCTTCGACCGCCGCAGATTCGTTGGATTGCTCCCGAGGGAGTCGAGTTTGGAGAACAGCAACTTCGGCTCATCGAGCCATTCACGAAGGGCAACTCGCCTGTCTGGGAGTCGTTGACGCGCGTGAAAGCCACCGGCACGATCGCCACGCTCAGAACCGCAATCGCGCGGCTCGATCTAGATGGTGTCGCAGCAGGGCAGGTGCAAATCGTCTTGGCTTCGACAGAAACAGAACCGCAGTAAGCGCCGAAGAGTGCATTGGACAAGAAGAGTGCATTGGAAGAGAAGACTGCATTGGACAGAAGACTGCATTGGACAGGCAAGCCAAGATCACAATTCTGTCGGAGAGGTGTGCCTGTCCTCAATTGGGAGGGAGAAGACTGATTGGACAGGCAAGCCAAGACTGCATTGGACAGGCAAGCCAAGATCACAATTCTGTCGGAGAGATGTGCCTGTCCTCAATTGGGAGGCGTGAAGAAGTGCCTGTCCACGATTGGTGTGCAGGTCCAAAGTGCCTGTCCTCGATTTTCTGTCCTCGATTTTCCATGTGAAGCATCTCCATGCAACGGCACTCGCGTGCCTCGGGCTTGATCCCAATCACCTCGCGTACTTCTATGCAGGGCTCGATCAGAAACTCGTCGGCGTTGAGGGCGCAGACCCCATTCGACAGATCATGATTTGAGCGCGAGAGTTTCATGGGGGTGTTCTTGGGTACGCTGCGACCGTGCATACGACTCCTGCGTTATCGCTGCAACCGCTCGCGAAGAGTGAACGCATTTCAGGTGTCGACATCGCGCGCGGCGTCGCGTTGCTTGGCATCTTGCTGGTGAACGCGCGATACTTTTTCTGGCCATTTGCTTCGGCGATCACTCCAGAGCATCTCGTGCCAGGCTTGGAGACGGACACGCTTGATGCGATCGTGTGGACCGGAGTCGAAGCGTTCTGCGCATTCAAATTCATCTCGCTCTTCTCCATCCTCTTCGGATTCGGCATCGCGTTGCAGGCGAGTCGAGCCGCTGCGATGCAGGTGAGTCGCTGGCGTTTGGGACTGCGAAGGTTCGCGGTGTTGCTTGGCTTCGGCGTCGTGCATGCAACATTGATTTGGTACGGCGACATTCTTGTGGTGTACGCGGGCTTTGGTGTGCTGGTGCTCGCGATATCCGCGTGCAAGCCAAAGGCGATCTTCACATGGTTCATTGTCTTTGCCTGCATCCTTGGCGGACTTTCGCTGCTGACTGGCGTTGGCACATACATCATTTCCACACATCCCGAATGGTTCGGCTCGGCAGAGGGCGTGGTTGCGCCGACGGTTGCGCTCGCGCCGCTTGAAGGAGAAGCAGCACTTCGTGGAACGGACGCGATGCGCGAAGTCTTCTTACGCTCGGCGTTTCCCTTCGGCGATCCCGTGTGGATGCAAGCCGAAATCACCGCGCAACAAGAGGGTCCATGGTTTGACGCGTTCACATTTCGGATGGTGAACTGGTTGACGTGCATCCTGATTGCATTCTTCGGATACGGATGGCACGCGTGCACGATGATGCTGTTTGGCGCGTACGCATTCGCGAGCGGGCTCTTCGAAGCAGACGCATCTGCGCGGCGGCGTCGCATTGGTTGGCGATGCTTCTGCATAGGCGTGCCGATCGCGCTTGCGAGCGTGCTTCCATTTTGGTTCTGGAATCTCACTGATCCAATGGCGAAAGCATTTCACTCCATCGGTCTTGAGTGGGCTGCGCTCACGCTTCCAATTGGCTACGCACTGCTTCTTGTGGAGTACGGACCGAAACTTCCAGCACTCTTGCGCGGTCCGATCCAATCCGCCGGGCGCATGGCACTTACCTTCTATCTATGTGAATCCGTTCTTGCGATCGCAATTGCGTCGTGGTGGGGATTTGGACTGTTCGCGAAACTTGGAGACAGTGAACTTGCGGTGATGAGTGTCGGCGTGTGGGCGGGTCTCGCCCTCTTCGCGTGGCTTTGGTTACGACGATTCAACATCGGTCCCGCAGAGTGGCTGTGGCGGCGGCTCAGTTACGGTCGCAAACTCGATTGAGTGTTCGTTGCTGCGTGCACCGCGTTGCGCTGTAGACTGCGATTCCGATGCACGCCCCTCACTTCCGCCTTGATGGCAAAGTTGCACTCGTAACAGGCTCAAGTCGAGGCCTGGGGAAGGCGATGGCATTCGCGCTCGGCTCTGCCGGAGCACGCGTTGCATTCAATTACCTCAACGATGAAGCATTGGCGAAGCGAACATTCAACGAGTATCGCGCGCTCGGCTATGAAGGCGGACTGTTTCGCGCGAGTGTGATTGACGAAGCCGAAGTTCAACGACTCAACAGCGAAATCGTTGCGGAGCTTGGCGCGGTCGACATCGTTGTTGTCAGCGCAACGCCGATGCAGCCACTGAAGCGCATCGAGGATTACGACTGGGATTTCTATCAGTCGATGCTCGATTACTTCGTGCGCAGTCCGTACCTCTTGACGCGTGCGGTGTTGCCTCACATGAAGGAGCAGCGGTGGGGGCGCATCATCAATCTCACGAGTGAAGTGTTCAAGCGTGGTGTCGCGCCGTTCTCAGCCTACTCTGCTGCGAAGGGCGCGCAGAACGGATGGTCGCGTTCGATGGCGCTCGAACTCGCGCCCTTCAATATCACAGTCAACATGATTGCTCCAGGATGGATTCCTGTCGAGCGTCATGCGAACGATCCGCAACACGAGAAGGACGCATACCGCAGCCTGATTCCTATGAATCGCTGGGGAGTGCCGACCGACGTTGGTGGCGCTTGCGTGTTTCTCGCGAGCGATGCAGCGAGTTTCATCACGGGCGCAGATCTTCATGTGAATGGCGGAATGACAGTCGGTTGATTGCGACACAGACACCAGACTTCGAGAACTTTTATGAACACAACACGAGCACTTCTTTCCGGTCTCACTCTCGCCATCGCCGCCCTCAGCATCGCGGGCACTGCTTCGCAAGGCGACCTTGTCGCAGCACAGAAAGCGCGCATCGCGGAATTTGCCAAGCACCCAAAGGCGCGGTCTCACGTTGCATTCGTGTCCAACGGCGTCGCTGATTTCTGGACGATCGCGAAAGCAGGCGCGATGGCGGCAGGACGCGAACTTGGATGCGATGTCACGGTGGAGTTTCCAGGCGGAGGCCTGAGCGATCAGAAGCGGATGCTCGAAGATCTCATTATTCGCGGCGTGGACGGTGTCTCGGTCAGCCCGATTGATCCAACGAATCAAATTGAAGTGCTGCAACTGGTCGCGGAGAAGTCGCTGCTCATCACCAATGATTCAGACGCACCGACTGCACCGCGGCTCTGTTACATCGGGATGGACAATTACATCGCCGGTCGCATGTGCGGCGAACTTGCACGCGCTGGCTGCAAGGGTGGCGAGGTCGCGATCTTCATCGGTCGGCTCGAACAAGACAACGCAAAGCGCCGTCGTCAAGGGTTCATCGATGGATTGCTCGGGCGCAGCAGTGATCCCACGCGCTACGACGAGCCATCGAAAGTGATTTCAGAATCGGGCTATACCATCGTCGGTACCTGGACCGACTCATTCGATCGTGCGAAGGCGAAGGCGAACATTGAGGACGTCATGACGAAGCATCCGAAATTGGCGCTCGTCACAGGACTGTTTGAATACAACTCAACGCTCGCGGTCGAGGTATTCAAGCAATCGGGCAAGGCGGGCAAGATCTTGATCGCGGGCTTCGATGAAGGCGCGGATGTGATTGCGGGTATTCGCGATGGCATCGTGCTCGGCACTGTTGTGCAAGATCCGTACGGATACGGCTATGAAAGCGTGAAGATGCTCAACGCATTTACGAAGGGCGACTTCTCCATGGTGCCTGCGAACGGGATGCTTCCGATCTCCGCACGCGTGATCAAGAAGGACAATGTCGATGCGTTTTGGGCTGATCTCAAGGCGAAATTGAAGGCGGGCAAGGAAGCCGCATCGAAGGCTTGATGGCGGAGTTACCCGTGCGTGAAGGCTCGGTGCTTGCACGCACAGTGCTGCGCGTGACGGGTATCGGTCGTCGCTATGCAGGCATCCCTGCGCTGACTGGCGTGACGATGGATGTGCGCGCTGGCGAAGTGCTCGCCGTGGTTGGTGAGAACGGCGCAGGGAAGTCGACGCTGCTCAAGATTCTTTCGGGCGTCATCGCGCCGAGTGATGGCGTGATCGAGCAAGTCGATGCGAATGGGACGAGCGTCCCGCTGCAGATGGAGAATGTGCGTGAAGCTGCGCGCGCAGGCATCGCGCTCGTCCATCAAGAACTCAATCTCGCGGAAAACCTCGATGTCGCGGGATCGATCTTTCTCGGAAGAGAGCCTGCGCGTTTCGGATTCCTCAAACGCGCAACGATGATGCGAGAGGCACGGGAGTGGCTGCACCGCGTTGGACTGAACGTCGATCCATCCACGCAGTGCGAATCACTTTCGATTGCGCAGCGGCAGCTCGTCGAAATCGCGAAGGCGCTCTCCACGCAGGCGAAAATCCTCATCCTCGATGAGCCGACATCGAGCTTGTCCGCGCGGGAAGCAGCGCGATTGCTTGCGATTGTGAAAGTTCTTCGCGCGAGTGGTGTGGCGATTGTCTTCGTCTCGCACCATCTTGATGAGGTCTTGGAAATCGCGGATCGCGTCTTGGTGCTTCGTGATGGGCAGCAGACGGGAATCCTCAATCGTGATGCGTGTGATCGTGCCACGATTGAGCGCTTGATGGTCGGCCGCGAAATCGCAGCACCTGCTGCGCGAGTATTGCCAGTTGATGCGCAAGTGCGGCTTCAAGTGCAATCACTGCAGACGGTGCATCATCGGCGACATCGCATCTCGTTCGAGGTTCGCGCGGGTGAAATCGTTGGTCTCGCTGGACTTGTTGGTGCGGGGCGAACAGAAGTGCTTGAAGCAATTGCGGGCGTTACCTCGAGTGCGGGTCACGCGAGCCTTGATGGCATTGCGCTCACAGGCAACGCATCACAGCGTGTATGCGAGGGTGTCGCGCTTGTCCCGGAAGACCGCGCGCGGAATGGTCTGTTTCTGCAAGACTCGGTGTCGATGAATCTGTCACTCGCTTGGATCGGTCAGCACCGACAGCGTGGATTGGTGAATCGCCAGGGCGAGCGCGCAATCGTGAACCACATGATTTCGCGCATGCGCGTGCAACCTCCAGCACCCGCGCGTCGCGTACAAACGCTCTCAGGCGGCAATCAACAGAAGTCGGTGATCGGACGGTGTCTTGCGGTGAATCCGAAACTTCTTCTGCTCGATGAACCTACGCGTGGTGTGGATGTTGGCGCACGCGCCGAGATTCATGCTGAAGTTCGCAGGCTCGCGGACACAGGAAGCGCGGTGCTGTTCGCATCGAGTGAACTTGAGGAAGTGCTGATGCTTGCAGACCGCATCCTCGTCATGCATGAAGGTCGCATTCTCGGAGAGTTTGCCGCGCGCGACGCGACGGAAGTTGCGATCATGCACCTTGCGACTGGTGGTACCGCATGAAGAAGAGCCTTGGCATCATCTGTCTGTTCGTTGCGATCTGCCTCATCACGGCGATCTATGGCGATGGCTTTCTCACGGGCTTCAACCTCACGAACCTTACGCAACGCACCGCGCTCTTTTCCATTCTCGCGCTCGGCGCGGGCGTGGTCATCGTTGCAGGAGGGATCGACCTGTCGATCGGCTCTGTCGTATGCCTCGCGGGCATCATGACGCCGTGGTTGCTTGTTGAGCATGGATGGTCGGCGTGGGCCGTGATTCCACTCGTGTTGGCGATGAGTGCAACCATCGGCTTGTTTCACGGAGTGCTCATCACACGGTTGCGACTGCAGCCTTTCCTTGTGACGCTGTGCGGATTACTGCTCTATCGAGGTATTGCGCGATGGATGACAGGCGATCAATCGCAAGGATTTCAAGGCGAGTTTGAGGATGTGCGATCCATCGCGCTCGCGAGATTTGATGTGCCGTTCCTCGGCGACTATCGATTGCCTGCGACCGTCATTCCACTCGTCATCCTCGTGGTGCTCATCGGACTCTTCTTCTCTCGAACTGTGTGGGGCCGGTGGCTTCTCGCGACGGGTCGCAACGAAAATGCTGCGCGCTATTCAGGGGTACCCACAGCGTGGCTCACGACAGGCGCATATGTCGTCTGCAGTTTGCTCGCGGGCTTTGGCGGCATGTTGTTTATTTTCGACATCGGCAGCGCGCAGCCTTCCGACTTCGGAAACTTCTACGAGCTCTACGCGATCGCGGCTGCAGTGCTCGGCGGATGCAGTCTTCGTGGCGGTGACGCGAATGTGCTTGGCATCGTTGTCGGTGCGGCGACGTTGCAGGTCCTGCGCACCGCGATCATTCTGGTCGGTCTCGGCTCCCAACTGGAGTTCGCTGTGATTGGTGGAGTGCTGCTCATCGGCATCGCAGCAGATGAGCTCGTGCGCCGTTACTCCGCACGCCGCGCTGAACAAACTTCTCGAATGCAACATTGACTGAGGAATCCATTGATGAACACCATCCATACTCTCGCCATCCTTGCGCCTCTCATGCTCGCAGCAACTTGCGCGCTCGCGTCCACACCAGTGGCCCCAGGCATTTCCGTTGCGCCGTGGGGAACGGTGGATGGCAAGGATGTGCATTTGTGGACGATGAAGAATTCCAACGGCATGGAAGCGCAAGTCACGGACTATGGCACGATCTTGGTCGCGCTGAAAGTGCCCGATGCAAAGCGCGGCCTTACGGATGTGGTGCTCGGCCGAAGCAGCGTCGCGGACTACGTTGCACGCACGCAGTACTTCGGTTGCACAGCGGGGCGCTGCGCGAATCGCATCGCGGGCGGGAAGTTCACGCTTGATGGTGTGACATCGACACTCGCAACGAACAACGGGCCCAACCACTTGCACGGCGGCGTGAAAGGATTCGACAAGGTGATGTGGACTGGTGTTGCCTCCATCACGGAGGAGGGGCCGTGCGTGACCTTCACGTATCGATCAGTCGATGGCGAAGAGGGATATCCAGGCAATGTGGACGCCAAGGTTGTCTACACGATCACCGATGCGAATGAACTGAAGGTCGACATGTATGCGACGACCGACAAAGCCACGCCTGTGAATCTCGCGCATCACTCGTATTGGAATCTCGCCGGTCATGGTTCTGGCTCGGCGCTCGAGCACACGCTGATGCTGCCTGCTGCGCAGTACACGCCTGTTGATGCCACGCTCATCACCACAGGCGAGATCAAGCCAGTTGCAGGTACACCGCTCGACTTCACAACGACGAAGGTCATCGGCAAAGACTTCGCGCAACTTCCGCCAGTGAAGGAAGACCCTGGTGGCTACGACCATAATTTTGTGCTCGATCGCAAAGTTGTGAAAGGATCACTGTGGCTCAGTGCAGTGTTGTGCGATCCGAAGTCGGGTTGCACGATGGAAGTGTGGTCGAATCAATCGGGCATTCAGTTCTACAGCGGAAACTTTCTCGATGGCGTGCCAGGGAAAGACGGAGCGGTGTACGCGAAGAACTCCGCGGTATGCCTTGAAACACAGATGTTTCCTGATGCGATCAACAAGCGCGGCGTCGCAGGATGGCCTGATGTGGTGTTGAAGCCAGGCGCGACATACGAGCATCACATGGTGCACGCGTTTTCCACAACGCCGACAAAGTGACGCATCACATGCAGCGCGCAAGTTCGACGCACACCACGGAATGATTGCGTGCATTGCCTCGCAGGCGACAAGCCGAGTTTGTGATGCCCCAACTCAGGAGCTTGCTTCGCACGCGATCAGCGTCACCGTCGCGCCCTGTCGCATGATCCCTTCGCAGCGACCAGCCTCGCGTAGCGCTTCGAGAAGTTCATCGTCGGTTTCGATAATGCGGACAAATGCGGGAAGCGATTGCGCAGGCGACAACTTCGCCGAAGTACCGACAGCGACCTCCGTCTGTGGCGTGCGCGTGACCCGCTCGCTTGCACGCATCAACAGCAGTGCGGCGGCGCAGGTCACGACAAGCGCCGCGCCGCCTAGGCGCAGTCGCACGCGTCGCGCGTTGCGTGCACGATCAAACTCGACCAACGTGCGCTGGCGCAGGCGATTGCGGTTGTGTACGTCGTCGTTCACTTATAGGTGCCCTCGAGAGTCGTTCGTGCTTGTGCGGCCGCGCGCCTCAACTTGCTGTCGAGCGCTGACGCTCCGATGCCGAGCGACTTTGCCAACTGCGCGATCGTGCCTTCGGTTCGTGCCCGCAACGTCAGCAACAGTGCGCCATCGCGCATGTCACGATCGAGTGCCAAGAGCGCAACGCGCGTTGCTTCAAGTCGATCGTGTTCGTCGAGAAATCGAACTGCTTCGTCATGCGTTCGACTGAACACACATTCGCGCACTCGTCGCGCAAGTTCGCTTCGAAGGAGATCGATTGATGCGCTCATCGCGACTCTTCGCAGCCACAGCGCCAACTGCGCTGCGCTCGAACACACCACTGGTCTGCGCGCCACTCGCAGCCACGTTTCCTGCGCGGCGTCTTCCGCGAGCATGAAACCCAGTCCAGATGATTTGCGACATTCACTCAGCACCATCGTGTAGTACCTGTCGAAGAGTTGCCCAAGTGCTTCGCGATCTCCGCGCGTGATCGCGGCCGTCAGCGCGTGTGCGTCGACGTCGACGTCGCTCGAAGTCGACGCGCTTACTCCGTCGGGCACGCGGTTCGTCAATCCCTTCATGCGGATTCCTATGGATCCAGAGTTCGCCATGCATCGGGGATTCTCGTACAAACAGACCCCGGTAAGGCGCAGGATCTCGGAGAATGGCGCAGTGAACCTCAGGGACCAACAAGATGAACGACTTCACGCACCATCCGAAGTTCATCCAAAGTGCCCTTCACGAACACGGTTCCAGTGGGTCGGTGCAGTTTGATCTGGAACTCCGGACTTCGTCCCATCACTTCGAGCCCAGCATCGATCGCCGCGAGAATATTGTCCTGCGACTCTTTCATCTCTGCGACCATATTGGCGTCCGGGTCTTGCGCGGCGACAATTTTGTAGACTTCGTTTTCATATGCGGGGCGCACCGTTGGACTCGGCGTCTCCTCCGGCGAGAGGAGCCGCTCGATGAGCATGACTTGGCTCTCGCGATACAGGGGGCTGGGGTTCCCGCGTTGAGAGGCATGCTCAGGCACCGAAATCGCGAACTGCGCAGGTAGATCGGTCATCAGCTTTGGAATCAAGGCGACAACTGCTCTAAAACCGACGGAGCGAAGTTTCGTATTCGCCAGCGGCAATTTGAGCAGTTCAGGATCGGTCACCACCACGTTCAGGACGAAATTCTCTGCGGCGAAGGCAGCTTCGACGCGCTCGAGTGTCTCGCCGAGTGTCGGCCCTGTTTCTAGATTGAACGGGGGCATCCCATATTGCCTCCGGCTTGCTTCGTGATCGATTCTCAGATCTTCTTCATGCGCTGCTATGCGAGCCCGATCCAATGTGTAAGCGAGTTTCGCAAACTCATCGATGCTCTGCGGAGATCCGCTGATGCCCATTGTGCTGCCAGTCGTACTGATCGTGACGCCGAGCGAATCCGCAGCCTCGAGCATCCTCGAATGGAGGTTTGCTGCATCCCCCTGCAACTCAATTGTCCTCGTCTCGCTCTCCACCGAGGGCTTGCTTGTTTGCGCTGCAGCGATGGCGGGCGCGGGATCTTGAGCGAGGATTCGCTGAGTTGAAATTCCTAAAGCGAGTGCGACGGCGAGAATTGTTTGAACGGTTGTCTGCATAGGTAGCCTCCATTGGAGAAACGGAGTCGAGGAAGAGAATCCGTCGGCTACGGGTAGATATGTCTAGTTTTGTGTTCACATCTGCCCGTAGACGAGGGGTGATGCATGCGGACCACACGAACGCCAGAAGGTCCAAAACGACACTCGGCTCACCGGGTGCATAGCGCTGCACGCGGTGAGCCGAGTTTGTCAATATCTGTGGGAACAGCGTCAGCGAGTGCGACGACGACCGCGAGCAGTAGCCATGCCGACAGCAAGCATCGCGAGCGCGCTTGGTCCTGGGACGGCGACGAATTCGAAGCCAGCGTTGTAGGTGGCGACCGTGGATCCCGCGCTTGTGCTCATTGCGTTCGCACTGATTCGAAGTTCGTAGTTGTATTGACTCGAGAGCGCGATGCTTCCGTTGCCGTTGGAATTGCCCGTGTACACGAACAAGTACTGACCGGTGGTGAGGTTGATGAGCGTGATGCTCGTGTCAGCCATATTGCTGCCACTTGCAGACGAGTTTGTTGTGGCGATCCAGTTCAAACTTCCTGCGCTCGTGACGGCGAATCGAGTAGTTGCGAAACTCTCGCCAGCGAGGGCGATCGCGACGCTTGAACTCGTTTGTGCGCCACCTGCGAAAGTCATTTGGCTGGCAGCGAAATCGGAGCCTTGATTCGCAAGCACGGAGCTCGCGCCATCAGAGAAGAACGCGCTTCCGTACCACTGGCCGAGGTTCGTTGTCGAATCAGAGTCGACGCTAGTTCCCCCAACCCATGCTTGTGTTGTGCGAGACGTGTTAGTTGTGTCGTAGATGAAGCCAGCGTGAGCGGCGGAAGAGCCCACGAGAGCGAAAGCGATCACAGCAGAACGTGTGGTCAAAAACATACTTTTGAAACTCCCTTTTCAGAAACGATCAATTGGCCTCCCAGCCAACGTCGTTCAAACCTGTAAAAAAATACCCTACAACCTCGAGACACAATTGCGATTGACCTAGAGGCCCTCACAACTGTCGGCAACCCTCATTACCTGCATTCAATCTACTTCGATAAACCGTCGATGCAGGAAAAAGCGTGCAAAATGGTTGAAATATTGCGATTGCTGTGGGATTTCGAACTCTGTGAGCCCCATAACAGGACTTGTAGCGCTCAAGATTCAAATATTTCGCATCAATACGGATGCTGGGTCAGCCAAATCGTCGCAGCCAACTCGACCTCGCTCAACCGGTCGCCGTCCCAGTTCAGCAAAACTTTTCCGCGTCCGCTTCCTTCATAGAGCTTGCCGCTAGAGATGTTGAAAACTGTTGTCCCGCGACCTGAACCCTCATACACCTTTTCGCCGTCGAAGTTGAAGAGCACCTTGCCGCGACCTGCGCCCTCGTAGACCTTGTGATCGTTCACGTTGAGCACAGTGGTTCCGCGGCTTGATCCCTCGTAGATCTTCTCTCCCGACACATTGAGGAGTGCTTTCCCCTTGCTCGAGCCCTCGTAGAACTTCTCGCTGTCGAGATTGAAAACGGTTGTGCCTCGTCCGGAGCCTTCATAGAACTTGGTTACAGCCATTTTGGTTGGTCCTCTCAATAGCGCGGCGGAACTGATGAGTTCGATCACGACCTGCAGGATTGCGTGCATTCCCATGGTGAAAGTATCGTAGCGAGCAGATGCTTGATCGTGACGAACGTATCGCCGACGCACGCGGAGTTCCCCCGTTTTTCTTTCACCAGGTGTACGACGCTTTAGATTTGCCGCCGTGGGAGATCGATCGTGCGCAGCGTGCGGTGCGCGACGCGATGCAGCGTGGATGGTTTGCTTCGACGCTGCTCGATGTTGGTTGCGGCACAGGATGTAACGCAGTCATGCTCGCGCAAGCGGGATTTGATGTTGTTGGCACGGACCTGGTTCCTGCGGCGATTCGCGTGGCGCAGACGCGCGCGATGGACGCTGGCGTCGCGTCGCGCGTGCGTTTCGTTGCATGTGATGCCCTTGACATGCGCGGCTTTGTGGAGGACGGCTGCGTGAGCAGTGTGCTTGACAGCGCGTTCTGCCATGTGCTCAGTGATGCGGATCGACCACGCTACGTGGAGGAATTGCGTCGCTGCACGCGCAAGGGCGCGTCAATCGTGATGCTGAACTTCAATGAACATGAATCGCGAGGTGGACCGCGTCGAATGTCGATTGACGATTGCACCGCAATGCTCGGCGCTGAGTTTCGTCTCGACTGCGCGGTGGAGACGCGCTATGAGTCCACCGCACATGAGGGTGGCGCGGCTGCGTGGCTGTTGCGGTTTCTCCGATAGGCTTTCAGCATGCAACTTCTTATCACGCTTGTTGCGGCGCTCCTCTCTCATCACGTTGAGCCGAAGCATCAAGCGCGTCCGAATGTCGTGCTGATTCTTTGTGACGACCTTGGCGCACATGATCTCGGTTGTACGGGCAGCACTGTCATCAAGACGCCGCACATCGACGCACTGCGCGCGCAAGGGATGCTGTTCACGCAGGCATATTCGAGTGGCTGCGTTTGCGCGCCGAGTCGTTGCGCGTTGCTCACAGGTCGATCGCTCGCGCACGCGCAGATTCGCGATAACCAAGAAGTTGCGAACGCGGACGATGGAACATACGGCGGTCAACGCGCGCTCACAGCGGGGACCGAAACAATTGCGCGAAGTTTGCAGCGTGCGGGATATGCGACTGCGTGCTTTGGAAAGTGGGGCTTAGGTGGTCCAGGCGATGCGACAGGCCATCCGCTCTCGCAAGGGTTCGATCGCTTCTACGGATTTCTCTGCCAACGCAACGCGCACAATCATTACGCGGCGTATATCGAAAGTGATCGCGAGAAGATCGTGCTCGATGGAAATTCACGCGGCGTGACTGGCGCGCAATTCGTCCCTGATCTCTGCGCGAATGAAGCGGTGCAGTGGATTGCGTCGAAGGCGCCGAGTGATGCGCCGTTCTTTGTGTACTTCGCGACGAACCTGCCGCACCTCGCGCTGCAAGCGCCGGAAGAGGCGGTCGCCAAGTACCTGCTCGATGAAGTCGCTTACGAAGGCAAGAAGGGATACCTCGCGTGTCCGAAGCCGCACGCGACCTATGCGGCGATGGTGACGAAGATTGATGAAGCTGTTGGACGCATCGTGCGAGCGGTGACGGATGCGGGCGATCTTGAGCACACGATCTTTTTTTTCACGAGTGACAACGGCGCGCCGTGGGAGCTTGGTGGTTTCGATCCTGCATTCTTCGGTTCGAACAAGGGTTTGCGAGGATCGAAGAACTCGCTGTGGGAGGGCGGGCTGCGCGTGCCGTTCATCGCATCGTGGAAAGGTCATGTGCCGTTTGCATCGGCGTGCGAAGAGCCAGTGGTGGGGTACGACCTCGTCCCAACCATTCTCTCGATGACGGGTACTCGAAGTGATGCGGTAGTGGATGGCGTCAGTCTTGCGCGCGTGATTCTCGGCGAAGCACCGTGTGAGAGTCTCGCTCTGCGACCGCCGCTCGTGTGGGAGAATCCGTCCGGCGCTGGACAGCAAGCAGTGCGCGATGGTCGATGGAAACTGGTGCGTGTGCAGGCGAAGTCGGTCGAAAGGGCGCGATTCGAACTCTACGACCTTGGCGTTGATCCGCTCGAAGCAATGGACGTGGCGCGGGCGAATCCGGAAGTGCTCGCACGGCTTGTAAAGGTGTTTGAATCTCGAACGCCGAGCGAAGTGACGGAGTGGAACTACGCGCCGATCGCGTCCATTGATGCGCGATAGCATCCAAGCGAAAGATCTCATCCATGCAACTCACCACATGTATTCCTGTCCTTGCACTCACTGCCGTAATCGCATTCGCGCCGAAGAACTTTGTAGGTGTGGAGTTGAGAGATCCGCCAGCGTCCTCAGCGACGATCAAACTTGATGCAGTGCACTCCGCAGCGATGTTTCGTATTCAGCATCTCGGCGCTGGATTTTTCTGGGGGCGGTTCAATGCACTCGACGGCACAGTCACATGGCCGCTTGATGACAGCGCGGCGCCGATGTTTGATGTCACGGCGAAAGTCGCCAACGTCGACACCGGCAGCGAGAAGCTCGATGGCAATCTGCAGGGTCCGAACTTCTTCAGCGGGAAAGAGTTTCCGGAGATTCGATTTCGTTCAACCGCTGCGACGCGAACCACTGAGCGCGCCTGGCATCTCGTCGGTGATCTCACGCTTCGCGGTGTGACGAAGAGCGTGGAAGCGGAGTGCATCGTCGCAGGCATCGGAAAGGGTCCGATGGGAAAGAAGGTTGGATTCGAATGCACGCTCACGATCAAGCGGAGTGACTTCGGCATGTCATGGGGCATTGAAAAACCACCGAAGATGCTCGGCGATGAAGTGCGATTGATCATTGCGATCGAAGGCGATGAAGTGAAAGCCGCAGCGGAATAAGCGCGCATGGAATCCTCAAACGAACTCCTTTGGTATGCACTGAGCGTCGTCGCGTTTCCCGCACTCATCGCGTGGTTGGCTGCGATGCCCGCGTTGGTCGGTCCGTTGCGAACTCGCCGCGCCGCAGTGGAGATGAGCGTTGCATTTGCGCTCGCGCTCGCGTTTCTTGTTTCGTTCGTGCGCGAACTTGAAGTCGGCGCACTGACGCGCCAATTCCCGTGGAGCCCACTTGATCCAAGCGCGCCGATTGAACGCTGGCATCGACTCGCTTTGATCGCACTCGCGCTCTGCGTGCTCGCGCCCGTGCTTGCAGGATCGCGCGAACTTGCAATGCGCGGCATGGATCGACTGCTCTCCGCGAAGTTCATCGTCATCGCATCGCTGTGTGTTGGGTTGCTGGTGGAGTTTCCCGAATCGACCGCGCTTCGGCAGTGGATGCAGGCGCTGCTCTGCGCGGTGAGTGCGTACTACTACTCGCGTCTTGGCGGCGCGGCGTTGTGGGTATCCGCGATTGTGTTTGCGTCACTCGCGGCGCTCACACTGCTCGCGGGTTGCGCGTCGTTTGCGGTGATGTGCGCAGCGACTTCGCTCGCAGCATTTGGCATGGCGATCATTGCTGCAATCGGCGCGTGGAGAAATCCTCGCGCTGTTGCCATCGTCTCGGGCGGAGCATTCGCGCTCGTTGCAGGGATTCTCACCGCGTCGGTCGCGATGGCAGGGGGTGCCTACGACATGATGAGCATTCCAGTGTGGGTATGGCCCGCGGTGGCGTGTCTTCCGGTGGGCGGATTTGTGTTTGATCGACTCGCGCGGCGGGCTCCGCATCGCGCAGCGGCGACATTTTGGCGCACACTCGGCGTGTTCTTGCTCGCGATCGTGCTCTTTGTTGCAGTCATGGTGCTGCAAGCTGCGGATTCGAAAGAGGGCGAAGGAGGAGCCGATCCGATGGACGGAATCTACGGAGTTTCCTCTGAGACGATCCATGTGACGTTCTCATAGAGTGCCACTATGCGCGCTCCTCAACTCGATCGAATCGGTGCTTTGACGGCAATCGTCTTCGCCTTCTCCTCTCCAATGTTCACTGCACCGACACTCGCGTCGCCACTTCAAGAGGCGCCTGTTGCGCAGGTGTTGGTCGCTGCTGCGCCAATTGGTGCAGTGACGCTCTATCAAGGACGCGCGATGATCGAGCGCACTGCGGATGCGCCGGAAGAGAAGGGACTGTTTGAACTTCGCTTTGAAGGACTTCCAAGTGCGATTGAACCAGACTCTTTGCAAGCGACAGTTGTTGCGCCCAACGGTGATTGCAAACTGCTCGATGTTCGTTACGAAGAGCGTGTGACTGCACTTGATGCGTCGAACAATCCTGAGTTGCAGCAAGCGATCACGGACCTCAACGCAGCGCAGCGTGCGAGCGAACTTATAGAGCTTCGTGCGGCGCTCATCTCGGATCAGAATGTATTGCTTAACAGCATCGCATCGAAAACCGCGACCGAGAGTGCGAAGGACTTTGGTTCGAAGGCGCTTGATCCTGCAGCGCTCGCGCAACAGGTTGCATTCCTCGAGCAGGCACGAAATCAGTTGATCGATCAACGCACTGCACTTGATGCGCAGCGGCGCGAGAATTCCGAGCGCGCGACGGCGTTGCAAGCCAAAGTGCACGCACTCGGCGGACGGACGAAGACAGAGCGCTGTGCGGTTGTTGCGATTGGTCGTTCAAGTAACGGCGCTGCGACTGTGACATTGAAGTATCTCGTGCATGATGCTGGATGGGCGCCGCGTTACGCGATCCGCGCGGACATGGAAGCGACAGCGCTTGTTGTGGAATACAACGCGGAAATTCGCCAATCGACGGGCGAGGATTGGAAAGATGTTGGGCTCACACTTTCGACGGCGCAGCCAACAAGCAACGCGCAGCCGAGGCAGGTCGATTCGATCTTCGTGGATATCTATGTGCCAGTGGCGGAGACGAGCGGATTCGCATACCCAGTGTCAGCCGACGCCTCAATGCCGGCGCCTAGTGTCCGTATGCGTAATTCTCCAGTGGAAAGCGCGAAACTCGCCGACCAGAAGGACGCGGCGCTTGAAGCATTCTTCAGCGACGCACAGGCTGTTTCAACCGGCACGGTGGTGAACTTCAAACTTCCGCGCGCCGTGACGATTCCGTCGGATGCACAGAAGTCACGGTCGCAACGCATCGCCAACATCGACACGAAGCCGAGCTTCATTCATGTCGCGCGTCCACTTGTGGAGACCGCCGTGTATCTCAAGGCAGTGACAGCGAACGCATCGAGCTACCAATTCCTCGCAGGTCCGGCGACAGTGTTTCTCGGTGGTGATTCGGTCGGCAAGACATCACTTCCTGATCTCGCGCCTGGTGCGGAGATGACGTTCTGGCTTGGCACCGATCCACGCATCACTGCCAAGCGTGTGTTGGTGAAGAAAGACTCTGCTGAACGCGGAGTCTTCGGCAAGAGCGATGTGATGACGTGGGACTATCGCATCGATCTCACGAGTACGAACTCGATGCCAGTGACGGTTGAAGTGTTCGACCGCATGCCGGTCTCGCGCAATGAGCAAATTGTGATCAAGCTCCTCAACATGACTCCAGCACTCGCGACGGATGTGCGCTACGAGAAGGATGAGAAGCCACAGGGATTCATGAAGTGGATCATGAATATCCCTGCGCGCAAAGAAGGTGGAAAGGCTGAGGAAACAGTCATCGCATGGACGGTTGAACTCACGAAGCCCAAGGCGGCAGTGATGTCGGGAAACCCTGAGTAAACGGTAAAACAGCGCGAGACTTGCTTGCTACGATCTCTCTGCCCTCGACATTCATCAGGGGCTTTTTCTCAGCTTGACGAGGCTCTTACTATGGCAGCGATGGAACCGTTCACTGGCACGGAAGCACTAGCATTTTCGCTCGAGCGATCACTCGGCGCTTTTCGCGATCTCGAAGGGATCGTGAAGCGCATGGGTGATGTGCAGAGCGTGGCGCGTGTCGACGCGAACACACTTAAACTCGTGGTGCGCCCTGGATTCAGCTTCATTCGCGGCACGATGCGCACCACGATGTCGTGCGTGGAGACTGCGCCGCAAACACTGACTCTTGTTGCAAAGAGTGAGGGCATCGGCATGGGCATGACCGTTGAAAGCGAGATGCGTTTCTCCGCCGATGGGGCAGAGGCAACGAAGGTTGACTGGACTGCATCGGTCACCGAGCGCAAGGGCCTCGTGAGTGCAGTCGGCGTGTCACTCATCAAGGCTGCCGCGGAGAAGGTGTTGAAGGATGGCTGGGGCGCGGTGCGCGATCACTTGAACGCGTCGTAGTCTTTGCCAAGCAGCTTCCCGGCGATCTTCATCTTCATGATTTCGTCAGTGCCTTCATAGATTCGGCACACGCGCACATCTTGCAAGTGACGGAAGGGGCGATAGAGCTCGCTCCAACCACGACCACCGAAGATCTGGACCGCGTGATCGCTCGCTTCCCATGCTGCATTGCTTGCGAAGAATTTCGCTTGCGCGACCTTGAAATCAGCATCGCCGTAGAGCTCGGCGTCTCCGGGATTGTCATCGGATGCTTGCTTGGCGAGTGCGGCGCGAATGACCATCGCTTCGCTCGCCGCGCGCGCCATTTCGATCTTCGCGAGATGATCCTGCACGAGTTGATGCTTACCGATTTCCTTGCCGTGTTGCTTGCGCGTCTTGCAGTAATCGATGCACTCGCTGAGGCAGTCTTCGATTGCGCCAAGGCAACCACTGGCAACCGACAGTCGCCCTGAGACGAGCGTGTGCATGGAGATGCGGAATCCTTCGCCCTCCTTGCCGAGCATGTTGTCTGCGCGGACCGGGTGATCGTTCATCTGAAACATCGCGGTGTCGCAGGTGAACAAGCCGGGCTTCGCGTGGAGTTGTTCCTTCTCGAACGTGTCGCCCGCGGTGTCAACGATGAACGCGGTCATGCGACGCGCTGCACCAGTGACGCCTTCAGGAAATGCGAAGAGCACGATCGCATCCGCAATCGTTCCATTCGAGATCAAGTATTTCACGCCGTTGAGCAGAAACTTGTCGCCTTCGCGGCGATAGGTTGTGGTGCCTTCAAGTGGATTCGAACCTGCATCAGGCTCCGTCAATCCAAACGCCATCGTGCAGCCGCCGCTGCAAGAACGAGGCAGGTAACGCTGCTTCTGATCCTCGGTGCCGTAGCGCAGGACTGGGTACTGACCAATCGAAGTCTGACCTGAGAAGAAGGTGCGCGGACCGGAGCCTTCGCGGTTGATGCGTACGAGCGCGCGTGCGTATGTGACGCTATCCGAGCCGCGGCCGCCGTACTTCTTTGGAACAGCCATACCGAGAAGGTTGTATTTCTTCGCAAGATCAACGATCGCAGGGTTAAAGCGATGCTCGAGGTAGCAGATTTCTTCGATCGGACGGAGCTCTTGGCAATACGCTTCAACGTCAGCTTCAAGTTGTTTGCGATCATCAGCAGTGAAAGCGTCTGTGCCAGTGGTGTGGAAGGAAGACATTGGCGCGGTAGCAATAGGGGTCATGATCAGATTCCTTTTTGGAGACGAGGTATTGATGGTAGCCCGAGCAGCGCTGCATTGGCACGCATATGTCAATCTCTCGCGATCGCCGTACATTGCGCAGCGATGCAAACAGTCAGCCATGATTTCGGTCAGAGTCGAAGTGCACTCGTTCGCTTGTTGCCCGAGATTCCCGTTTTTGTTGCGCTAGGTGCAGGCGCGTTGATTCTTCTGCATATCGGACCTGATGGCAGTTCAGCCACGTGGCGCGGCGTTCTCTGGACGCTCTTTCTCGTGGGTTGCGTCCTCGCGTGCGCGATGCGAGCGATGACACACGCGGATTCGTTAGCCGAGCACTTCGGCGAACCGTATGGAACGATCATTCTCACCGTCTCCGCAATCACGATCGAAGTTGCTGCAGTCTGCGCGATCATGCTTGGGCCTAGTGGCAATGCGACAGTTGCACGCGACACGATGTTCGCAGTGCTCATGATTATTCTGAATCTGCTTGTCGGCATCATCATTCTTGTGGGCGTGCGCAAGCGAGCGGAAGCAGTCTTCAATTTGCAATCCGCAGGTAGCTACCTCGCAATGATCATTGCGCTTGCGACCATCACGATGGTATTGCCGCGATTCACCAACTCGAAAGTGGGTGGATGGATGAGTAATCCAATGGAGATCTTTGTCGGTCTGTCCTC
This sequence comes from Planctomycetota bacterium, assembly GCA_003671055.1. Lineage (GTDB taxonomy): Bacteria > Planctomycetota > Phycisphaerae > Phycisphaerales > SM1A02 > F1-140-MAGs142. The sequence goes on from QWPV01000011.1 coordinate 24,319, forward strand.
GCTCCTCATCTACGGTGTGTTCTTGAAGATGCAGACCTCGAAGCATCGCGAGTTCTTTGAGTATCGTGGAGAACGCGTGGCGACCCACGCGGGCATCGCGGGAGAGGTTGGTCATCCGAGTGTGCCAACAACCGGCGGTCCAACGCGTTCGATCGTGCTGCTCGTGATCTCGCTTGTGGCCGTCGTACTCGTTGCCGAAGGACTTGCGCCCCACATCAACTTGCTGCTCGAAGCTGCATTGATTCCAGAACCGATCGGCGGCGTCTTCATCGCAGCGCTTGTGCTTGCGCCGGAGGGATTTTCAGCGATTCGCGCGGCGCGCAACGACGACATGCAGCGATCGATCAATGTCCTCCTTGGCAGCGCCCTCGCAACCATCGGACTGACTGTGCCCGCAGTCTTGGCGATTCGATGGCTCACAGGCAAGAGCCCCGAACTCGGACTCGAGCCGCCGTACATCGTGCTGTTTGTTGCGACGCTGTTTCTCGCGTCGTTCAATCTCACTCGCGGTCGCGTGAATGCGATTCAGGGATTCGTGCACTTGCTCCTGTTCCTCACCTGGATCATCGTGATTCTCGATGAATCCGGTCATTGACGGCACGATGTAGCGCGTGAGTACACTTCGCGCATGCTTGCACGATTGATCGCCCCTGTGTTCATTCTCGCATTCGCAGTGTGCTCTCTCGCGCACGGCGCTCCGCAGTCTGCTGAGATTGAGCGTGCGCTCGCGGATGTTCCACCGAAGCAGCGCGCGAGCATGGAGTGGCTTGTTGCGCATATGCCGCCGGAGGATCGCGCGACACTCTCTAGTGCGTTTCTTCTCGCGCATGTTGCCGCAGCCACTGAAGCGTGGGAACAATCGCCGTGGCGTGGACAAGTGGATGAAGCGATGTTCCGCGAGGCGATCTTGCCCTACGCGAACATCTCTGAGAAGCGCGAACTCTGGATGCTTCCGTTGCACGAGAGATCGCAGCGCATCATCACCGACATGAAGACGGCGCCCACGCTTGCCGCATGCGCAGCGGAGTTGAACCAGAAACTCTTTGCCGAGACAGGCGTGAAATACTCGACGAAGCGCGCGCGTGCGGATCAATCGCCGAGCGAGTCGATCGCGAGCGGACTTGCCTCCTGCAGCGGTCTCTCGATCTTGCTCATCGATGCGTGTCGATCTGTTGGGATTCCTGCACGATTCGTAGGCGTTCCGATGTGGGTGGACGGCAGCGGCAATCATTCGTGGGTGGAGATTTGGGATGGCGCGCGCTGGCGTTTCACCGGAGCCGCAGAGGCAACGGGCGATCGACTTGATGAGGGATGGTTCGCTGGACGCGCAGCGGGACAGAACAACGCGAAGCCTGAGCACGCGATTTATGCAGTGACATGGCGCGACACAGGCGTCGAGTTCCCCATGCGTTTTACGGAGAGCGCGCCGCGTGTGTTTGCTGTCGATGTGACGAGTCGCTACACGAGTGGCGCGGTCACGATTCCAGAAGGACAACAGTTGGTGCGCGTGGCGGTGCGCGATCGCGCGACGAAAGCCCGTGTGTCACAAACGGTTGTCTGCACGGGCAAGGGCGCGCAAGAATTCGCGCGGGGCGTGTCAAAAGATGAGCGCGCTGATCTCAACGATCATCTTGAGCTGATCGTACCGAAGAGTTCGCCGCTGACGTTTGCGGTGGAAGGCGTGAGTGACTCGGCAATCACGCAAGTTGACGGAGAGGGTGGTAGTGGTGTTTCCACGATCTCACTCTTTGTTGACGCCGACGCCCCGATCGCGTTGACGAAGGTCGCTGCGGAGCGCGTGACGAAGTCGATCACCAAGCCATTCCTCGACGCCGCGCGTAAAAGCAACGCTGCAGCATTCAAGTCGCGCGTGTTGAAGCATGGCGCAGTGGAGATGCCGTTTTGGTTCACGACCTACGGCGAGAAGCCGAAGAGTGGACGCAGTCTTTTCATCTCAATGCATGGCGGCGGTGGCGCGCCGAAGGAAGTGAACGACCAGCAGTGGGAGAATCAAAAGAAGCTGTATCGCCCGGAAGAAGGCGTGTATTGCGCGCCGCGTGCGCCGACGAACTCCTGGAATCTCTGGCACGAGGGACACATCGATCCGCTCTTCGATCAACTCATTCGCGACATGATCCTCTTTGAAGATGTCGATCCCAACAAGGTCTACATCATGGGGTACAGCGCAGGCGGCGATGGTGTGTTCCAACTTGCGCCACGCATGGCGGATCGCTTCGCGGCTGCAGCGATGATGGCAGGCCATCCCAATGAAACGAAGCCAGATGGATTGCGGAATCTTCCATTCGCGTTGCACATGGGTGGCAATGATGCGGCGTTCAAGCGCAACGAGATTGGTCGACAGTGGAAAGTGATGCTCGATGAACTCTCTGCGAAGGATCTCGGTGGATATCCGCACGAAGCAGTGATCCATGAAGGCAAGGGTCACTGGATGGATCGCGAAGACGCAGTTGCTGTTCCGTGGATGGCGAAGTTCACGCGCGATTTGCGCCCGACGCGCATCGTGTGGCTGCAAGATGATGTGACGGAAAATCGCTTCTACTGGCTTGCAGTGAAGGAACCAAAGGCAGGGCAGCGCGTGGTGGTTGTGCGCGAAGGGCAATGCGTCACGATTGAAGAAGCAGCGGGGGTGACCGAGTTGTGCATCCGACTCGATGACTCCATGCTCGACCTCGACAAAGCGGTGAAGGTCGTGATGGCGGGGCGTGTGCTCTTTGAAGGCATCGTGCCGCGCATGAAGGATGTGATCGTGAAGACGCTTGAAGAGCGCGGCGATCCAACGGGCATCTTCACAGCGGAAATCAAAGTGCAGATTCCAGCCCCTCTGTGAACACGCATTAAACAACAAGCCGCAGCGATGCCCCGCTGCGGCTTGTTGTTTTTCAGCCTAAGAAGACCGCTTTCCGCGGCGGTCCTCGATCAGCTGCCCTTTCGCTACCTCTGCCCGCGAACTACTTACGAGAGTCTGCCATCCATACGCAGGAGAGTGCCCTAAGAGATCGGTTAGATCGCCAAATTTTCTACAAGTAGGGCAAGCACCCTAACGCATTCGCATACGAAGAGGGTTTGTTCCCGCTTGGGCCATCGATTTGAGACGATTCTCAGGACCTCACCCTCGTTTGTGACATCATCGATCTGATGAACCTCTCCGAGGGGAATCTTGCCTGTCTGAGCCCGTGACAATCGCGTGGACGCTTAGCAGCGTCGCAGGGGTGTTGAGCAACAGGAGTTGATCGCGTCGCAAGTCTGATGACGCGATCGTGATGCGGCCAGTCGATTACTCGTTCACGATCTTCCAATTCAACGAGACATTCCGAATGAACGATCCGCTTTCACGCACCAGGCCGTTCATCTTCCATCCGAAGACATCGCCCGTTGCCTCGTTGCGCCAGAACACATCGTCATCACCATCGTGATCGGTGTCCATCGTGGAGAGCACTGTGTACTGAGAAGTGACGCCCGTTCGAATGAGCGCCGCTCCCACTTTGAGTCCGCCTTGCAATGTCCATCCTCGAACTTCGCCATTCACAGGGTTGTGCCAGAGAATGTCGTCATCGAAGTCTCCGTCGAAGTCGCCCACTGCTGCAACACGCCACGGCGCGCTCACCAAATTCGTCGCGATGAGTGAGAAGTACGCGATCCCTTGCGCGGTTGCGCGGCGCAGGAAGTGTCGACCTTGCGCGTCGCGTGCCATGATTTCGAGTTTGCCATCACCATCGCCATCGACGCCGCACAGATACGTGTATCCAGCGGGAAGCGTGATGATTGACCAATCGACATACGCGTGCCCATTCGCATAAGGCTGCACGCGAAGGCTGGAACCGTTGCGCATCAAGACGTCTGCACGACCGTCGCCAGTGAAGTCGCCGACATCAATCGCTTCCCATCCAATGCCGAGCGTCGCCGTGACCTCTGCGCGGAGTCGCACATCACCGACGACGGTCCACGCTGTGACAGTTCTATTCGACGGATTCCAAAAGAATGCTTCGGGGATGGAGTCATCATCGATGTCGCCGTGACCGAGTGGCCGCATGCTGGTACCAGTACTCCAAGGCGTGAGGCCTCCATCGATACGGCTTAAGCCGTCCATCTCCCACACGCTTGTTCCACCAGTGGTCGCGTTGTGCCAGAAAAAGTTGGGCGTCCTGTCGCCATCGAAATCGAAACTTCGAGGATCGGGGTTGGGCACGCCATCTGGCGGAACATCTTCGCCGCTGCCACCACCGCCGCTGCCACCACCGCCACCACCAGCGGAACCATCACCGGCGCCGCTGCCTGGAGTTTCGATGTAGCAAAACGGTTCAGGCGATGGGATATCTATCTGATTGAGCGCGTCGCCAGAAGGCGCGAAGCTGAACGCGGGCGAAACTGAGAGGTCTCGAATCTCGAGACCATCTGCAACGCTCGTCGTCGCGATTCGGCAGAAAAACGTACAGCCCTGATTGCCTGTCCATTGCTGTTGCGTGATGGTGATGCGTGCGAGTCGAACGCGCCGATCGGGCCCCGCGTAGTTGTACTGCGTGATGGGAGGAATGATGAAGAAGCATCCGGGCTCAACTCCATCGCCGTCATCGAGCGCGCCTTCCCAATCAGGCGTGGTCAACGCCAGACCGCCTGAATCCATCTCGTCATTGCCGCCGATGCAAAGGTGCGAGTCAACCGCCCAATGCGGATCGGGTCCGTGTCCTAGTGGGATCATCGTGGTGGGAAACACATCTGCTTCCGCTTGGAACAGACCGTTGTAGTTTCCTCCGAGACCGATGCTCCACATGAGGAGCACGCGATCGCACTCGTTAACGCAATTCGCAAACACGTCGACGTGATAGAAACGCTGCCCTTCGATCACCGTCGATGCTGCGTAGTAACTCAGATGCGTGGATTGCGCGCTTAATGAGGAGGCGCAAGCGCTGGCAAGGAGAAGTGTGGATGCCGCGAGCCAAGGTGTTCGAAGTGCCATCGTGTTTTCCAATCGGATCGGTAGGCGGGCGAGAGAGGTGCCGATGTATCTACGCAAAAATACCTGATTCGCGAGTGGCGAAGGGGAAATATTGTCAGATTCGTCTGCAAACCGCGCTACGCCTGAAGTTACGCGCTCGCAGGCTTCGTCGGAATGTGCCAGCCACCCTCTGGGAGCAGCCATTCTCGCGTGATCGCGGCTCCCCAGGTGCCAATATCGTACTGATGGACGGGCACCGCATTTCCTAAGATCGGATCGAAGATACGCCAGCATTCTTCCACGGCATCTTGACGCGCAAACAACGCGGAGTCGCCCTTGATCGCATCACCGAAGAGCCGCTCATACGGCGTCATCTCGTCGTTCTGTTGATCAATGGCGAGCAGTTCGAGCGGCTCGCCAATCATGCGCTCGCCTTCCGTCTTCACTTCAGCTTGAATTCCGATCTCGATGCGCGGAGAGAGACGGAATCGGATCGCGTTGTGCGCAGGAGGTTGCGCTTCGAAGAACACGACGCCAGGTGCGCGATGCAACTCCACGCGCACTTCGGTGCATGTGAAGGGCATATTCTTTCCAGCGCGGAGATAGATCGGCACTCCTGACCAACGCCAATTGTCGACAGCTAACTGCATCGCAGCGCCGGTCTCCATTGTCGAACCGGGCGCAACGCCATCTTCCTGCAGATAGCCATTGAACTGGCCGCGCACAACATTCTGTGTCTCGATGGTGCGCACCGAACGGAAGAACTTCACTTGCTCATCGCGAGTGCGCTCCATGTCGCGCCAATCCGGCGGTTCCATGCACAAAAACGCGAGCACTTGCATGAGGTGATTCTGCATCACATCGCGAATGCATCCGGTGGCATCGTAGAAACGACCTCGACCTTGCACGCCGAATTGTTCCGCCATCACGATCTGAATCGACTTCACATGCGTCCGATTCCAGATCGGCTCCAGGAAGGCGTTTGCGAATCGGAAGTAGAGAATGTTCTGCACTGCCTCTTTCCCGAGGTAGTGATCGATGCGGAAAACATTTTTCTCGTCAAACGCAGCGTGCAAGTCAGCGTTGAGCGCGATAGCAGAATCACGATCGTGCCCGAATGGTTTCTCGACGATGACGCGCGCGCCCGTTGCGCAGCCCGATGCTTGCAGCGAGGTCGCGACCGAACCAAAGAGCGATGGCGGAATCGCGAGGTAGTGGATGGGATGTTCCGCCGCGCCGAGTGCGCGCTTCACGGCAGTGAATGTCGCGGGGTCGGCGTAGTCGCCATCGATGTACGTGAAGCGCGACATCAACTTCTCAAACGCAGCTTGATCGACGCCGTTCGCGCCGAACTTCTGAATGCCCTCAAGTGCGCGCGCGCGAACTTGCTCGGTGGTCATCCCACTCTTCGCAACGCCGATGACGGGAATGTCGAGATGTCCTCGGCGCACCATTGTGTGGAGCGTGTCGAAGATTTTCTTATGCGCGAGGTCACCCGTCGCGCCGAACAGAACAAATGCATCACTCGAAATTCGGTCCATAGAAAACCTCCGCTGCGTAGGAAGGTAGTTTTAGCGTATTCGTGCGCCGATCACTGCGCGGAATCCGAAGAGCTCGTTCAACACGCTCGGTGGCACGGTCGCCGAAGTCTCGACTTTGCGCTGCGCTTCTGGATCCGCCCACGATCCGCCTCGCACCACACGCGCTTCACCGCGGGCGTCTTCGCACCACTCCCACAGGGATCCAGCGGCATCGACCACATCCTCAAGCGCGGCAAGTGCCGTCCATTCTGCGGTGGAAGGAAGTCGAAACCCGTCTCCATCGAGCATCGTCACGACTGCTGAGGTTGCGGCGCCTGAACCATCGCGCTCGATATGGGTGAGTTGGTAGCACGGATGTTTGCTGAGCGACTCACTCGCGGCGTTACACCACAACAGCGCATCAAAGAATGTCGCGCCTGCAGACACAACTGATCCTGTGCGAGATACAGCGGAGCGACCGAGGAGTGCTTCGTAGAGTTGCGCGTCTACTTCGTGTGTCATGACGCGAAGCGATGGCGTGAGGACTGCAGTTGAAATTGCGAGTGCAGCGGATTTCGCGCGCGGAGTGGATGCAGCATTCGCCGATTCTGCGACTTCGATTGTCGCAGTTTTCGGAGAGTCGACAACACGCACGAGCAACACGCATTCTGGTGTCGACTGCGTCGCAGCCAATGCAGTTTCAAACGTGGTCTCGAGAAGAAGTCGACTCCCTGCAGTCGCCCGCACAGGCTTCGCGAATGCATACGGTCTATCGCGATGTCCGTTGTAGATCGGGATCGTGAGAAGCTCATGCGATCGATCATTCGCGGTTGACTCGACGGAAAGTTTCAACGCACGCGCAAGTCGTCCAGGGCGCGCGATCACTGCGACGATGTCGTATGTCTGTTGCAGCGCAGGGGACATCGTGCGCACAGTTTCTTCGGATGAACTCGACTGCCGCGTTGCGCCATGCGAACCGACTGGAAGCGCGGTGAGCAGCATCGCGTCGGGTTTCGCGGCGAACAATTCAAGCGTGAATCCAGCGTTTTCGATCTTCCCGCGTCCACTCGCGCGCACTTCCGCGACAACGGTCGCGTTGGGTTTGACTTCTACCGCGTATCCATCGGGCAACGCGAACACGCCATCGGCACCAACACCAAGGAGCGAGCCACTTGAGACATCGCCAATGTCGCCGGCGAGTTTGAATCCGTCTGCGCCATCGAGCGCATCGAGTCGCTCCGCTTCGCCGTTGTTGTCCGCGGCAAATGTCACGTGGCCTACATGGCCGGGATTCACGAAGTGCGCGCGCAACGCACTGACGCGGAGTGCTGCAGTATTGCCTAGACGCACCGCGAAACTTCGCATCGCGTCGCGCTCTTCGGGCGCTGCGCTCCAACCCTCAGCAAACGCGATGCTCGCGATCGAAGGTTCGACGAGTGTGGAGGACGCGCGTGTTGTTGGTTCCGCATCGAGAGGCGCGACACATCCTGCATCAACCCACGCGCGCAACAATGCGCGATCCGCAGCATCGATGCGAAGTTCATGAAGAAATGATCCCGCGGGATTCGTTGGAAGCCACGGAGGCATCGAGTGATCCGCGAGCACTTCAGCGACAGTCGAGCGTCGACGCCGAAGTTCGCTCGCACTTGCAAGTGGATATGCGCCCGATCCGTTTCCCGCATGACACGGCGTGCAGTTCTTCGCGAGAATTGGAGCGACCTCCGACCAACTCGGTGGCACGAGAGTGATGAGAATGCTCGTGAATCCTGCGAAGAACATGCAGCGACACTCTTCGACGCTTTAGCAGTTACCCCAAGAGTTCAGCAGGATGGCGAGATCACCGCCGCCCACATCGCCGCTGCGATCAAGGTCACCGAGACCGCCGCCGAATCCCCAGCGCGAGAGGAGTGAAGCGAGATCTGCCGCATCGACGACGCGATCACCATTGAGATCTGCAAGGCAAGGCGTGGAGGTGAAGTTGATGGTTGCTTCGGAGATCACAACATGGCCGCCGCCTGGACCAGTGTTGCCAGCCGTCACCACGCCGCGATATCTCGCGCCAATGAGAAATGGATACGCAGGAGCCAACGCGCTATCGATCGTCGCGAAGTACGCCCATGTACCGTTCGGAAACTCAGGCGTCACACAGAAGCGCGCATTCGTTGCATCAAGGTCCGCGCCCTTCATGACAAAGACATAATCCTCTGCGTAGCAACCGAGCGGATAGGTCGCGCTTACCGCAGGGCCGTACTGATTCGGCGGAAGTGCGGTGCCATTGGGAAGCGTCGTGCGCTGCGTGATTGCACGCTTCTGGTAGCCACTTTGCATGCGGCGAATGCCGCCAGTTCCGTCGACTGCGGAGTAGCCGTAGGAACCATAGATCGGAATACCATCGAAGCCCCATCCGAGAATCATGGAGTGTTTCGTCGGATCGTTCATCGCGACGCAACCTGAAAGCTGATGCGTGTGATACGCGCGGCTCGGTCCGGGGTGCCCTTTGCACGAATCAAACCCCGCTGCCTCGAAATACACCGCAGACTGATGCCAGATGTTCTGGTTGTTGTAGCTCATCGCATCAAGTGCGCTGAAGAAGACGACGCCGTTTGTGAAGACGCCGACATGACCGAGCCCAACGACTGCACCAGTGGCGGTGTACGTCACCGTCTTTGGAAACTTAAACGTCCAATTCTGATTCGACGGCGTAGTGGGATTTCCTGGCCACGGTCCGATCATGTACGACGGAATGTTCGTGCTCTTCACGTAGACGAAGTTTGTGGAGTGCAGCACTTGTTGGACATCAGCAAGGATGCCGCCGTAACCAGCCTGACCTGTGAGGTTCAACTTCCAGTTGCTCACCGTCGGCGTGATTGTTTGCGCGGAGCACACTGTGGAGAGGCACGTTGCGAGGATGCTTGCGGCGAACGGTGCGATCGTGTTGCGTTGCATAATGGGTCGGAGTACCTAAACGAGGCTCTATCGAAGCAGTTCGCGTACGTGAGTTTGCCTTCAATTCTGCATTCGGGACGGGCAGAATCCGGTTTATCTCGAGAGCGCCACTTCGCGGGTTCCCTGTGTGCAGACCGCAGGGGGATTCGCGTCCGTATATCTATCAATAATTTTGCGTCGTGCACGTTAAATCACGAGGATTCGCGCCCAATAGGTGGATCGTATCTTCAAATTGCTCTACACATTATTGTTCTCTATTCCCGCCCTCTGCCGCGCATGGACTACAAAAGTCCATCGCGGATCGCTTCTCCTCAAGGTTCCTATGCGCACCATTCTGTATCTCTCGATCGCCACCTCCATCGCATTCGTCGCGACAGGTTCCGCACATGCGGGCATCACTGACTTCAACGAGTCATTCAGCACGGGCACGGCAAACTGGCGCGGAGCTTCGAGCGCAACGCTGCTCAATTGGAACGCTGCGGGTGGACCGAGTGGCGAGGCGTATGTATCGAGCCTCTTGAACCTCAGTTCGACGAGCGGAGGCGGCTTTCCCGCGACAGTTTTCCGCGCATCAGCATCGCTTGGCTCAAGCGGAAACGCGTTCGCTGGAAACTGGATCGCAGCGGGCGCGACCGAGTTGTCGTTCGCGTTCCGACATGATCTTGCTGAAGCACTCACGATCACACTTCGTGTTGCGACTCCGCAAAACTTCCCTGGCGCCGCGGCATTCGCCTCCGTCACGGTCGCCCCAAACGTGTGGAGCGTCGTGACCTTCGATGTCTCCGCCACGAGTACGCAGTGGGTTTCCTTCGAGGGATCCAACTACGCAACCGTGCTGTCGAATGTTGGCGCAATGCAACTCGGCTTCGTGGTGCCGAACGCACTCGCAGGACAGAACATCGACGGTCACTTCGACATGACGGACTTCTCGATTGTGCCCGCGCCAGGCGCGATCGCGCTGCTCGGACTCGTAGGAATTGCGGCTCGTCGCCGTCGCAACTGAGTTGATTCTCACAGCATTTCTCGAATCGGCGCGGTGCTTGCACTGCGCCGGTTCTCGTTAGGCGGAGTACTCTTTCGGCGAAGCACGGCTCATGCACATCGCACTCGTCACAACTCATGAACTTCCTCACGCGGATGTCGACTTGCTTCCGCTCGCAGCGGCGTGTGCTCCACTCGGCATCAAGACATCAATGGTGTGCTGGGAAGATCCGAGAGCAGATTGGTCATCGTTTGATCTCGCGCTCATTCGATCAACATGGAACTACGTTGCGCGGCTTGAGCAGTTCGAACGATGGATCGTGTCCGTTGATCGCGTGACTCGTCTGTTGAATCCACTTCGTGCCCTGCAATGGAACATGCACAAGCGATACTTGCTCGAACTGCATGCCGCGGGGATTCCGGTGGTGCCAACCGAGTTACTCTTGAAGGGCGAGGAATGTGATTGGTCGAGCGCGTTTTCGCGGTCGAGCGAACTTGTGCTGAAGCCCGCGATTTCGGCGGGTTCGTTTGGGACGATTCGAGTTGCGAATGGAGACGAAGTAGCGGCGCGCGCGCATCGTGCGGCGCATATCGATCGTGACTTTCTCGTGCAACCCTTGCTTCACGATGTGCTTCGCTCCGGCGAGCGCAATCTTGTGTTTCTCGGCGGCGAGTATTCGCATACCGTCACAAAGTCCGCGCGCTGGAGTGGCGATTCGAATGGCTCGAATGGAAGGGTGGAGGCAACCTCTGCAGAGCGTGCGCTTGCTGAGCGCGTGCTTGCGTATGTGAAGTCGCTTGGCTTCGGTGATCTTGCGTATGCGCGCGTAGATATCGCGCGAGGCCCATCTGGCGATCCGCTCCTCATGGAACTCGAGATTCTCGAACCGAGTCTTGGCTTTGAGTACGAACCTCAAGGCGCGCAACGACTCGCCGCGTGGCTTCGGTCGCAAGTGGTAGATTGAACGCGTGCCGCCTGCTCAGACACCACTGCTTGCGTTGCAACGCTGCCTCGAGGGTGGCGATTTCACGCGCGCAGTCTTCACCCTCAGTCGCGAGCAGGTTCGCCGACCGATCAATACAACATCGATCGGACGTTGGAAGAACTACGCCTTTGCGTTTGATGGTTCTTGGGAAGGAATGGAGTAAATCCGATGCTGATGTCCACGATGCTTTCATGTGCCCTCTTGCTTCTCCTTGAGCCGCCTGCCGCGCTAGATGGAATGGTGTGGATTGAGGGGAGCGAATTTCTGATGGGAAGTGATCTGCCATCGGCTCGACCAGACGAGCGACCAGTGCATCGTGTGCGTCTCGATGGATTCTGGATGGACACGACGGAAGTGACGAACGCGCAGTTCGCGAAGTTCGTCGACGCGACGAAGTACAAGACAGTTGCGGAACGCGCAGTGGATTGGGAGGAGTTGAAGAAGCAGTGTCCTCCTGGCACGCCGAAGCCTGCAGCTGAAATGTTGCAGCCAGGCGCACTCGTGTTTACTCCACCAACGCAAGCAGTGCAGTTGAACAATCCAGGGCAATGGTGGCAGTGGGTGAACGGCGCAGATTGGAAGCACCCCGAAGGACCAACGAGCAACATCGAAACGCGATGGAACCATCCAGTCGTACAGATTTCGTTTGAAGATGCGCTTGCGTACTGCGCCTGGGCGGGAAAGCGATTGCCGACCGAAGCGGAGTGGGAATTCGCAGCGCGCGGCGGACTCGTGCAGAAGGAATTTGTATGGGGCCTAGAGCCAATCGATGCGAAGCGTGCAAACACTTGGCAGGGCGATTTCCCCCATAAAAACACGGAAGAAGATGGCTTCGTGCGCAGTGCACCAGTCAAGAGTTACCCCGCGAATGGGTACGGACTTTTCGACATGGGTGGCAACGTTTGGGAGTGGACGAGTGATCTCTATCGCATGGATGCATACGCGCGCGATGTTGCCTCGGCGGGAGCAGGCGTGACGATTGTGAATCCAAAAGGTCCAACCAAGAGCGCTGATCCACGCAATCCCGACGCACCAGAAACACGCGTGCATCGCGGCGGATCGTTTCTCTGTCACGCGAGCTACTGTTCAAGCTACCGCCCGAGCGCGCGAATGTCCTGCGCGCCAGACACCGGGCTTGGGCACCTTGGATTTCGTTGCGTGAAGTCAAAGGCGATTGAACCCGCCGTGCCCACGAAGCCCAGCGCGCAATGATGCAGTGACGCGCGACGATTAGTGAGCTGCGTGGGGTGCATACCTACACTCATGCGTGGCGCACGAGTTGCGTGCGAGATGTGTTGTGTTGTGTGGAAGGTGTCTATCGCTTCAAGCGCGATCATCGGAACTGCGGGGCAAGCACTTCAAATCTCGCCGCCACTCTCCGCGGTGTACGGCGCGTTGCCCGGCCCACCAGCGTTCTGCTGGGATGAGCAGTCTGGGATCACGACCACAGGCATGACCGTGAACACCATCGACAATGGCTTCTACACCGCTCCCGCGCTCTTTCAGTCGCAATACACCGTCACGGGTAACCAATTGCACTTCGATTTGTGGGTGGGCGGCGCATCTTTCCCGAACCGTATGTCAGAGTTGCGCGTCTTCACTGAGAGCGTGCCAGCGCCAGGCGCAATCGGGCTCCTCGGATTCGCAGGACTCGTTGCTCGCCGCCGACGCCGCTGACATGTTTAAAGTCTGACCTACTCATGTGAATTCGCGCAGAGTCAAAAGGCGCGCTCGCATAAAACGAGCATCCTCCGTGCGGCGACAGCGCCTTCGGAGGGTGCTCGTGTTTTCGCGACTTCGGTCGCTCGCGGTTACGCTCTCTGTGCTTAGGAGCATGCGAGTTCCTGAGATCACTTCTTGGATACTCTCACGCATGGATCTTCCGCTTCTCGCGCACCGAACTGAATCCGCATTTACGGATTTCAAACTCCCTCTGATGCGAGGCGAAGCGATTGCGGAAGCGACGAGATGTTTGTTCTGCGCAGATGCACCTTGTATCGCGGCGTGCCCGACGTCCATCGACATTCCGCAATTCATTCGCAAGATTTCGACCGACAATGTGCATGGCTCTGCGAAGACGATTTTTGAATCCAACATTCTTGGCATGAGTTGCGCGCGCGTGTGTCCGGTGGAAGTGCTCTGCGTTGGCGCGTGCGTGTACAACCAACTTGAACAACCGCCGATCGCGATCGGCAAGTTGCAGCGTTACGCTACCGATCGCGCGTTTGCAGAGGGTTGGGAGTTTTTCGAAGCGGGGGCGGACACAGGCAAGCGCGTCGCTCTCATTGGCGCTGGACCAGCGAGTCTCGCAGCGGCGCATGAACTCCGAAGACTCGGTCACGCGTGCACGATCTTTGAGAAGCGCGCGACTGTCGGCGGACTTAACACGACGGGCGTTGCGCCTTACAAGATGAAGTCTGATCGCGCGCTCACTGAAGTTGAGTGGATCCTTTCCATCGGCGGCATTGAAGTGAAAACGGGAGTGACGATTGGCGAGCAGATCTCGCTTGCGGATCTTGAGCGTGAATTCGATGCAGTCTTTGTGGGCGTAGGACTCGGCAGCGACAGCGCGCTTGGTATTGCGGGCGAAAGTCTTGCAGGCGTTCATGGCGCCGTCGAATGGATAGAGCGCATGAAACTCGAGCACCTTGATCTTCGCGCGGTGCAACGCGTCGTTGTCGTGGGCGGAGGAAACACCGCGCTTGATGCAGCGCGCGAATCGCTCGGCCTTGGCATCCCGAATGTCACGATGCTCTACCGCGGACAACGCGAGGTGATGAGTGGGTACTCGCATGAACTCGACGCAGCGATGTCGGAGGGCGTGCGGATTGAGTGGCAGTCAGTCGCAACATCCTTCGGCGGCGGCAATCGTGTTGAGCGCGTGGAATGCATGAGACTTGACGAGTCGAAGCGTCCAATGGAGGGGGGCGCATTCGTGCTTGAAACAGATCTCGTTCTCATGGCGATCGGGCAATCGAAACTCCATGCGATGTTTGCGACTCTTCCCGGCATTGCATTCGATCGCGGAAGCATTCGCGTGAACGCGGACGGCGCAACGGGTCGGCGCGGTTGGTTTGCGGGTGGTGATTGCGCCAACGGTGGCAAAGAAGTTGTGTACGCCGCCGCCGAAGGCAAACGCGCCGCGCACGCGATGCACGCGGAAATGATGGGAGGACACGCGCATGCCTGATCTTCGTACCAACACCGGTGGGATTCACTCGCCCAATCCGTTCTGGCTCGCGAGTGCGCCGCCAGCGAATAGTGGATTGCAAATTCAGCGCGCCTTCGAAGCAGGGTGGGGCGGTGCGGTTTGGAAGACGCTTGGGATTCCGATTCAGAATGTGTCGAGCCGATTCGGCGCGCACACGATTGGTGGCGTGCGTGGCGCGGGCTTCAGCAATATTGAGTTGATCACTGATCGTTCGCTCGACATCAACCTGCGTGAAATCACGGAGACGAAGCGACTCTTCCCGAAGCATCCGATCATCGTCTCACTCATGGTGGAGACGGAGTCGGAGTGGCGTGACATCATCAAGCGATCGATCGATGCGGGTGCGGATGGACTTGAGTTGAACTTCGGTTGCCCGCACGGCATGTGCGAACGAGGCATGGGAAGTGCGGTTGGTCAGGAGCCGACCGTGAACGAGCGCATCACGGGATGGGCAGTGAAGCACAGCAGCGTGCCCGTGCTTGTGAAGCTCACACCAAATGTGAGCAATATCGTTCCGCATGGGATGGCAGCCCAGCGCGGCGGCGCGCATGGTGTCTCGCTTATCAACACGATCAAGAGCATTATCGCGGTGGACATCGATCGCTTCGTGCCCGAGCCGCGTGTTGGCTCGATGAGCACGAACGGCGGCTACTGCGGTGCGGCGGTGAAGCCGATCGCGTTGCATATGGTCGCTGCGCTCGCGCGCGAGAGAGATTTCAAACTCCCCATCAGCGGCATCGGCGGTATCTGCAACTGGCGCGATGCTGTGGAGTTCATCTTGCTTGGCGCAAGCACTGTGCAAGTGTGCACCGAAGTCATGCTTCGCGGTTACGGCGTTGTGGAAGACATGATCGATGGGCTTGAGCAGTACATGCGCACGCATGATTTCTCGACGATTGATCAGATGGTCGGCAAGGCTGTTCCCGCATGCGGCGAGTGGGGCGAACTCGATCTTAACTACGAGACCGTCGCGAAGATTGACGCGAGCAAGTGCATTGGATGTCAACTGTGTGTTGCAGCATGCCACGACGGCGCGCATCAATGCATTCATCCTGTGGAGGGCACGCGTGTGCCGACGGTGGATGAGTCCGAATGCGTGGGATGCAATCTGTGTCAGATTGTGTGTCCCGTTGAAGGATGCATCGAGCTTGTGCAGGTTGACAACGGACAAGCACGCGCGAGTTGGAATGAGCACATGACGGAAGGAAAGCCCATTCGACCGAAGAAGGGCGCGCACTAGGGATCGTGAGCATCACATGACAACACCATCGAAAACTGTTCGCTGCGGACTCATTCAGTGCAGCAATCCACTCAATGACGAGACTCGAAGCATCGCTGACATTCAAGCGGCGATGGTAGAGAAGCACATCAAGTACATCGAGGATGCGGGCAAGAAGGGCGTGCAGATTCTGTGTTTGCAAGAGATCTTCAACGGTCCGTATTTCTGCCCGAGTCAAGATCCGCGCTGGTATGAAGCTGCGGAGAGCGTGCCTGGTCCGACCACGGAGCGCATCGCGAGCATTGCGAAGAAGTACGCGATGGTCGTGATCGTCCCGGTGTATGAGCGGGAGATGAGCGGCGTCTTCTATAACACTGCCGCGGTTTATGACGCGGATGGAACATACCTTGGCAAGTATCGCAAACAGCACATTCCGCAGGTGAATCCTGGCTTCTTCGAGAAGTTTTTCTTCAAGCCCGGCAACGGTGGCTACCCAGTGTTCAAGACGCGTTACGCGACGATTGGTGTGTACATCTGCTACGACCGTCACTTCCCTGAAGGTGCGCGCTGCCTCGGACTCAATGGGGCGCAGATCGTCTTCAATCCTTCCGCGACCGTCGCGGGGTTGTCGCAGTATCTTTGGAAGATTGAGCAGCCCGCACACGCGGTTGCGAACGGCTACTACATGGGCTGCATCAATCGCGTCGGCGTCGAAGCGCCGTGGAACATTGGGAAATTCTTTGGAACGAGTTACTTTGTGAATCCACGCGGCGAGACGATCGCTCAAGCGAGTGAAGACAACGACGAGTTACTCGTGAGCGATCTCGATCTCGGCATGATTGAGCAAGTGCGAAGTGTGTGGCAGTTCTATCGCGATCGCCGACCAGAGGCGTATCCCGAAATCTCCAAGCTGTGAGGCAAGTATGAGCGACTCGACACTCTTTCGAGGCGGCACCGTCGTCAACGCACTTCGCACGTGGCGTGCGGATGTTCTTGTCGTGGGTCCGAAGATTATCGCGGTTGGCGAAGGGCTCGACGCGCCTGCAGGTGCGCGCATCATCGACGCTGGCGGCGCATATGTCATGCCAGGTGGAGTTGATCCACATACGCACATGGAATTGCCGTTCATGGGGACAGTGTCGAAGGATGACTTCTTCACGGGCACGGCTGCGGCAGCGGCGGGCGGCACGACGACCATCATCGACTTCGTGATTCCTGCGCCAGGCGAGAGTCTGATGCACGCGCTCGACACTTGGCGCACGCGTGCTGCGAAAGCTGCAGCGGATTACTCCTTCCACATGGCGATTACATGGTGGAGCGATGCAGTGCGCGAAGAGATGGGCGAAGTGACGAAGCAGGGAGTGACGAGTTTCAAACACTTCATGGCGTACAAGGGTGCGATCATGGTCGATGACGCGGTGCTCGTGCAAAGCTTCATTCGCGCGCGCGACCTCGGTGCGATTTGCACCGTCCATGCGGAGCACGGCGATCTCGTGGCGCACTTACAAGGCGAGATCTTTGCACGCGGGATCACTGGGCCCGAAGGCCATCCACTCTCGCGTCCGCCTGAAGTTGAAGGTGAAGCGAGCAATCGCGCGCTTCGCATCGCGGAGGTCATCGGCGTTCCGTTGTATGTCGTGCACACGAGTTGCAGTGATGCGATGGATCCGATTGCTCGTGCGCAGAGCGAAGGACAATGCGCGTTCGGTGAAGCGCTCATTCAACATCTCATCGTGGATGACAGCGTCTATCGCAATCCAGACTGGAATACCGCGGCGCATCATGTGATGAGCCCGCCGTTTCGATCGCGCGAACATCAAGCTGCGCTCTGGCGAGGATTGCAATCGGGCGTACTTTCCGTTGTCGGCACTGATCACTGCGTGTTCGATACAGCGCAGAAGCGCGTGGGCTTAGGCGACTTTCGCAAGATCCCTAATGGAACGGGCGGCATAGAAGATCGCATGAGTGTGCTCTGGCATCACGGGGTTGGCACAGGCCGGCTCACGCCGAGTCAGTTCGTCGCGCTCACAAGCACGAACGCGGCGCGCATCTTCAACTGTCATCCGCAGAAGGGCGCGATTCAGGTCGGCAGTGATGCGGACATCGTGGTGTGGGATCCAAAGAAGACTCGAACGATTTCAGCGAAGACGCAGCATCAGAAGAACGACTTCAATGTCTTCGAAGGAATGACAGTGACAGGAAACGCCGCAGTGACAATGTCGCGCGGAAAGATCTTGTGGCAGAACGATCAATTGCAAGCGACGCAAGGCTGGGGGCAATTCGTCGCTCGCAAACCATTCGCGGATTACGCGCAGGCGCTCAAGTTGCGCAACGCTCTCGCTGCACCAAGTGCAGTGGTTCGGAAGGACGCTCATTCATGACAGCATCAGCCACGACAGCAACGACAGCCACGCCATTTTCTGCAAAGAGCGATGACTTCGCAACCTACTCCACCGCACGCAACTGGATCAATGATCAGTGGTGCGATCCAGTTGCCGCAAGCAGTACGCAAGATGTTCTCAATCCTCGATTCGGCAAGTCGATCGCTCAAGTGCGACTCGGAAGCAGCGCGGATGTTGATCGTGCAGCGAAGGCTGGCGAAGCAGCGGTGGGCGCGTGGAGCAAGTGGCCGATTCGTGATCGCGCGCATGTGATGTATCGCTTGCGAGAGTTGATGGTTGCGAATCTCGAAGAACTCTCGTGGCTGCTCTCGCACGAAAACGGCAAGATTTTCAGCGAAGCAAAGGCAGAAGTGGAGAAGGGCATCGAGTGCGTGGAGTACGGATGCTCGTTGCCTAATCTCGCAGCGGGCGGTCAACTCGAAGTGAGTCGAGGCGTCGCATGCGAGGTGACCTTCGAAGCGCTCGGTGTGGTTGCAGGCATCACGCCATTCAACTTCCCGATGATGGTGCCGCTGTGGATGCTTCCGCAAGCGCTTGTCGGAGGAAATGCATTTATTCTGAAGCCGAGCGAACGCGTGCCGCTCTCGACGATGCGCCTTGCGGAGTTGCTCAAGCAAGCAGGACTTCCCACTGGAGTCTTCAGCATCGTGCAAGGTGGACGCGATGTGGTGGAAGCACTGTGTGATCACCCCTCGATCAAGGCGCTCGGATTTGTGGGAAGTACGAAGGTCGCGAAGTTGGTCTACGCACGCGCGAGTGCAGAGGGCAAGCGCGCGCTCTGCTTAGGTGGCGCGAAGAATCACTTAATCGTGGTGCCTGATGCGGATGTCGAACTCACGACTGAGAATGTCGTCGCGTCCTTCACAGGTTGTGCAGGACAACGATGCATGGCTGCGAGTGTCTTGCTTGCGGTGGGTGATGTGCATCACATCGTGGATGGAGTTCGAGCGCGTGCGGCGAAGATCACGCCCGGCAAGGATCTCGGTCCAGTCTCAAGTCAAGCGGCGCGCGATCGAATCTCGGGATACATCGATGCTGCGGAACGCGCTGGCGCGACTATTCTGCTTGATGGTCGTCGCGCGAACGCAGTTGCGGGCGGCTACTGGATCGGACCGACGATCATCGACAATGTGACGACGGAAATGTCAGTTGCACACGAAGAGATCTTCGGTCCCGTGCTCAGCATCATTCGCGTGCCGACGCTTGAGCGCGCAATTGAAATTGAGAACGCGAGTCCATACGGAAACGCGAGCAGTATCTACACGAGTAGTGGCGACATCGCGCGGCGCGTGATTGCCAGCGTTGAAGCCGGCATGTGTGGCGTGAACATCGGTGTCCCTGTGCCGCGCGAACCCTTTGGTTTCGGCGGATGGAATGATTCCTGTTTTGGTCACGGCAACATGACGGGCTGGGATGGCTATCGATTCTGGACACGACAGCGAAAGATCACAAGCAAGTGGGCGCTGCAGCATGATCGCAATTGGATGAGTTGAAACACCGATGAACGCAACACCTTCTCTTGGAACGATGGGCTCGCGCGAGATGATCGACGCGTGCATGCAGCACAGCCTCTTTTCGTGGAGCGCGACAGGTAAGGTCGATCCGATACCGATCGCGCGAGCGGAGGGGATCTATCTCTACGGTCCAGAAGGGCAACGCTGGATTGACTTCAACAGTCAACTCATGAGCGTGAACATTGGTCATGCGCATCCGAAGGTTGTGCAAGCCATTCAAGAGCAGGCCGCGACGCTCGCGTATGCGTATCCTGGAATGGCGACGGAGATTCGTGCGCGACTTTCACTGCGTCTTGCCGAACTCCTACCGGGAAACCTCAACACATTCTTCTACACACTTGGCGGCGCTGAGGCCAACGAGAACGCGATCAAGGCTGTGCGGCTCTACACCGGACGCCACAAGATTCTCGCGCGCTATCGCAGTTACCACGGCGCAACGAATGGCGCGATCTCGCTCACAGGTGATCCAAGGCGTTGGCCAACCGAACCAGGAATGCCTGGCGTTGTGCGCGTGATGGATCCGCGTCCCTACGAGTTCAGCTTTGGTTCAACGGATGAAGAGATCGTCGCGAACAATCTGACGTATCTCGAAGAAGTGATTCAGTACGAGGGCCCCAAAAACATTGCCGCGATGTTCATCGAAACAGTGACGGGCACGAACGGAATATTGCCGCCGCCAAAGGGTTATTTGAAGGGATTGAAGACGCTGCTCGAGAAGTACGGCATCTTGCTCGTCTGCGATGAAGTGATGTGTGGTTGGGGACGCACGGGAAAACTCTTCGCCTTCGAACATGGCGACATCGTTCCCGACATCTGCACGATGGCGAAGGGACTCACCAGTAGCTACTTGCCGCTCGGTGTGATGGCGGTTTCGGATCCAATCGCGAATCACTTCCGCGAAAACGTTTTCTGGGGCGGACTCACCTACAACGCGCATCCACTTTGCATGGCATGCGCGCTTGCTGCGGTGAATGTGATTGTTGAAGAGAAGCTCGTCGAAAACTCTGCACGCATGGGCGACGTGATGCACAAGCACATGGAAAGGCTCGCAGCGAAGCATCGATGCGTGCGCGAGCATCGCAACATCGGACTCTTCGGATTGATCGAACTCCGTAAGAACTCGGCGGGCGAGCGCCTTGTCCCGTACGGCGGAAGTCATCCCGTCATGGGCAAGCTCGGAAAGTTCCTCAAAGACAACGGCCTCTTCACCGTGCTGCAGTGGAGCACCGTGATGTGTAATCCACCGCTCACCATCACCGAAGAGCAGATGCAAGTCTCGTTCGAGATCATTGACCGAGGCCTCACCATCGTCGATGAAGTCTTCGAGCAGTGAGATCGCTTGTCGGTGCTGATCCCAACATTGAGTTGCCTATCGCATGCGGTCGTGGCGGGTGGGGCTGAACATCCAGTGCACTGCCGCAGCGAGAATTACGCCTGAAAACCAGGCGTATGGATAGATCGCGTCCCAGAAATTTGGTTCGCCACCAAGCAGTTTCACGCTCTTCAGAAATCCGGGAACGCTTGGCGCGACTCCGATGACGAGCGCGAGCATCGCAATCCAATTGATACCCGCGTAGCGGCCTTTCGTGCGATAGAGGTCTGGAACATCGAGCGTGCGCTTTCGCAACATCCAATAGTCCACGATCATGATGCCTGCGATTGGACCGAGTAGTGCGGAGTATCCAATGAGCCAATTGAAGATGTAGACATCGGGGCTCGCGAGCAACTTCCACGGCATGATGAGAATGCCGATGACTCCTGTGATCACGCCGCCTGTCTTGAATGAAATCCATCGCGGTGCGATGTTGGAGAAGTCGTTCGCTGGGCTCACAACATTCGCTGCGATGTTCGTACTGATCGTTGCGATGGCGACACCGACGAGGCTGAGGATCGCGATGACGATGCGTGTCGTCGGATCGGCGAGAAGTGGTGCAGACAGACCAGTGGGTGGCGTTGCGCTCGTGATGTGGCCTAAGACAACAACGGGATCCCACAGCGTCTTCGGATCGCAACCGGAGAGCACCGTCTCCGATGCACTCGTGATGATGACTGCCATCGCGCTGAACGCGAGCATCGTGGTTGGAAGTCCGAGTGCCTGTCCCCACATCTGCTGCTTCTGACCTTTGCCGAAGCGAGTGAAGTCTGGGATGTTGAGACTCAGGGTCGCCCAGAATCCGATCATGCCGGTGAGTGATGGAACGAACACTCTCCAGAACTCTGCGTTCGTCGTGAATGATGAGGGCCGGTCGAACATTGGTCCAAGTCCGCCCGCGCGTTGCACCACCCACCACAAGAGCCAGAGCGCGAGGAGCATGATGATGGGCGCCGACCAATTCTCGAAGACGCGCACCGCGTTGATGCCGACCAACACGATCACGATGTTGAGCACCCAGAAGATGAAGAACGTGATCATGCTCGGGACTGGAAGTCCGAGGAGCGATGCTCCGCCGCCGATGTCGTTGAAGGCTGGCCACACCGCGACGAGAAAAATGCGGACGGCTTCGCCACCGATGTAGCACTGGATGCCAAACCATCCACACGCAACGATTGCACGAAGCAGTGCGGGAACATTCGCGCCGATCGTGCCGAAGCTACTGCGCGCGAGTACAGGAAATGGAATGCCGTACTTCGTGCCAGGGTGCGCGTTGAGGAGAATTGGAATCAGCACGATCACGTTGCCGACAGCGATGGTGAAGAGCGCTTGCCACCAGTTCATCCCGAGCGCGATCAGTCCGCCCGCGAGCATGTAGGTTGGAATGCAGTGCGCCATCGCGATCCAGAGCGCGGCGAAGTTGTAGGTGGTCCAGGTTCGGCGCGCAATGGGCGTTGGCGCGAGATCGCCGTTGAACAACGGGCTTGAGGCGATGTCGGGCGGCAATTCGGCGAGAGCTTCAGCGGTGAGTTTCGGATCGTGCAATACAGGCCTCCGGAATCAAGGTCGGCAAACTCAATGCGTGGCGATGAATCTCCGGCAAACTCAATGCGTCGCAGGGGCAAGCGCATTCGGAATGCGCAGGATGAAGCACGCACCCGAAGTGCCGGCGCGTAGAGGGAGAAGCTCGAGTGATCCACCGAGCCCTTGCGCAAGCGCGCGAGAAACTGGAAGCCCGAGTCCGAGACCAACCTGCGTTCCACTCTCACGCCCCGCACGATCAAACGGGCGCCAGATTGCGTTCGATGCATGGCGCGGGATTCCCGCACCCTGATCAGAAACTTGCACTTCGAGCGTGCCCTGATCAATGCGGACGCGCACATCGATGACCGCCTCCATGTCGTTCGCACTCCCGTACTTCGCAGCGTTCTCGATGAGGTTGGCGAGAATTTGCGTCAGCGCATCTCGATCGACGAGCACCGACGCATCGCCGAGCGAGTTCGTTGTCGAACTCGTTGCGTTCGCTGCGCGTTCTTGCGTGATCACGCTGATGAGCCGAGTGAAGTCCTCCGCATGTAGCACGCTTGGCGCATGATTGGGCTTCGCGCCGCGTTCGAGTCGCGAGAGACTCAGTACGTTTTCCACAAGATGCGACAGTCGAACGGATTCGCGGCACAGCGTGTCAAGGCACTCTTGACGGCGCGCTTCGTCAGTAACCATTCCGTCGCGCAGCATTTCTGCGTACAACTGAAAGGTCGTCAGCGGCGTGCGAAGTTCATGCGTGACGCTTGACGCAAAGCGAGCCTGTCGGTCGCCGAAGGAAACACTCGTCCACGCAGCGAGTGCGGCAGCGCTGAGTGCGAGAACAGCAGCGCCCCACGCGAAGAGAAGTGCAGGCGTACTTGACGCGGGCTCGGTGTCGCTGAGCGGGATGATAAAGTCGCCTTGAAGTTCTACCGGAATGCTCGCAAGGCGCGCGGGCGCGAATCGATCTGCACCTGCTGCGGTCGGTGTGAGTTGCGGATTGTTGGCGAGGTCCGAGACCTGGCTCAGCAGCGATGCGGAGAGTTGCGTCCAGTCGACGAGAAATCCTTGCACGCGTGATTCGCCTTGCTCGCGAACGCGTCGAACAAACGCCAATTCTGGCGGATCGATGGAGAGCCATGTGGGAATGAGCGGTCCGATGGTGTCTTCCGCGCTGCCACCAGTTGCCGACGCGAGCATGTCACTCGTCGTAGACGCAACCTTGCCGCGTCCTTGCACGTCTTCAATCTGTTGTGCTTCATTGGATGCGCGTACTCGCGTTGCGTAGTCATTCAATGGGAGCTTTGAGCCGCCAGAGAGTCCGCCTGTCGCGCGCATCGCGAGCACGCCCGACGACTTCTCTTCAACGTCTGCACTCCACGCGCTCGCGATTGCGGCGTTCGAAACTTCAGCTTGCGCCACACAAGCATCGAACGATTGATTCGCGCTTCCGATGAGTGACGCAAGACGCTTCAACGACTCTGCGCGTTCCTTCGGCACGCCATCCTTGAAATACTGTCCCTCTGCAAGGTCAAGAAGATTTCCTTCTGGCACCTGCGGACTCGTGAGCGTTCCATCCGTGCGCCATTCGAAGTGAAGCGGAATCCATTCAGGCGTTCCTAGCAGCAACGGACTTGGTGAAAGCACTTCGCCCTTCGGAACAGATTGAAGCAATCGATTCACCGCACCGCTCGGCGAAAGAAACGACGCGTACTCATCAACAGGTCGCGCGGCTTCGCGTGCGAGGCGCGGCGTCATCCAGCCATCCATACGCCAGAGTGCGAGTCGAATGACTTCTGCGCGTGCAAGATTCGCGCGAGCTGACGCTTGCTGCGCTTCAAGAGTTCGCACAGCATTCGTCACGAACCAAAGCCCCGCAATCATGATCAGCGCGGCAGCGATGAGCGCGATGAGCCACCATGGACGTTGACGCTTCACGCGCGGACCTCCGCGTCAGCCGCGAGGCGGTAGCCTTTGCCTCGCACGGTTTGGATGACCGCATCAAGGCCCACACTCGCAAGTGATTCGCGCAGTCGTGTCATCTGCATGTCGACAGCACGAGTCTCCGCACCGCGTGGATCCACTGCCCATACGACTCGCAACAATTCTTCGCGCGTCACCACTCGCGCGCGATTAGCTGCAAGCATGCGAAGGACGCTCGCCTCGCGTGTGCTCAGCGTCACCACAGTGCTTGCGCCGCGCGCTTCACATCGCGCGAGATCAATCGTGCCAGCGGGCACTGTGATGTGATGCACATCCACAGGTCGCTCCGCACTGCGCCGCAACACGGCGCCAATGCGCGCGAGGACTTCACGCGCGCTGAACGGTTTCACCACGTAATCATCTGCGCCGCGCTCAAGGCCTTCAACGCGATCACGCTCATCGCCGCGCGCAGTCAACATCACCACGGGCAGTGTCGCGCTCGCGTTGCGAAGGTCTCGAAGCACTTCAAATCCATTGCGCCCAGGAAGCATCACATCAAGCAGCACAAGGTCAGGCGACGCTTCGAGGATTTGCGCGAGCGCCGTATCGCCGCGCGCACAGGTGAGTGGGATGTAGCCGCCGAAGCGGAGCACATCACACAGTCCTGCGCGAATCGCGTCGTCGTCTTCAACGATCATGACTCTTGGCTTTGCTGCAGTCATGGTCGTCATCCTACTTCGATCACTGCTCCGATTGCACGCGCGCCGGGGTCGCGACAGGTGGAACAACGGGTGGTGCAACTGGAGCAGGAGGTACGAACTGCATTCCCTTCTTCGTTGCTTGAGATCGAATCGCTTGCTTGAGCGCGTCGTCGAGCGTGACGCCTTGTTCGTTCGCTTGGTTGCGAGCCGCGTTTGCGAGGAACGCCTCGCGCTTAGTTTGCAGTACCTGAACTTCCGCTTGAATGCGCACGCGTTCTACTTGTTTCGCTGCAAGGATCACCTTCTTCTCCTCAAGTGTTTTGCCCTTCATCTCAGCGGGCAGATCCTCGTCCTTGACCTCTTCGATTTTCATTTCGCCAGCGGCGCAACCGTCCACGAGATCCCACGAGCGGTTGTCGTAGATCGCGCTGCTCTTGGACACAGAGCGCTGTGCGGCGACTCCGGCACCAAGTGACTGCGCATTCGCATCCTGCAATGTTTGATTCGCTGCCGCCGTCGCGCCACGCGTGCCGCAGGCGAGGTAGGTCGTGTTGATGGTTGCGGAGAGTTCCGCGAGTTGCTTATCGAATGGCGTTTCTGGAACGACCACGCCCGCGCCTTGATCGATGCAAACAAATTGACCATCCGCAAGTCGCGCGACATCGCCCCAGTTTGCGGCGATGGGATCCGATGCTGTGCCGCAGAAAATACTGTTCACCAGAATTCCGCGCTCGATGCTCGCTTTGCTCGCGGTTTGATAGGTAACGACTGTGTCTTGATCGGCTGCTTCATTGCCAGCGACAACGATGATGCGAAGCGCGTTTGGGTCTGTGGACCACGAGAGTGTTTGCGCCGCGGTGTTCACCACGCGTCCCACGAACTCAGTTCCGCCATTTGTATGGAGCGCGAACAACTTTTGCGAGATGAGATCGAGATCTTCAGTGAGGCCGGAGTCAACGACAACCCATCCGGTCATCGGGTCGTAGGCATCGCATCCGTAACTCAGTAGTGCAACGCGAACTTCTGGAATCGGCTTCGCTGTTGCGAGGTCGTTCACGATGCTCCAGAGGCGAGCCTTCGCGCTGTCGATGAGCCCGTCCATGCTGCCTGAGATGTCGAGGCAGATTGCGAGTTCAACGACGGGGCGCGCAGCAGGCTTTACCGCGACATCATTTTGCGCAAGTGTTGTGGTGGTGAGAGCGAGAACGGTAGAGGCGAGGATGAGCGTAGGAATGCGAGTCATGGTGAGCTCCTTGGAGTGCGTGATTAGCACGCGGGTTCGAGAGGATTGCGAACGAGAATATTCTTTGATTGATGACGGATGAGCGTGTCGCCCGGAAGTGAGAGGACGGACTGCCGGCCTTCGCGCGCGAGTTCGTTGATGAGTTCGAAGTGGCGATGGCTGCCGAACTCCACGGTCTCATCGACATGCATCGCGCCGAGTGTAGGAACGGCTGCTGCTGCGGTTGCTGCGATGAGTTGAGAGTCGAGCCAGACACCATCGTTCTGATAGAAGCAACGATCAGAGAGTTGTTGCACGTTCGTCACGCGCTTCTCTCGAAGTTGCTCGTCATAGAAACGATTGTCGTAGGCGAGTTGCGCCTTGCCCTTCATCTCATTGAAGTTGATGCCTTGGTTCAGTGCACCTCCGCCGCTGCGCGTTGCAACGGCGCGCGAGTCGAGCAGATCACTGCAGCCTCCAGCGAGCGCGTTCCAGTCACCGAGATTCGTGCCTTGATCGGCAAAGAACGCGGTGTACTCCGTGAGCACGCCGAAACGCGCGCTGAGTTTCACAATCTCCTCGACGAGTTCTTTCACGCGCGGGTCGTTCATCGGAGTGGCAGACGCAAGCGGTTGACCTGGCACATCGGCAGCGAATTGCCGCACTTCATCGACGAGTTCCGCGATGCGACGCGTTGCCCACAGTCGCGCAACGTATCCGTGTCGCGTCGTTGCGGCGGAGGGATCGAACGGAACATTCGCCTTCACTGCACCGGCAGCACTTCGCGCAGTGATTTCGAATTGGGTTGGACTCTCGCCCACATAAGCGCCGAACACCACGAGTTGTTCGCCAGCGAACACATCGGGAATTCTGCGCGGCGCGAGATCGCGGATGCGCTTCGTGTCTTCGTTGCCGTCGTTGGACCGCGCAGTGAGCGCGATGTCCGCAAGCGTTGGACCGTCGAGTTGCCGCGCAACCTGCGCGACCTTCAATTCCACATTTTCACCAGGCACGATGTAGGTTGCGCGAGCCCGCGTGAGATCAGCGACACGATCGAGCAGGGGGACATTGACATCTGCGCCGACGCCGATGGTGTAGACACGGCGGTTGTGTGGATTGCCCTTCTCGACAATCTCGCGAATCGCGCGCTCTGATGTCTGACCAACCGTCGGCAATCCATCGGTGAGGAACAACACGATGCCGAGTGTTCCATCGACGTGTGGTTGTCGAAGTGCCTCGACGAGCGCATCGGAAATGTTTGTTCCACCACTCGGCTTCAGTGATGCGAGGTGCGCGCGCGCTTCGTTCACAGTTTGCGGCGTGTAGAGCACAGGTTCACGCGCGAACAAGCCCACCGCATTGGAGTAATCAACGATGTTGAAGCGTTCTCCGGTTGAGAGTCCTTCGATCACTTGCAATACCGCAGCTTTCGCTTGATCGAGCTTTCCGCCCGCCATGCTTCCTGAGCGATCAAGCACGATGGTGACTTCGCGCTTCATGCTGCTCGCTTCGATGGTTGGTGCTGCGATGCCGCCGAGCAACATGAAGTATCCGCCACCTTGCGTTGGGTCGGGGTACGCAGCGATACTCGTTGCGGCTGTTGCCACGCCAGAATCATCTTTCGCGTTCAACACGCTGACGAGGAATGGGCCAGGAGATTTTTGTGAGAGCGCATCGAGCGCGAAGTGGCGCTCGTTCGGCGTTGCTGCACGAAGCAACTCCACGATGCCGTGACTCGGTGAATAGACCGCAGCAATCGGGGTGACTTGCGCAACGCCCAATCGGACAGTCCAAGGGACGCTCTGTCGCAAGCTTTCGCTTCGAGGCAGCGCGTAGTCGATGCGCCCATCGGTGAGCGGGAGAAGTTCTTCCCACACAATGCGGACGCGTTGCTTCGTGCGCGGCGCGATCGGAAACACACTTGAGCGCAGCATGGTCGAGCCAGCAAACTCGAGCAGACCAGGATCACGACTCGCGCGCACGATCGAGTCGTACAGCCTTCGTGCGTCCTCGCGAGGCATGATGCGTGCGACGCCTTCGCTCGCTGACGCTGGTTGGTTTGGTTCGGCGCTGAACGAGAAACCATGGACTGTCGCACCCGCAGGAATCGGAACCAACAGAATTGCTTCCGCGAGGGTGGACGACGGATTCTCAACCGTCATGTCGAGTGTCGTGCGCGCGAAGCGTTCGCGAATAACGATGTCCGCATCCACTCCAACGAGCGCGACGCCTTGCGAGATCGTCCCGCGGATTGCGATCACGCGGTGCTGCGGGATAATGATGTGCGTCACCGTCGACGGAAGGTCGAGCGTTTCAATGGGCGCTTGGATGCTCTGGGCTTGCGCGGAAACTGCCAGATAACCCGCGAGAAACACGGCACCCATGGAGAGTTGACGGCGAAGAGTCGCGAAGTGGAGTGTTGCGGAAGTGATCATGACATTGGGAAGATAGGACTTCCCAACGCAACAATCGATCACGCATTTGTAACAACCCAACCGCGGCTCAGATGGGGCTCACTTCTTTTTGAACATCCGGAACAACCGCGTGATCGGGTCGTAGAACTCGTCGACGACGCGTTCCTTCATCGGAATGATCGCGTTGTCAGTGATGCCGATGTGTTCAGGGCAAACTTTCGTGCAGCACTTGGTGATGTTGCAATAACCGATGCCATCCTTGTTCT
>QWPV01000012.1 GCA_003671055.1 Planctomycetota bacterium
CGCGTTTCGACCAGCGGCCACAACCACGCGGTGTCGATGTGCGCATGACCAACTGCGTTGCAAGTTGAATCCGCATCGCGCCGCGAGCCGAGCAGAATTTGATCGAGTGACTTGCGCGCAGTTCGAAGTGCAGTGCGAGGCGCTGCAGCGGGAATGCTTGCGTGGAGCGCGCGCAGACCTGCGTCGATTTCTTTCGCACGCGGATCGGATGCATCGAGCGCGAGCATCAAGCGTCGTGCGCTGTCGAAATCTTGTCCGATTGCCCACGCATCATGGTCGTACGCGACGAGTTCGCAGACTTCAACGCGACCTGGGTTCTCTTCTTTCCATCGCGCATGTTGTTCAGGATGGTCCCACCAGAATGTGGAGATACCGAGCGGAAGATTACATGCGGCTTCCACGAAGCAGTCGATCGTTTCGCCGCCTTTCGCGCGCGGAATGAGCAGCGCGAAGTCGCGATACGGATCAAAGCCATGCACTGGCTCGCCGTTCACCCAGAGCGTTCCTTCTGTTCCACTTGAGAAGCGCAGCCCAACAGGAAATCCGCGCATCGACGCTGGCACTTTGCCGCGCACGCGAAACCACGCGGTGGACCAGACTGGTCCCCATCGCGTGCCGATGGCGCATGGCGCGTACTTCAACTTGCTCGCGCTCGCGAAACTCGGTCGGTCGAGACCCTTCGGCCGCGACCATGTCAATGAGAGCGATGCGTGAACGGGAAATGCGAGGGGCGCGAGGATGTCCTGCGCGAAACTCTCATAACGGATAGCGGAGTACTGAAGATCCGGGAGCACTGCGTCACTGTACTGCGGCAGTCGGCGTTCGTCGTCCGAAGATGCCGCGGAAGAAGTCGCGAATGCCAGCCAAGCCACGAAGGATCAACCCATTCTTCCGTTCCGCACCGAATCGCGCGGCGATGATTGCCTCGTGCGAGCGATAGCGCGGCGGAATTGCCACAAGCGCGCCACCACCCTGCTCATTCTTTGAAACGAAGGTCGACCAGATCACGCCGCATACGAGGTCACTCGGGTGTACGCCGAGATCGATTTCGCGCGGCGCTGAGATGAACCATCGTCGATACGTGAACAGCATGGATGCGCCTGATGGCGTGACCGTCCCTCGCGTGCGAATCGGAAGCCCTGCCCTTGGGCGTGCGAGAAACGCGCGCACAGGACCATTGGATGGTTCTGCGCGGTGCCATCGCATCGTGAGAAGATCCCACGCGCATGTGGATGCGAACAGGTTCAGACGCACGCACCAGCCGCACACGAGGATGCAGAAAATCACAAGCGGCAGCGCGACAATCGCACCGAGCATCGGATGCAAAGCGGTTGCGCTGAGCAGCAGCACGAGAATCGCCGCGCGACCTGAGAGCAGTGCTGCATCGAGCAATGCGAATGGACTAATGAGGACGAGCGCATCGATCGTGTGCGAGACGATCCACACCACCGCAAAGAGCGTGAGTGCACCGAGGTACACCGCGATATCCTCTGGAATTCCAGCGAATGCCATGTTCGGCGCGAGGACAACTGTTCCGACAAGTTGATTCGGATCACCACCCACCTGCGACATCGCACCCACGATGGACGGCAGCAAGATGCCCGCGGCCAGCAGCGCGGAACACTTCGATTCCAAGTAGTGCACTGCATCGAACAGCTTGCGAATGGGCATCGGCACTGGACGCGTTGTCCATCGCGCAATCTGCCCGATGAGAAAAATCGTGAAGAGGGTTCCCCAGAACCATGGGTTTGCGTGCAGCGGAACGGATGCACCATCGGCCAACTTCCACCAGTCGATTGCGCCAAAAAGCGCCATCACAACAAGTGGTGAAACAGCAAGTCCGGTGACTTCTGCAAATCCGCCGCTCCATGTTGTTGCTCGTGTTTCAAGTTTAGCTTCAGAACGTGCCACGAGAGGCGCGCTCACGCTGGTACTTTGGGCTTGAGGCGCCGACGACTGCGCATCGGCGTTCGCGCTCGGCGTCACTGCACTCGCGACGCACATGGCAATCCACAATGCCGTGTAAGCGACACATCGCTGCAGTTTATTTGCGCATGCTCCAACTTGTTGCATCCGATCCATACGCACAGTTTCGCGGGAGAGTTCGAATTGTCAAGTTTCGTACAGTGCTCCGAACTTGCGCGCCTCCGAATTTGCACTTCTTCACGCCCCTACTGTCGACGCGCGACTGCTTCTTTCGATCCTTCCGAGCGCGCTTCTGGCTGGTCTCGTCGCAGTTCTTGCGACAATTGTCGTGGAACGATTCGGCGGCGTCGTCGGTGGAGTCCTCTCCACGGTTCCCACCACAATTGTCGCGTATGCAATCGGGCTTCACGGGCAAGCCGCGACGACGGATGATTTTCGCCGCGCACTTGCGTTCGTCCCCGTAGGCATTCTCCTGAACGCTGCATACCTTCTCGTTTGGAAGTGGCTCCCTCCGAGGCTTCACGCGTTGGGCATTAAACGGCTACTTGTCAGCACAATCGCGCTCGCACTCACGGCGTGGATCATCGTTGCGACCGCGCTCACTGTCGCGCATGATGCGATGGAACCGAGCGTGGAACGCACCGTGCTCTGCGGAATCCTAGCGATGTGCGTTGGGCTCGCACTTGCACTCGCTGCAACTCGGCGAGTGCATGCAGCGGTGCGCGGCACACATCGAGTGGGCATGTTCACGTTCGTGTTGCGCGGTGTTGGCGCGACAATCGTTGTCGGAGTTGCGTTGTTCATCAGCCGATCAGGATTGCCACTCGTGAGCGGCGTCGTGAGTGTGTTCCCAATCATCTTCACAACCGTCATGGTTGCGACGTGGCTCGCGCAAGGATCACAAGTCCCCGCAGGCGCTGCAGGACCGATGGCACTTGGAACGTTGAGTGTGAGCTCGTTCGCGTTGCTCGCTGCGTGGCTGATCCCCGCATACGGATTGACAGAAGGCGCAACTCTTGCGTGGTTTGTGTCCGTTGGATTTGTGAGCGCGCCCGCATATCTGTACTTAAGGTCGAGGCAACGGCATCTCAAGGGGGTCCACACACCATTACAACCCGAACAAGTGCCCCAATAACTTCGGACTTCCGAACAAAGTCGGTAACTTGTTCGTGCGACAGCCGAAGAACGAGGGCATACTTCCACGCCACACCTCATGCGACCACCCCGATTCATCCGCATCATTGCCGTCTTCGCGTTCGCCGCGTGGATAACGCTGTGCTGCTGCGAGCGGAAAGCGATTGCTGAATGGATCGGATTTGCGGTTCCTTCGTCCTCGTGCTGCGCTTCTTCAAATGAAGCGGCTGAGGAGAGCGAGATTCCACCTTGCTGCCGAAGCGCAGATTGCGCGAAGGAAGAAAGCCCACCGAAGGACGCAACGACGCCGCATGACGCAACGACGCCGCATGGCTCGTGCACTATGCAAGGCTGCTGCGATCGATTCAGCGGACCGATGACCTCCCTTGCTGTTCCCACCGATCATGTTGGCGTCGAACTCACCTGGCAGTTTGATTTCACAGCAAGCGCAGTCAGCACACTCGTCGCACTCGAACAAGCGAATCCGCCGCCGATACTGCGTGAGCTCGCACGCTTGATAAGTCCGCCGCCGAAACTGCTCTTGTTGATTTCGCGCCGCATTCGCATCTAAATCCTTCGTTGAGTAACCCGTTTGCCCGCGTGCGTTTCTGCATCGCGTGGCGTTTGTGCGTTCTCGAACTCGAAGGATTTTTCAATGCCTACATCACCGCTCCTCCATGGTCCACGCAACTGCTGGACACTCCTCGCGCTCACTGCGCTCGTGGCTCCGCTCGCACACTGCAGCAGCACGCCTCGCGCACTTCCATATACGGTTGTTGAGTTCGCTCCAGACATCATCGAACCGCTCTCGCCTGATGCTGCAGCGCTCCTCGCTCTCGAGCGATCACCGCGCGTCCGTGCCGCATTCGAACGAAGTCATGCAGCAACACTGCGCGCGAAAGCAACTGCGCTTCCACCAGATCCAAGCCTTGCGCTGAGTTGGGGATTTCCGATTGGCATGGGCGACAACCCTGTTACTGCTGGAATCATGGGTGAACTCGCGTGGCTCTTCGCGCGCGACCGATTGCTTGAAGCCGCGGACTCTGCGCGAAACATTGCCGCCGAAGAATTGCTGGCTGTCACTTCTAGCACTGCTGCAGAAGCGCGAAAACTCACGCGATCGCTTGCGTCCGCGCGTGAAGCCGTCGTCGCAGCGGTAGTGCTCGTGGAAGCACGGCGTATCGTCGCTGATGCTGATGCGGCCTCGGTTCTCGCAGGCGAGCTTGCAGCAGTCGAAGGCATTGAAACACTCTCCCAACGCGAGAACGCGCTCGCGATGGAAGCGGATATGCGGATTGAGGCGCATGAGTTTGAGGTTGCGCTCGGGTCACTCCTCAACGTGCGTTCCATTGGTCCTGTGCAAAGCGAACTGTCGGATATCACCGCGCTCACGCTCTCCACACGCACACTTGAGGTCCTCGAAGCAGAACAGAATTGCGCGATGCGTCGCAGCGATCTTGCTGAACTTGACTCGTGGTTTGCGAGCGGGCTTGATGGCGAAGTCGGCTACGAACGCGACATGGAAGGCGATAAGGCAGTGATGGTCGGCGCGAACATTGGCCTGCCGATCTTCAGACGCGGACTCGAAGTGCAAGCCGCACTCGCAGAGTTGCGCGCAGCGGAAGCACAACTCGCTGAAGCACTGCGCATGGCAACGCTCGATGCGGAGCACGCGACTGATCGTGTGAAGCGCGCGCGTGAAGCTGCGCATGCTGCAAATGTTGCTGCGGAAGGACTCGAACGAATCGCGTTGACGGCATTTGCAGCACTCGACGCGGGAGAATCTTCTCGGAAGAGTGCACATCTCGCGCAAGCGATGGCAGCCGAACGCCGCATCGATGCTGCCCGTCGTGCGATCGTTGAAGCGTCGGCAATCGAGGCACTTGAAGCCCGCACACGAACCGCAGTGCCGCCTGCAAATGCTCGCGCAGCGAAAGAAGGAGGCGCATCGTGAACACGTTCATCCGCACACAACCCCGCGTTCGGTTTTTCACACGGATCGTCGTGCCTGTTGTCATCCTTGGGTCCGCAGCAACTCTGCTCATCGCAACCGCGTGGAACGCACTTTCCCCAGTGGCTGAGGCGCGTGTCAGCGTCGTCGCAGTGATTCCAAGCACAGGTCGCGCGACGACGGTTTCGAGTGGCGGCATTCAAGCGCCTGGTTGGATCGAACCACGACCATTCGCCTTCGAAGTGACGCCACTCCGTGAAGGCGTGGTGACTGAAGTGCTCGTGCTTGAAGGCGATCATGTCGAGAAGGGACAAGTTGTGGCAAGACTTGAGTCGCGCGCACAAGCACTTGCACTCGCGCGAGCCGAAGGCGAACTTCGCGCAGCGCAAGGCGACGTGATGGCTGCTGAAGCTGAGAGCATCGCTGCAAGCCGAGCGTTGGAACTTCAACTTACTGCGAGCGTCATGCTTGCGGACGCAAAGGCGAAGCATGCGGGCGCCGACGCGATGCTGCTCGCACTTGCTGCGGAAGTCATCGAAGCTCGCGCGATGCGTGATGAATCGCAGGATGAACTCACACGCAAGTCGAAATTGCTCGCGCTCGGCGGCGCAAGTGATGGCGAGATTCGTCGACTGACGCTGCGCGTCGAAGCGTTGACTGCAGCAATGGACGCGAAGGAATGCGCGCGCGTCGGGCAAATTGTGGAACGCGACGCGAGCGCCGTTGCGCTGAGTGCAGCAGAGACTTCACGACGCGAATTGCTCATGGAACGAGCAGCCGCAGCGCGTGCGCAAGGAATGTTCGACGCTGCGCAAGGTATGCGAACAGCGAAACACGCCATGCGCGACGAAGCGGCGCTCATGCTGGAGCGGAGCGATGTTGTCGCGACGGTGACAGGGATTGTCATGCAGCGCCTTGCGATCCCGGGCACGATGGTGGGCGGCGTCAGCGAGGCGTCTGCGAAGCCCATCATGCTTCTCTATGACCCCGCACAACTTCAAGTGCGCTGTGATGTTCCGCTCAAAGATGCGGCAAAACTCACGATGGGCGCGACAGCAGAGATTCAAGTGGATTCGCTGCAAGGCAAGATCTTCACGGGCGAGGTGACGCGGCTTGTTCCACTTGCTGATCTTCAGAAGAACACCGTGCAATGCAAAGTCGCGATTCATGATCCAGATCCTTCGATGCGGCCAGACATGCTCGCGCGAGTTCGCATCAGTCTCTCCGCGGATTCCACGGGAAGTGTTGCGGGCGAAAGCGTTGCCATTCCTACTGAAGCGCTTCGAACAAGTTCTGCTGGCGGCACCGAAGTCCTCGTCGCGATTCCGCACGGCGACACACTCATGACCGAGCGCCGAATTGTTGTTCTTGGAAACACTCGCGAGGGTGGATGGGTCGAAGTTGAAAGTGGATTGGCTGCGGGTGATCGCGTGGTGCTCGATGGAAACATCGAAGCGGGCAAGCACATTCGTGGAATCGAATCATTGAAGGGAGAAGCGCCATGAACGACAGCATGAACGACAGCAAGGCATTCATTCGTTGTTCAAAACTTACCAAGGTCTATCGCAAGGGCGATCAAGAGATCACGCCACTGAAGGATCTCGATCTTGAGATTGAACGCGGCTCGTTCATTTCCCTCATGGGACCGAGTGGTTCAGGCAAGACCACGCTGCTCAATCTGCTCGCGGGCATTGACTCCGTCACTTCAGGCAGTCTGTGGATCGGCGACAACGAGATTGGTTCGATGAGTCGCAATCAACTTGCCGCATGGCGCGCGAAAGAAGTCGGCATCATCTTCCAGTCCTACAACCTCGTGCCTGTGCTGACGGCCTATGAGAATGTGGAACTCCCGCTACTTCTGCACGATTTCACGCGGAGCGAGCGAGCCGCGCGAGTGGAGTCTGCGCTCGAAACCGTGCAACTTCTTGATCGCGCAGCGCACTTCCCTCGTCAACTTTCCGGCGGTCAAGAGCAACGCGTTGCCATTGCACGAGCGATTGTTGCGAACCCTCCGCTTCTGCTTGCGGATGAACCGACGGGCGATCTTGATCGCGACAGCGCAGGCATGATTCTTGATCTCCTCGGTCGATTACATCGAGAGCACGGGCGCACCATCGTTATGGTGACGCATGATCCCGCTGCGGCTCGACGCGCGGAGATTGAACTGCACTTGGAAAAGGGACAACTCATTCGCAGTACGAGTAATGTTGGTCACACGACAAAGGGAGGTGCACATTGATCTGGTGGCGCGTTGCACTACTTTCGTTACGGATGCTCGGTCGGAATCGACTGCGTGCAGTGTTGGCGATGATCGGCATCGGTGTCGCGACCTTCTTGCTCTCTGCGGAGCGCGCGGTGCACAGCGGCGTCGCGGAAGCCACGAGCGCAAACCAAGATGACACGCGACTCATTGTCTACCGCGCGAATCGCTTCTGCCCGTTTGCAAGCAAGATTCCCGAGCGATACGTCGACGAACTTCTCAAGATCCCCGGCGTGAAGAGCGCGGTGCCGATGCAGATCGTCGTGTCGAATTGCCGCGCGAGCCTTGATGTTGTCGTATTTCGCGGCGTGCGCGCAGAAGATGCGAAGGCGGTGCTCGCGCCTCGTATGCGTGTGCTCGATGGATCCTTCGATGCGTTTCTCTCACGCGGTGATGGCGCAATGCTCGGCAGCGCACTCGCAGCGCGACGCGGACTCAAGGTTGGTGATCGATTCACTAGCGCTGGGCTTAGCGTCGCCGTCATGGGCATCGTCGAGAGCGATGGACCGCAAGATCGCAACGCTGCGTACGTGCAACTGCCCTTCCTGCAGAGTTCTGCTGGGGGCGTGCAAGGCGGCGATGTCACGCAATTCGAAGTGGAAGTGACCGACGCGACGCAGATGCGAGAAGTTGCGCGCGCAATCGACGAACGATTCGCTACCGATCGAGCACCAACATCCACACGACCAGAGAAGGCGTTTGTCGCACTCGCTGCCAACGACCTCGTCGCAATCGCGGAGTTTGCAGGCTGGCTCGGCATCGGCGCGCTTGCTGCGGTGTTTGCACTTGTCGCCAATGCGATCGTGCTTTCGCTTGAAGCACGCACGCGCGAGATCGCGATCCTGCAATCGGTTGGATTCCGTGGCGGACTCATCGCATGGAGCGTCGTTGTCGAGAGTTTGGCACTCGCACTCAGTGGAAGCATTCTCGGTGCAGGTGCTGCGTATCTCGCATTGGAGTTCGGACGCTTTGGGCTCGGCGCCGACGGCGTCTCGGTGGAGTTCCAACCATCGTTGAGCGTCGCATTCATCTCGATCGCTGCAGCGAGCATCGTGGGCACGGTCGCTGGCCTTGTGCCTGCACTTTCCGCTGCGCGCCGCAGCATCGTGGAAGGAATGAAGAGCGCATGAAGCTTCTTCCCTTTGACTATGCGATTCGCAACCTTGGTCGAAGTCCCAAGCGATTGCTGCTTGTGATTGGCGGAAGCGCGCTTGTCTCCACGCTTGTCCTCGGATCCGTTGCATTCTCACGCGGACTTGAAGCGTCCATGAATTCAAGCGGACTTCAAACGAACGCGATCGTGCTCGGCTCGGGCAGTGAAGAGAGCGTGGAGCGCAGCGAGATTCCTGCAGCCACTGGACCGATTCTCGCAGCGAGCGTCGATGGTCTCGCGATGCTCGCAGGGCAACCGGTTGTATCGAGTGAGATTCATGTGTCGATTCCTGTCGCGAATGCGGACACCCCTACCGTCGATGATGCGACCGCCGTACTCATCCGCGGCTTCGAGCCGATGGCATTCGCGGTGCATCCACAAGTGCGATTGACTGAAGGTCGATGGCCCGCGCGCGGCACTGATGAAATCGCTGCGGCTCCCGAAGCACTTGCGAAAGTGCCCGGCGTCACGCTTGGTTCGAAGGTGCTCATCTCAGGAATTCCCTTTGTCGTCGTCGGTTTGTTTGACGCTCCAGGCACTGTGATGCACGGCGAATTCTGGATGCGACTCGATCGCGTCACGCAACTCACACAGCGCACGACGCATTCGCTTGTGGTTGCCGCACTCGGCACGGCTGAACTCGGCGACATCGATAGCTTCACCTCTTCGCGGCTTGATCTCGAAGCGGTGTCGATGCTCGAAAGCGAGTACTACGCGAAACTCGCGGAATTCTTCGCGCCGATTCGACTCCTTGTGCTCGTGACTGCTGTTCTCATCTCCTCTGGCGGCGCGCTCGGCGGCGTGAATGCGATGTACGCCGCGTTCTCCTCGCGCGTGCGTGAAGTCGGCACCCTGCAAGCACTCGGCTTCTCACGCTTTTCAATTGCGGTGTCGCTCATCCTCGAATCAACTGTCGCGTGCGTCACCGGTTCACTGTGCGCATGCTTGCTCGGCGTCTTGCTTCTCGATGGCATCTCGATTCGTTTCTCCATGGGCGCCTTCGGACTCTCTGTCGATGGCGCGTCCATCGCCTGTGCACTTCTCGCTGGACTACTGCTCGGATTGCTCGGCGCAATCCCTGCGATCATTCGTTGCCTCACACTTCCAATTCCCTCTGCACTCCGATCCTAATTCTCTCTTCAGGAAACACCATGCTGACCTCACTCATACTTTCTGCGTTTCTCACCCTCACCGCACCACCCGCCACGCCACCTGTTGCGCCAAGCATTCCTGACGCCGTATTTGTCGCAGAAATGCCCAAGGATGCAAAGAGCGCCGCGTGGGTGAAGAAGAATGCGAAGCAAGGTGACACGGTGGTGTTCGAAGCAAAGATCGGTGGACGCGGTGAGCCCTTCATCAAGAATCGCGCATCCTTCATGGTTGCGGATCGTTCGCTCAAGAGTTGCAACGAAATCGAAGGCGACACCTGCGCAAAGCCCTGGGATTACTGCTGCGAAACGCCAGAATCTAAGAAGCTCAACATGCTCATGGTGCAAGTCGTCGACAGCAACGGCAAACTTCTCAAGTGCGAGGCCAAGGGCGTGCATGGACTCGAACCACTCGCGCTTGTCGTCATCGAAGGTGTCGTCACAGCAACGGATGACAAAGGCAACTGCATGATCGACGCGAAGAAGATCTGGGTGAAGCCTGCGCCCAAAGCTGCGTGACGAATGCATAGACTGCGCGCATGGCGCAGCGCGAGCTCTTTCTCGGACTTGATCTCGGTACAACAAGCACGAAGGCGATTGTCATTGACGCGCTCGGCGTGCTCGTTGCCGAAGCGGTCGCCGATCACCCCGTGTCCTATCCGCGCACGGGTTGGTCTGAGCAAGATCCCGAAGACTGGTGGCGCTCATGCACCGCCGCGACGCAACTCGCGCTTGCGCAGGCTGGATCGAATGCGGGTGATTGCGTTGTTGCCATCGGCCTCTCCGGACAGATGCACGGACTCGTCACGCTTGACGCAACACTCGCGGTCATCCGCCCCTGCATGCTGTGGAACGATTCTCGAAGCGCAGACGTGTGCGATCGATGGATGCGCAACCCCGGCCTCGCGACCCTGTTGAAAACCACGGGAAATCGTGTGTTTCCTGGCTTTCAAGCGCCGAAGTTGCAGTGGATGAAGGAGCATGAGCCCGCGGCGTTTGCGCGCGTCTCGCATGTACTCCTTCCCAAGGACTGGCTCCGTTTTCGAATGAGCGGCGTCTTGATGAGTGAGCCGAGTGACGCATCAGGCACGGGCGTGTTTGATTGCGCGAATCGCACATGGAGCACGGCGTTACTGCAAATGCTCGGCTTCGCACGCGCGCTGTTTCCCGATATCGCGGAGTCGCCCGTGCACTCGTCGACACTCTCAGTCGTCGCAGCGCGCGCGCTTGGACTTCGCGCGGGTATCGGCATCGCTGGTGGCGCGGGTGATCAAGCAGCTGGCGCGATTGGTAGCGGCATCGTCGAAGAAGGCACAGTCTCATGCGTGATCGGTACCAGTGGTGTGGTGTTTGCGCCGAGCGCAACATGGCGCGCAACGCCTAATGGAGAGCTGCATGCGTTCTGTCATGCCGTGCCTGGAAAGTGGCATCTCATGGGCGTCATGCTTTCTGCGGGCGGAAGTTTGCGATGGTTCCGCGATCACCTCGCGACGGATGCAGTTGTGGAAGCCAAAGCACTTGGCGTTGATCCCTACGACATCCTCGCCACACGCGCAGAACGCGCAATCCCTGGCGCGCGCGGACTTGTGTTTCTCCCCTACCTCACTGGTGAACGATGTCCGATTCCTGATGCGGCGATGCGCGGTGGATTTCTGGGACTCGATGTCTCACACACGAAAGACGACATCGCACGCGCAGTCTTTGAGGGGATCACCTTCGGCCTTGCAGGCAACATCGCAGTGCTTCGCGCGCTCGGCTTGAAAGTCGATCGCGTGCGACTCTCAGGTGGTGGCGCGAAGAGTGCGTTCTGGAGACAACTCTGCGCGGACGCATTTGATGCAGAAGTCGCGCTTCTCGAAACTGAAGCAGGCGCTGCGATGGGCGCTGCAATTCTCGCCGCTGTCGGTGCGGGCGCGTTTGCGAGTGTTGAAGCTGCGTGCGCTGCAACGGTGAAGGAACGCGCGTGCATCGCGCCAGGCGTCAACGCATCGCATCTCGCCCGTGCGCACGCGAAGTTTGATGAGGCGACGCGACACGCACAGGGATACAGGCACTAGTGAACGCATACACTCACCTCGTGTTTGCTGCGCCCACGCTTCTTCTGCTCGTTCCTCCCGCAACGGATGCACTCGCGCCTGTTGCGAAAGCAGCGCCACTCGGACTCCTTGGATTGATCGTGGTGTACGCCGTGACACTCTTCGGCATGGCGGCAATCGGTTGGGTTGCGTGGAAGCGCGTCTCGAAGCAAGAAGCGAATGACCCTGTTTATCAAGCGAAACTTGACGCCGATGATGAACGCGTGAAGACGGGTCGATTCGCGAATGACTTCAGACAGCCGCCGCAGTCGTAGCAGCACGCGTTGCAGTCTTTATGCGCGCTGCGACATTCGCATCTTCGCAAACGCGACTTGCAGTTTGTCGCCAGGGCAACTCGTTGCAGCGCCCTTCCACTCTCGGTGCGAATAGATGCGCGACTTCGACACGCGATACTGTCCACGCAAATCGGTGAGCACGCGCGAGAGCGTCGCGAGTTGCGCCTTCGTTGGTTGCTGCACTTGAAAGTTCCCCATGACGAGCACGCCGATGTTGCCCTCATTGCGGTTCTTCACGTGCGCGCCCTGGAAGCGAATCGAACGCCCTTGCCATAGCGTCCCAGCACGATCGATGATGAGGTGATATCCGATGTCGCCCCAGCCCTTCGCGCGGTGACCAACGCGGTAGAGATCAATGCGATCCGCCATCTCTGCGGTGGATGTGCCCGTCTCAAGTTTGTCGAGTCCGTCGTGATGCACGGTGACGGAGGTCACGGGCAGCATCGGATTCATCAGCGAGACCTCAGGCGCCGCTTGCGCCCAGAGTGCGCGGGGCTTCGCCCATCCGAGTGCGGCTGGACCACTTGATGTCGTCTTTGGCGAGACGGTAGGTTTCGCGGCTGGGTCACTCTTCACGGGCTGTGCTGGAGGAGCAGTTGCCGCAACGGACGGACCGCTGTCCCAGATTGCGTCTGGTCGTCGACTCGACGATGTAAGAATCGGAACATCCTGTTTCGGAGCGCATGCGACAAGCGCGAGAAATGTGGCGGCGCCGAGGAACGCGCGTCGGCCGTCAGCGAGAAGGTCTTGGGGGGCTTGCATCGAACCAACCCGGAACGGATCTGGCGAAGCATCCATGGGCTCTTGCGCCGTTAGGTTGTCCGCAAATGAGGCGGAGGAAGGTTCGATGGGCGTTCGTTCCATG
Organism: Planctomycetota bacterium; assembly: GCA_003671055.1. Taxonomy (GTDB): domain Bacteria; phylum Planctomycetota; class Phycisphaerae; order Phycisphaerales; family SM1A02; genus F1-140-MAGs142. The sequence continues at coordinate 12,809 of QWPV01000012.1, forward strand.
ATTCTTAGTGGATGCTCGGTAGCTGCGTGAAGCGGATTCTCTCGTGCACTGAGACGGAGTTCATTCATCGGCATTCACGCGCTTCATGCGTCACTCGCACGCAAGCCATATCTGTAGAACGCGCGAGCGTTGCGGATGTTCTCAGAAACTCGGCGCGGACGGGCAAAAACACCTCCGAAAGAAGAGCAAAAAGGAGCCCAAGAAGAAGGGGTGCGCAATCACCGTTTTCAACAATAAATCAGCGGATTTTGGTAGGATATACCTCCACTCAGCGAGCGCTGTTCAAGATCGATTTCCCGCGCGAATTTCTTATGTCCGATCTCCATACTCCCGCTGCCGAATTGCCCACCTCCGCACCTCTCGCGGAGTACACCGCCCAGTCCATTCAGGTGCTCGAAGGGCTTGAAGCAATTCGCAAACGCCCAGGCATGTACGTCGGCGGAACAGGGCTCAACGCGCTTCACCATCTCGTGTACGAGTGCGTTGACAACGCGATTGATGAAGTGATGGCAGGCTTCGCGACATCGGTGACGGTTCGCATTGGCGTAGACGGAAGTTGCACTGTGATCGACGACGGCCGCGGCATGCCTGTGGACTTGATGCGCCACGAAGATCCGACCATCAATGGTCGCCCCGCTGTTGAAGTGATCTTGACTGAAGTACACGCGGGCGGAAAGTTCAGCGACAACGCATACAAAGTTTCTGGCGGACTCCACGGTGTTGGCGTGAAGTGCGTCAACGCGCTCTCTGAATGGACCGTCGTTGAAGTGTTCAAAGCTGAGAAGACCTATCACATCGCTTTCGCGCGCGGGGAAGTCACCGAGAAGTTGCGGCAGATCGCAGGAGTGACCGTCGTGCCCGAAGGGACGAAACGCTCTGGCACGAAGATCTCCTTCCTTCCAGACACCACCATCTTTCCCGATGTGGAGTTCCGCTTCGAAACACTTGAGCACCGACTTCGCGAGTTGAGCTATCTCAATCCTGGCGTTGTCATTCGACTCGTCGATGAGCGCGTCGACAAAGACGGCGAGATGCGCGACCTCACATTCCCCCGCGCGGAAGGCATTGGCGGCTATGTCGCGTGGATGAATCGCGAGAAGGTCAGACAGTCACCGGTCATTGCGTTCACTGCAGAAGATCGTGCGAAGTCGTACACGCTCGACTTTGCGATGCAATACACCGATGGATCGAACGAGAACACCCTCGCATTCGGCAACAACATTCCCAACCGCGATGGCGGCACGCACGTGCAAGGCTTCAAGGCTGCACTGACGCGCACGATCAACACCTACGCACGCAAGAACAACTTCATCAAGGATCTCGTACCCAGCGGTGATGATCTTCGTGAAGGACTCGTGACGGTGGTGAGCGTGAAGTTGCCTGATCCGCAGTTCAACAACCAGACCAAAGAGAAACTGCTCAACGAAGAGATTGAAACATTCGTCTCCAACGCACTCGCGGAGAAACTTTCGGCGTGGCTTGAAGAGCACCCGAAGGAAGCGAAGGAAATCAGCCAACGCGCTGTGCTCGCTGCCGAAGCGCGCGAAGCAGCACGCAAGGCGCGTGAACTCATCAAGCGCAAGGGCGCGCTTGAATCAGGCGGCATGCCGCACAAACTCTCCGACTGCTCAAGCGATGATGTAGAACGCACGGAACTCTTCATCGTTGAAGGTGACTCTGCAGGCGGAAGCGCCAAGGGCGGACGCGATCACGTCCTGCAAGCGATCCTTCCGTTGCGCGGAAAGCTCCTCAACGTCGAGAAGGCGCGCCTCGACAAGGTGCTCGGCTTCGAAGAAATTCGCATTCTCATTCAGGCGCTGCAGTGCGGCATCGGCGAAGACTTCGACATCGCGAAACTCCGCTACGGCCGCATCATCATCATGACTGACGCCGATGTCGATGGCTCGCACATCCGCACGCTGTTGCTCACCTTTCTCTTCCGTCAGATGGGCGAACTCGTGCGTCAGGGGAAGATCTTCATCGCACAACCGCCGCTGTATCAAGTGATTCGCGGACGAAACTCGCAGTACGTGCTGAATGATCGCCAGATGAATGAGACGCTTGTGAACCTCGCGATTCCGCATGCGAGTTTTGTGGTGCGCGGCGACGATGGCCAGATACTCCATCGCGTGAGTGGCGAAGAGATTCGTCGCATGGTGCGTTCTCTCGAGCGTCTCATGGAGCTCATTGGAGTCTCGCAGCGCCGAGGTATCCAGTTCCTTCATCTGCTCGCGGCGCGAGATGCTGATCCTTCCGAACAACGCAGACTCCCGACCTGGCATCTCGTGCACAACGAAGGCTCCGCACTCTTCCACAGCGAAGACGCGGCGCGTGCGGAAGTCGCGCGAATGGAACTCATTCTTGATGACACCCTCGCACCCGATCAAAAAGTTGATCGACGCAAGCTCGGACGTCTTCGCGAACTGCATGAGAACCGCGAACTCGAAAGACTGTTCGTCGCTCTGCAAACGTGGAACATCAGCATCGATGACTACGGTCTCGTGCAAGAAGAGTCTGTCACCGGCGAGCGGCTTCCCGCGAAGTATGCGTGGACGGTCGAGGATCCGAAGAAGGCGAAGATCGCTGAGCCAGTTGCCGCAGCGACTGCAGAGAGCGAGAGTGGCGAGCCGGTTGTAGCAACAGGTAAGAAGGACAACGGTCTTGTGGAGGCCGCGAACGTGCCAGGCATCGTGAAGAGCCTGCTCGAGGTTGGTCGCCGTGGCATCGAAGTCAAACGCTTCAAGGGACTAGGCGAAATGGAACCCATCCAACTTTGGGAAACCACGATGGATCCCGCACGCCGCACGCTAGTGCGCGTCACCGTCGCGAGTGCCAGCGAAGCCGATGTCCTCTTCTCCGTCCTCATGGGCGAAGACGTCGAACGCCGCCGCGCCTACATCGAGAAGCACGCGCTCGAGGTCAAAAATCTAGACATCTGAGTTGAGCGCGCACCGGCACTTCACTTCTGCCAGTGGAAGAGGCTCGCGGGCACTGGCTTGGATTTGATGCGTTGCATTTCGAAGAGTTGATCGATGGTGAGTTGCCATCGTGCTTCGGTCATGGCGCCGAGACCGAGTGTTGCCGTCTCTTCTGTTTCGATGAGCGGTTTCTGCACCGCGCATGCGGCGGTCATTGCTTCGAGGCTCATGGCCGAGTTGAGCGCGTGCATTGTGTTGTTCGCTTTGGATGGATCATCGAGATACACGCGCCAGCCCTTCGCTGAAGCGTCCACGACTTTCGCGCACAATTCGCGGTTGTCATCGAAGAACTTCCGTCGTGTGACGACGACGCAGTTGTACGGATCGAATCCTGCCTCGTTCGTGCTGAACACGCGGACAGGAACCTTTTGCAACGCTAATTGCACGGGCTCTGCAGTGACGAAGCATTGGTTCGCCATCTTTGGATCAGCAACAAATTGCGAGAAAGATCCGGTGTAGGGAACGCGCTTAAGCGACTTGCCTCCGTACTTCGCGTCAATCCACACATACTCCGCAAGTCCAGATTCCACCGCGACTGTTGCGTCGCTCTTCCATAGTGCTTCGAGTGACTTCCACGGCGATGCTTCATGCACCATCACGCCGAATGGGTTGTGCTGAAAGACGGCGTAGAGCGCGATAAGGTCACCGCCAGCATGCGCGATCTCAAGCAATTGGCAGCCCGAGATGACAGCAAAGTCCACTTGCCCGCTCGCGACCATCTGCGGCGCAGGAATGCTTGCTCCACCCTGCGCGATCGTGAGTTCGATTCCAACGTCGCGATAGAACCCATTGTCTGCAGCAGCGAAGAATCCGCCGAACTCTGGTTCTGCGACCCAGTTCAACTGCAGCGTCACGGAGGGAGCGCCTCCTCTCACGCCACCGCAACTCAGCAATAAAAGTGCGCTTGTGCTGAGCGCCAACAAGGCGAGGATGCTGCGGCAGACAACGAACCGATTGCTCTTCATCATTTTGGAAACTCCATGCACCACGACCGTTCAACAGACATAAGGTAGCCTACTTCCAATGACCCACAGCGCGCACATTAGCCTCGAACGGGTCACGCGGCGATTCGGCAATGTTGTTGCAACTGAGAATGTGTCCTTGACGGTGCCCGTTGGTGGATTCACCGCGCTCATCGGTCCGAGTGGATGCGGAAAGACCACGCTCTTGCGTTTGATGGGTGGACTTGATCAGCCGACATCAGGGAGCGTTCATCGAAGTGATGCGTCACTCGCGTTTGTGTTTCAAGAACCTCGATTGTTGCCATGGCGCACGCTGCTCGACAACGTTGCACTGCCGCTCGAATTGAGTGGCGTCTCGCGCGCAGAACGACACGCGCGTGCTGCGGCGGCAATCGCGTTGGTACGAATGAGCGACGCGATCACACGCACGCCAGATCAACTCTCGGGCGGGATGCGGATGCGGGCGTCGATTGCGCGCGCGCTGGTTTCACGACCCACCCTGCTTCTCCTCGATGAACCGTTCGCGTCGCTTGATGAGGTCGCTCGGCACGAACTCGATGGAGAACTGCGCGAACTTTGGGAACGCGAACGATTCACCGCCGTACTCATCACGCACTCCGTACCTGAAGCAGTGTTTCTCGCAGAAGAAGTGCTGGTTTGTTCGCCGCAGCCTGCGCGAATCGTCGCACGCATCGCAACCCCTCCGGGCGCACGAACGCACATGACGTGGACATCGTCTGCGCTCAATACCGCAGCTCGTGAAGCAAGCGAAGCGATGCTCTCTGCCATCACAGAGCGTGCGAGAGAGCGAGCTGCCTCGTGACGCAAGTGCTTCGCATCTTCTCGCCCTGCATCACGCTCGCTGTGGTGGTCTTGTTGTGGTGGGCGGGGAAAGTGCTCTTCGAGGTGCAGGATTTCGTGCTTCCGAGTCCGTGGAGCGTTGCGCAAGCGTTTCTCGTTGACCCGAAGCCGTTCATGATCGGATGCCTTGAAACAGGCTCGTGTGCCGCGATCGGATTTCTCCTCGCAGCGGTTTTCGGCATCCTCGCTGCGAGCATCTTCTCGCTCTCGCGGCGCGTGGAGCAAAGCGTCTACCCAATTGCGCTGTTGCTGCAAATGGTTCCACTCATTGCAATCGCGCCGTTGCTGGTGGTGTGGTTTGGATACGGGCGAGGCGCCATCGTCGCGAGTGCGGTGATTGTGTCGATCTTCCCAATCATCGCAAACACGCTCGCGGGCTTACGCGCCGCAGATCCAAAGCTCGTCGAGTTGTTCACGCTGCTGCGCGCAGGACGTATTGCGGTGTGGTGGAAACTGTCTATTCCTAGCGCAGTTCCAAGCATGCTTACTGGACTGCGCATCGCCGCGGGCCTCGCCACCATCGGCACAATTGCGGGCGAATTCATCGCTGGCTTCGCAGGCAACAACGCGCCCTTGGGCATTCTTGTGATGACGGGATTGCGAAACTTCCAAACGGATCGCGTGTTCGTCGCAGTACTTCTCGCTGCGCTAGTGGGATTTGCTCTCTTCGCGCTCGTGAGCGTGTCGAGCTCCCTGCTGCTCAGGCGTTGGTGCAAATGAAAGAGCCGCGGCGGGTGCGCCTCGGCTCTCGTTGTACCTTCACTGCGAATTGCGCGATGGCGCTCAGAACGTCACTGTGCAACGCAACGTGAAGATCACATCGGTGTCGGCGCCCGAGTCGCCACTGGGATCGAACACGAACTGCATGTCCGGCTTCACATGGAACCACGGTGAGACTGCGACGTCGTAGTAGCACTCGACCATCGTTTCATTGGCGCCATCGCCAAGGCCTGCGTCATCCGCTAAGTCGACCCAACTCACATACACGCCCGCGCCATCAAGGTCGCGTCCGCTGAATGTTCCAACAAGTGATGCCCCCGCGCCGAATTGCTTTGGTGAAGCAGTCACGCTTGAGTCTGCGGCGCCGAATTGCCCTGCAATCCAGAGTCCGCGGCGGCACGACGACGCAGCACCAACACCCTCGGGTCGCCAGACGCGCGCTTCGGCGATTCCATAGATTCCGCCAGCACCTGATTGTTCGCCGCCCGCAAACGTCGCGAGATCCGAGGTAGTCCACCACGCGCCGAGCGCGATGCGGGCGCCACTGCATGGACCGAGGTCATCGACAACATAGCCCGCTTCGCCAATCATGAACACGCCGTTGCCATCCCACATCGACGCTGGACCGAGTGATCCAGTCTGCACGCCTTCTGCGAGAGATCCGTCGTAGGCACCGAAGCCGAAGTACGTCTCCTTCGATGGATACACAAACGCGTTCATGCCGAACGCCGTATTGGGATAGCTTGGAAGAAGTGGAATCGTTGGCGTGATCGCAGCAGAAAGATTGATGAAACCGCTGAGCGCGCCGAGGAAACCGAACTCAGTATTCGCATCGATCTTTCCAACCTTCAATCGCAACTTGTCTTGGACGAGCCATTGCTGATACCACACTTGCGAAATCTGCGTGACGCTGCCATTGATATCGATATTCGAAATCGGTTGGAACGCAGTGGGGACGCTGAATCCAGAGCCCGTGTCGGCGTATTGAAAGTCGAGAAAGAACGAGCCGCCCTTCAACTCGAAGAGCTTCTCGAAATCAAACGTCGTGTTGACATCAAGGAGGAATCGACCCGTGTTGACTTTTCCCGCGCTTCCGGAAAGGGCATTCGACCATTCACCTATGAAGAAACCCGCAACGCTCACGCCCTTGTCCGCAAGATCCGTGCGCGTACCGTTCCAGTCGCCCGTCATGGTGTTCCATTCACCCCACGGCTTTTCGCCGAACCGCTCGCGCGTGCCTGCGGCATTGGGCTCTTCAGTTGGGCTTCGAACTTCTTCACTCTGCTCGCGGCCATCTGGCTCGGTCCCAGGTGGATTGACTTCACCAGCAGCAGCCTGCGCATTTGCTTCGGGAACCGCAGCAAGCGTGAAGACGATCGCGGCGATGCACGGGAGCAGCCGGTGGGCAGAGAAGACGCTGATGTGTTGAACGGCCTGATGAGTCATGAGGTTTCCTTGACTTGTAACGCAGTCGCTTCAAGCGAAGCGAGAATCGGTACTGAACTGTCGGTGATTCACGCCGAGAAGCAAACATCGATGGAAGGTGGGATTCTGCCTTAAGCAGAATTCAAACCATTATCACGCAACCTGGCCAACTTGGGACAGGCACAATTCGCAATCGGGGACAGGCACAAACCGATCGCCCGTACCAAGAACTGCCCATTGCACGGCTCTAGGGGCTATTCTCCCGCGGTTGAATGCTGATTCCCCGCAGTTGGCGCGTTTCCCCACTGCCTCGCCCCACTGCCTCACCCCACCACCTCACAGGCCGCCCTTGAACGAAATCGTCTTTCCCCTCACCGACTATTGGTGGGTCATCGCCGCCTTTCTCGGCTTGATGACCTGCATTCTCGCCGTCGACGTCGTCATCTCCGCCCGAAGCAAAGCGGAGCCTTCCTTCCGCGTCTCCCTGCTTTGGACACTCGCGTGCGTGAGCATCGCCGTTGCGTGCGCCGTTGCGTTCTGGATATGGGCGCATCAGGAATTGACGTCGCACCCAGAACTTCTTGAGAGCACGCAGTGGTTCAAAGTTGCGCCTGCAGATGCTGCGCGCGAACTGTTCTTGCAATTCACCGCCGCGTATGCCGTCGAGCTCTCGCTCTCGATCGACAACCTCTTCGTGTTCATCGTGCTCTTTCGCTACTTCGGCATCCCGCGCTCGTTGCAGCATCGCGTGCTCTTCTATGGAATCATGGGCGCGATTGTTTTTCGCGGCATCTTTATCGCGATCGGCACGGGGCTCGCGCAGTTCGAGTGGACGCTCGTTGTCATGGGCGCGTTCCTCATTCTCACGGGCATCAAAGTGCTTCGCTCAAACACTGAAGGAGACGCGACACCGCATCCTGATCGCAACCTGCTTGTGAAAACGGTGAAGTCAGTCCTCCCCATCACCTCAGGCTTTCGCGGCGATCGCTTCTTCGTGCGCGAACTTGGCAAGCTTCACGCGACGCCGCTCTTGATCGCGCTCTGCGTTGTTGAAACCACTGACATCGTCTTCGCGGTCGATAGCGTTCCGGCGGTCCTCGGTATTTCACGCGAACCAATCGTCGCGTTCGCATCGAACATCCTTGCGATCCTCGGCCTTCGCGCGATGTTCTTCGTCGTCGCAGAAACGATGCAACGCTTCTACCTACTCAAGTATGGACTCGGCCTCGTGCTCATCTTCGTTGGCATGAAGATGACGTTCCTCGGTCGCTTCTTTGAAAGCGGCCATTTTCCCGTTGTTCTTTCGCTCCTCGTGATCGCAGTGCTCATCGGCGGATGCCTCGTGCTTTCGATCCTCTTTCCGCAGAAGCCACTGCGCGAAACTTCGGACTCCTCCGCGTGAGTGAAATCTTTGCGCAATTCCTCCGACTCTTCACGGATCTCGACACGCTCTTGCAAGAGTTCGTTCGCGATTACGGCGTCTGGACCTACGGCATTCTCTTCGCAATCGTCTTCTGCGAAACAGGCTTGGTGGTGCTTCCACTGCTGCCCGGCGACTCGCTGCTCTTTGGCATGGGCGCGCTCGCAGCGATCGGCGAACTCGATGTTCGCATCGTCGCGCTCATCATCTTCGTTGCAGCACTCGCTGGCGACAACCTCAACTATCGCATCGGTCGATCCATCGGCCCGCGCGCATTCAGCGGACAATTCCGCTGGCTCAAGCAAGCGCATCTTGAACGCACCCGACTTTTCTTCGAGAAGCACGGCGCGAAAGCAATCATCCTCGCGCGCTTCGCACCGATCGTGCGCACCTTCGCGCCGTTTGTTGCTGGCGTTGGCGCGATGCCGTACTGGCGCTTTCTTCTCGCAAGTGTGATCGGCGCGATCCTGTGGGTCGGAATCTTCGTCGGCGCGGGATTCCTCTTCGGAAATCTTCCCTTCGTGAAGGCAAACTTCTCGAAGATCATCATGCTCATCGTCATTATCAGCGTGCTTCCGATTGTGTGGAGTTGGTGGTCCGCACGGCGCGCGAACGCGACGAAAGAAAGTAATCGACGCGCATGATGCATGCATCACTTCTCATCGTCGGCCTCGCGCTCACGCAGACTGCTCCTCCGGCGAGTGTTGCGCCATCAGTGCCAACGCCGAAAAAACCTGGCGTCGTTGTCGAACGCGTGGAAAGCACCGTTGCAGGCATCGTTGCACAGGGCACAGAGATTCGTCGTCTCGCCGAAGGACAGCTCTTCACTGAAGGTCCCGCGTGCGATGCTGCGGGGGTGCTCTATTGGACGGACATTCCGCGCAATGAACTCATGCGACTTGCACCCGATGGCAAGCCTGAAGTCGCGCTCGAAAAGACGGAAGGACTCAACGGGCTCGCCTTTGCGAGTGACGGGACGCTCTATGGCTGCGCGGGTGGCAGCGGGCGCATCGTGAAGATCGACCTCGCTGCGAAGTCAATGAGCACAGTGTGCGACGCGCGCCTCGATGACACGCCACTTGGTCGCGTGAACGATCTCTGTATCGCCAAAGACGGCACGATCTATTTCACCGCGCCCATCATCGGACCCAAGAGTGAAACAACGCCGCCTGATGCGGTGCTTGCCGTTGCGTCCACGGGCGGCAAAGCGAAAGTCCTCGTCTCAGATGTCCGCGCACCCAACGGCGTGCGACTCTCCAACGATGAGAAGACGCTCTATGTGCTTCCTTATCTCGATCGCAAGATGCGCGCGTATCCAGTTGAAAATGCGATGACTCTCGGCGAAGGCCGCCTGTTCTACGAGATTCCCGCAGGCACGCGTGCACAAACTGCGGGCGATGGATTCTGCATCGACAGCGAAGGAACGCTCTACATCACGGTCCCAGCGCGCGCGAAGATCTTCATCCTCTCGAAGGATGGCATCGCGCTCGGCGACATTCGCTTCCCAGAGAATCCCTCTAATTGCTACCTCGGGGGCGTCAACGGAAACACACTCTTCGTGACTGCGGTGCGCGGCGTGTACGCAGTGGATCTTGAACGACACACTGCGAAGACTCGCGTAGCCAAGCCGTAATACTTAAGCAATGATCTCTGTCACGACGCGACTTGGTTTCGTTACGCCTGTGAGTCGTTGATCGAGACCAGCGTGTCGGTATGTCAATCGCTCATGATCGAAACCAAGCAGCGCGAGAATCGTTGCTTGAAGATCGCGCACTTCGACAACGCCCTCAGTCGCAAAGTAACCGAGTTCATCGGTGGCGCCGTGCACAAGCCCCTTCTTCACGCCGCCGCCTGCCATCCACATACTGAAACAGTGCGGATGATGATCGCGACCGATGAACGCCTTCACGCCGTTGCGGTACTCCGCCATCGGCGTGCGACCAAACTCTCCACCCCAAATCACGAGCGTTTCATCGAGGAGACCGCGTCGTTTGAGATCGAGCACGAGCGCAGCACTAGGGCGATCCGTCTCTAAGCACTTCTTCGGAAGTTGATGCAAGAGATCGTCGCTCTCTCCAGTGCCGTGCGCGTCCCAACCCCAATCGAAAAGTTGCACGAATCGCGTGCCGCGCTCCACCAGTCGGCGCGCAAGCAAACAGTTGTTCGCAAAACTCGCTGCGCCTGGAGTTGCGCCGTAGAGCGCGAGTGTTTCAGGAGTCTCACTCGCAAGATCCGTTGCCTCGGGCACACTCATCTGCATGCGATACGCCATCTCGAACTGCTCGACGCGCGCGCGTGTATTGGCATCCGCGAAGGGCGAGAGCATGTTGAGATCACGCATCGCATCCAGTGCTGCGCGACGCGAAGTGCGCGTGGTGCCTGAAGGGTCGTCGAGGTAGAGCACCGTCTCGCCGACGGTTCGACACTGCACGCCTTGGAATTGACCTGGCAGAAATCCGCTTCCCCACACGCTCTTTCCCGCATCAGGCGTCTTATCACCTGACACCAGCACGACGAAACTCGGAAGCTGCGCGCGCGTGCTGCCAAGTCCATACGAGAGCCATGCGCCCATAGATGGATGGCCAAATCGCGCCTCGCCGGTGTGCATGAGTAACTGCGCGGGCGCGTGATTGAATTGATCTGTCTTCACACCTCGCAGCAGAGTGATCTCATCCGCAATGCTCGCAACACCTGGAATCAATTCCGAAAGTTCCATCCCACACTTGCCGTGCTTGTGAAACTTGAACGGACTCGCGAGCAGAGTCGGATGACCTTTGATGAACGCAAACTTCTCGCCCTTCAAGTACTCGTCCGGACACGCTTGGCCGTTGTATCGATCGAGTGCGGGCTTGAGATCGAAGAGATCATGTTGCGGTGGCGCGCCTGCGAGATGGATAAAGATCACCGACTTCGCGCGCGGCGCAAAGTGTAATTGCGGCTTCGCGTCTTCTGCGAGTCCACCACTCGCACTCGCACGCGTGGAGCCACCGAGCAATGCGGCCAGCGCAACGCCGCCGAGCGACACGCCGCTGTCACAAAGAAAGCGCCGCCGTGTTGCGGCTTCGAGTGCGAGAAGTTGTGCGTCGTGCGGGGTCATCGCGGGTCGTTACTTGGTCGTGAGAAACTCGTCGAGGTTGAGAAGAAGATTCGCGCCGCTTGCGAGTGCGGCGTACATGGTGAGGTCTGCATCGACCACGGGTGCGTTGGCATCCGCAAGGAATGCTGCGCGCGCGGCGTCATCGAGTGAGAAGCGCAGCGCTTCACTCTCGACAAACGCAGTGAAACGCGCAACTTCTTCTGCTGTGCCGTTGCGGACGAGCGCAGTCTGAAACATGTACTCAGTTTGCGCTTGCAACGATGTCGCGTGCTGCGCGAGCGCACGCCGTGCAAGGCCACGCGCAGCACCGAGCATCGCGGGGTCGTTCCACAATGCGAGCACCGCAATCGGCGTGTTGGTTTCGATGCGGCGAACTGTGCAGGTCTCACGACTCGGCGCGTCAAGCGCAATCATCTGCGGATGCGGACTCGTGCGCTTCCAGTAGGTGTAGATCGAACGGCGCGTGGCGTCAGCGCCTTCGCTCATCTTCCAATCCGCGCCGTTGTAGACCGTCTGCCACACACCATTTGGCTGCATCGGCATGACCGGAGGTCCATGCATCGCGCGCGTGAGAATTCCACCGACCGCAAGACTCGTATCGCGCACCGTCTCCGCTTCAAGACGACGCTTCATCGCTCGCGAGAAGAATCGATTGTCAGGATCTTGCATGCTCGCGCTCGTTGATGGCAAACTCGACTGCCGATAGGTCGCGCTCAAGACGATTTCGCGCGTGAATGCTTTCATCGAGTAATCGAGTGACTGCAGTCGCGTGGCGAGATGATCGAGAAGGCCCGTGACTTCAGGATGCCGCGCGAAATCTTCGCTCGTCTCCACCACGCCGCGACCAAACAATGCTTCCCATTGCCGATTTGCTGCAACGCGCGCAGTCAGTGGGTTTGACGGATCGAAGAGCCAGCGCGCGAGCCCCAAACGATTGCGCGGCAACGACGCATCCATCGATGGAAGCATCGACGGCGTGTTCGCCGCAACGGCATCACTCGGCGCCGCGAGACTTCCGCGCAACAGAAGATGCGTCTTTCGCGCTTGTGCTGCAGGCAATTCTTCCATAACAGGCACGCTGCTCTCGCCGAAAGCCGTGCTCGCGATTTTCAAAATCGGCGCGTCGTCATCGCGATCTGCATCCGCGCTCTGATTGAAGAACGCAAGAAATTCGTAGTACTCACGATGCGAGTAAGGCTCGAAGGGATGACTATGACACTGCGCGCACTGGAACGTTGTGCCCATCCATGCTTGCCATGTTGTCGCCACACGATCCATCACAGCCGCCATGCGGAACTCTTCGTCGTCGGTGCCGCCCTCTGTATTCGTGAGCGTGTTGCGATGAAACGATGTCGCGATGCGATCGGACTCCGTTGCGCCGTCGAGCAAATCGCCTGCGAGAAGGCGAATGGAGAACTCGTCGTAGTGCATGTCTGCATTGAGTGCGTCGATCACCCAATCGCGCCACAACCACACGGTGCGTCCCCCGTCCTTCTCATAGCCTTGCGTGTCGGCGTAGCGCGCAAGGTCAAGCCAGAGCCGCGCAAATCGTTCGCCGTAGTGCGGACTCGCGAGTAATCGATCTACCACGCGTTCGTAGGCGTCGTCTTTGGTATCGGCGAGAAACGCAGCGAGTTCTTCAGGTTCGGGCGGCAACCCTGTGAGATCAAGCGAGACGCGACGGAGCAACGACGCGCGCGACGCTTCAGCGGCTGGTTTGATGTTGCGTTGCTCCAACTCCGCGAGAACGAACGCGTCGAGTCCTTCGCGCACCCACGCCGCGTTACGAAGTTGCGGTTGCGCAGGGTCGGCAATTTCCTGCAGCGCCCACGGCTTCTCCCACACTGCGCCCTCGTCAATCCATCGCGCGAGCAATGCACGATCATGTTGCGACAGCGCACTCGTGGATGGCGGCATCTGCTTGCTCGTGCCCACGAGATTGATCCGTCGGATCATTTCACTCGACGCTGCGTGCAGTGGCACCACCGCGATCGCGCCACTCTTGAGAGATTGCATCGCGCGCTCTCGGGTAATCAAGTTGAGCGTGCCGAGCTCTCGCACGCCGCCGTGGCAACGGAAGCAGTTCTCAGAGAGAATCGGAAGGACCTGCGAATCGAAATCGACGGCAGCCACGCGCGCGATCGGCACGGGTCCTGCAATGGACGTCGTACCGCGCAACAGCAGCGCAATCGAGATGAGCAGCGCAAAAAGCGCAGCGCCATGACGCATACGTGAACTCTACTCCATGCGAAGCCTGTGGCAAAGAAAACAGGCGCGGGTGAGGACCCGCGCCTGTGGAAAAATCAACCGAATGTTCGACGCTTAGTTCGCGACGACGACTGCCTCAAGCGCACGACTGCATCGCGCGTTGAGATCCTGAAGATGTGCGAGCGTGTAAGGATCGCAGTTTCCAGTGTTCGCCTTCTTCAACATGGCATCGAGTTCACTGTTGACGCGGCGCAATTGCGACGACGCCAACTGACGAACCACGCGCGGCATTTCTGCGTTGCCCGTTGCGATCTTGCACAGTCGATCCGCAAGATCGGCTTGTGCATTGCGACGCCAGGTGGAAATCGCAGGCTTGCGAGCATCGGAGGAGCCCAAGTCGCCCTCGTCGATTTCAGTGAACACTGCGCGGCACAGTGTGTCGAGCACTTCTGGCACCGTGACCGCATCATCAGCGCCGCTCGCACGGAACTCGTTGTCGTAGACGCGAGCCATCGTGGAAGGATTCAGCACCAATGTCAACGCACCGTTCTGCAACGCTGCGATCGCATCATTGATCGCCCACGCAGAGTTTGAATTGAAGCTACCAACGTCGCCCCACTTCTCGAGCGACATCTTGTTCGCGATCTCAGGAGTCAGTCCGAACGCAGCATCGTTGAACGCATTCGCAATGATGAACTGCAATGCTGCACGCTGTGCTGCGACATCGACTGGCTTCAATGGATCGCCCGTGTTGGCGTCGCCCTTCTTCACGCGGCTCACATGTGTGCCGCCAATCCAGGCCGCCATCATGTCGATCATCTGTCGTTGCTTTCCGAGCGTCTTGGAATATCCCTTGCGCGCGCGTTCCCAACTATCGCCATCCTTCACGTACTTCGTGATCAAACCCTCACGCAGCATTTTGATGAGCGCTATCTGCGAATTCGCGTACTCGAGTGGATTCTTCGAAAAGTCATAGCGACGCGCGAGTGGATCTGGTCCGAGCGTGTCTTCATCAGTGAGATAGATGTGGGTTGGATCGCCGACGGTTGCGACAACCTTGGTTGGATCTTGAGTGGTGTACCCATACTCAATCGCCCACATGTCGTAGGGGCCGATGCCAATCATCGTGTAGTCGCCTTGGACGTTGTCCTTGTCGACGTTGAAGTTGGTCGCCATGTAATCCATCACGCTACCTGCAAGAGCCTTGTTGCCCTTGAACTCAGCGCTGTTGATTTCATCGAGCGTGTAAACGCTTGAGCCCTTGAAGTTGTGACGAAGACCGAGCGTGTGCCCAACTTCGTGTGCAACAAGGTGCGCAACCTGCGGTCCAACGAACGACTCCGGAACACCGTCGAGCATTTCTGCCGCGGGTGTTGCGGGATCCGCGTTGAGACCAATGACGCCGAAACTTTCAAGCGCCATGTTTGCCACAGCCATGTCCATCGCCATGCCGTGTGCTGCGAAGCACAATGGACTCGTGCACTTCTTTGGCTGCGAACTGAACCAACGCTGCACTTCGCGCAACTCTGGGCTTGCCGCGAGCGCTGGATCCTTGCGGCTATCCGCGGGATCAAGATCGCCTGCTGCAAATCGTGTCGCGCGCTCTTCGAGCACTGCTTGACGAGCGCCGGGAGCGAGCAACTGAATGCGTGGATCCCACTCCGCATGGCGTTCAAGCCATGTGAGCGTGTCCGCAGAAAGACTTTGCGCCGTATCCATCGGCTTCTCTTCGTACCAGTTATAGAAGGCACGAATCCAGCCGTCGGTGAGCACGACGTCAGCATCGAGGATCTGGCCTGTGTTTGGATTGACGCGGCTTGGCCCGATGGCAGTCGACACGTCGTTGTTGAGCCAACGAATGAAGTTGAAGCGCACGTCCTCTGGATCCTTATCCATATGCGCGCCCGTCAACTCATCCTGCTGATAAACCTCGATCGCGTTGTCGATGCCGATCTTCTCAAATGCCTCGTTCCACTGCAGAATTCCATCGCGCACATATCGTCGGTAACGCACAGGTACCGTGTGCTCGACATAAAACACGATGGGTTCCTTCGGCGGCGACAACGACAACTTGGCTTCGCGCTTCTCAACATTCCAGCGATGGATGTAGCGCTGCATGTTGGTCTCGGTTCCATAGAGACCGAGATCCTTGAAGTCAGTGGTGAAGTATCCAACGCGGTCATCTGCAAGTCGTGGCTTGTAGCCAGGATTATCCGGGAGTTGGGAGATCGAATAGTGCAACGACTTGAATGTGCCGCCTTGATCGGGCGCTTCGACAGCGACTTCGAGATTCTGCGGGAACGACTTCAACTTCGACAACTTTGCAAGTCGTGGGTTGAGGCTGATACCCGCGAGTTGCTGCGACTGACCGATGAGCATCGCATCAAGATCGATCACTGGTTGACCATTGGGACCCATGCACGCGATCGGCGCTTCGAGGATCACGTTGTCCGTGAAGATGCGGCGCACAGAATCTTTCGATGTTTGCTCGCCGGTTGAACGCACATCGAGCTGTGGCTCCACGAGTGCGAGACGATTGCCAAACTGTCGAAAGAACGCGTAACGCGCGGGTCCTTGCAGACCGCTGAAGATCACGCCGCCTGATGGAGTTGCAGCGAGGAGGAATTTCATCTTCTCCCATCCACGCGGAAGCTCAGCGAGCGCTTGATCATCCTTCCGCTTGGCGTAGAGCGCGAAGAGTGACTGGCCATCTGGCGTTGTCACAACCTTTTCGAATTCCTTCGAGACGTCTTCCCACTTGGGAAGATCCTGTGCGAGCGACATGCTCGACACAAACATTGGGGCGAGTGCTAGAGCAACGATGACGGAACGCTTCATAGAAAATGGCTCCTACTTCGAAAGTGAACCCGCTCTTGACATGTTTGCAAGAGGACGGTTTTTGGCCAACACACGGACGGTGAATGAGGAAATGTACCTCTGTCGGAGGGACAAAGTTCGCCAAACTCGAATGATGCGAGCGCGGCGACTCGCGCGGCATACCTCGACGATCGACAACCGTTGCCTGAGAACCACTCGCATGACGCAAAAAAGACTGTGGCTGCCCCAAAGAAGAGGCAGCCACAGCGAAGGTCAAATACATCGCGCGACTTGCGCTGCTCACTGTTTAGGCGCAGGCGCCCCAAACATTGAGGAGAATCGCAAGGTCGGCTGCGTCGACGATGCCGTCGCCGTTGAGGTCGCCACCAGCGCTGCCATTCGAGTCCCATACGTTCAAGAGCGATGCGAGATCCGCGGCATCCACGAAGGTGTCGCCGTTGAGATCTGCTGGGCAAGGCGTTCCGCCGCCACCATTGGCGATCGTGATGAATTGATCGCCAGGAATGAAGTCGAAGTTCACTGCGCGTGGTTCACCGAGATTCGCTCCGCCACCGAGTCCAGCCAAGACTTGGTTGGAGAGGTAGTCGTGACCGCCACCGTTCACGAATGCGCAAACCTTGATGTCGCCTGAAACGTAACCAGGAATCTGCGAAAGTGGGATTGCGATTTCAACGCCGGTCGAAACGCCAGCGCCATCGCCGACATCCGTGCCACCGATGACGCCGAGGATGTTGGAGTTGTTGATCGCTGCGCTGAACCCGATCTTCGTCACGATCGCACCAGCTAAACCCGAGCCCCCTGGTCCTGCATAGCCGCCCACGCCTGCACCCTTGGTTGGCATTGTCGCGAAGTTGATATAGCTCTCATACGCCGCGGAGCCTCCAACTCCACCAGTGAAGGAGAAGAAGAAATCAGCGGCAAACGCGGCATCAAACGTGAGTCCGTTGCCCGTGCCGTTGTCGCCCATGCGATTGATCGCGTTGAAGTCGACATCGACATTCGTGCCGAGAACGCGATTCTGTCCACCAGGAATTGCATCGATGAAGATGTCGAGCTTGTTAAAGTTCGATTCGAGGTTTCCCGCGAACATGAGGAAGAGCACGCCACCCTCGATCTTCGCGCGCACGGAGTCAATCTCCGAACCGTTCGCCAAGCCAATCGCGCCGAGATTCGAGTCGCCGAATTGCGTCTGCGTGTTTTGCACGGCAAGCGGTGCACCGTAGGATTTTTCAGCAGAGCCGTCGACGACGGTGGCTCCGAACGCTGAACTAGCGAGAAGGGGAAGAGCAATAAACATCAATGGGCGCATCTCTCAAGACCTTTTGTATATGTGGCGAACTACAAGTGCCTCGGGAAAACCCGAGGAGGGAAAAATCAGTGTCTACGCAGCAAAGCGGAGTGCGATAAACATAGTGCGTGCAATGGCACTTTGCGAACAAAATATGCGGGTTTTCAAGCATATTCTCACTATGAGGGCAAGCCCGAGAACCATCGGAGGTCGTTGCCGCAAAAGTGGTTCACGACGCTAGTGGCGCGTTGGCACTACGAACACCACCATGCTCGCCAAAGGATGAGCTTGAGTCGCATCGCGGATCACCGCGATCATCCCCAGAGCGCCCTCGGCGCATGCGATGCAGAGCCGAGCTCGGACGGATCATCACATCGGGTCCATGAAGGGTAATTTGTAGCTGGGGCGCCACACGCAGGACAGTGAAGTGGACGTGATGCAACGAGTCATCGTTTCGCTACCCCTGCCAGCCCCAAGCGCCGAGCACGAGGGCGAGGTCGCTTGCGTCGACTGTGCCGCTGTCGTTGACATCTGCGGCGGCGTTGCTGGTGCCCCATGCGTTGAGGACTGCGGCGAGATCTGCTGCGTCGATTGTTCCGCTGCCGTCCACATCGGCAGGATTGCCGACCGGTGGTGGATCACCTTGCGAGAGAATCACGCATGTGTACGCGCCGATGTTGAGCGTGCCGCTCGCAGCGAGACCATCCCAGGGACTGGAGTAACTCGCGTCGAGATCGAGGGTCGTGGTGTTTGCGAAGGAGCCGTCGTAGCCATTCCAATCGCTGTTGAAGCGCACCTTCCAACGTCCATCGCGCGGAAATCCGATGCGATAGCCGTTGCGTGGAGTGGTCGACCAATTCATAACAACAATCGTGTCATCGCCAACGCCGCCATTCATCCAGCGGTGAGACGCGATCACTTTCAACGAATTGTTCACGTGATAGACATTGGTGTTCTGCCCAGTCAATCCGCGCGTGAGTCCACCCGTGTTCTTACGAAGACCGATGAGCGCTTGATACATCGATCGAATGCCTGCGAATGTCGTGCGCTTACTCCAGTCGAGTGGATCCGTGTCGGCGAACCAACCGTCTTCGAGAAACTCTTGTCCCATGAAGAGCATCGGAATGCCAGGCGACGTCATCACGACAGCAGCACCGAGCGTCGAGCGCTTCTTCGAATACCAACTCGCGGCATTGCCTGGCCAAATTTGTTCGGGCACGCGTGACTGACCGTTCGCGACTTCGTCGTGACTCTCGGTGTAGATCACGCGCTGGAACGAATCCGCGTTGTACTGCGCGAGAATCGCACTCTTCACCGCGTTCATGTTGCGATCAGAATCGTTTGGGGTGATGAGATTGGATCGGATCGGGCTATAGAACTGCGCGTCCCATTGCGTATCGAAACCCGCGCCGCCCGCGCCGGTTGGCTTCGTGAGCCACGCGTTGTTGTCGAGGTCTTCGCAGATCGAGATCTTGTTCGGGGCAGTCGCGTTGACTGAATCGTTCATCCACTGCAAGAGCGACCAACCCTCGGGAATGTCCGGTCCAAACTGATCCACTTTGCGGATGTACTTCGCGCCATCGATGCGATGCCCATCGAGACGGAACTCATCGAGCCAATACATCACATTGTCTCGAATATACGAGCGCACTTCGTTACGACCGTAATCCGGACGCGTGTTGCCCCACGGCGTGTTTGCGCGGGAATCTTGGAAGAAATAGATGCCACCGAGGCCTTTGGTGCTCCACGCGTCGTACTGCCAAAGATCGAGATCATTGGGGCCGAGGTGATTGAAGACGAGGTCGGAAAGCACTGCAATTCCTCGAGCGTGCGCGGCGTCCACAAACTCTTTCAAGTCCGCAGGCGTCCCGTATGCAGACTCGATCGCGTAGGGATACGAAGGGTTGTAGCCCCACGACACCGACTGAGGGAACTCGCAAAACGGCATCAATTCAATTGCGTTGATGCCGAGATCTTTCAAGTCATCAAGCTTCGCTTTCGCTTCATCGAAGTTCGCAGGAAGCACGCCGTCTGGCGTCTGCCCGAATGTCCCGAGATGCAATTCGTAGATGACGAGTTCATTCCAGTTCGCAATCTGAAAGCCGTTGGTCTGCCAGTTGTACGCAGTGGGCAAGTACACAACGGAGTTGCCAACTGAGTTCGTCACTTGTCGTGCGCGCGCATCGTTCTTCCACACGGTGCTGCTTGCCGTCGTGATCACGAATTTGTACTGCGCGCCCGCGTAGACGTAGTTCACATCCGTGGACCAGTAGCCGTCGCCTTCGGCAGTCAGTGGATGGGTAGTCGAGTTCCACGCATTGAATGTTCCAGCAACGCGCACAGCGCTCGCGTTCGGAGCCCACACACGGAACGAGGTTCCTGCAGGCGGACCGACATACGGAATCGCGCCGATGCCTGGATGCGTGGAGATGCTGGCGAACGCAGGACCGCTCGCGCAAACGACGGCAAGCGAGAGAATGCGAAGCGCGCGTGAAATGCGAGGAAGTGTGCGCATAATGAGGATGGGCAGGCTCGGGGATCGACCGCTGCTCAAAGGTCGAAAGGTGTCTTTCGCGAACGGAACAATCCTACTCCCGTTCCGAGGGAATGCCACTCAAACTGCAATGGATTGGAGAACGCCTGCCACGGAATCTGCGCCGAGAACCCTTGCGCTGCCTTCGCTGCGAAGACCCGATCACGCTCCCGATTCGAAGTTCGCGATGAATTTCCCGCGTACGACGCTGAAGATCACGCCGCCATTCTCGATCTCCACACCTGGCAAGAAATCTTCATCGAGACGACGAAGGATTTCTGGCAGATCGACATCGTTCAACGGCGCGTCGTCAAGCACGATCACCGTACCGACGACTTGACCGTTCGCGAGGTGATGAATATCCACGGCGATTGCGTCGCGCCCGTCAACCTGTCCGAGCATGCGCTCTGACGATTGCGTGCGAAGCGTGCGAGTCCAACGAATGCTGTTGTTCGTGTCAGGCATAGTTCCACCTCAAGACTGATACGTAGCCAACTGCAAGTGCGAACAACACGAACGGCGCGACGAACATCATGCAACCCTTGCTCGATCGATAACCAATGCCCGTTCCCGGAATTCCAAACGTCGAGTACTTGCGACCAGTCGCCGAGTTGCCCGTTCGAAATCCACGACCGCCGACCGACCAACCAATACCTGACTTCGATAAATTCAGCCGGAATGGGCCAAAGTTCGCAGACTTCCGAAACATGAATCCCATCGAGTTCTCCCTCTCTGTAAAAGTCAATCCGCAAGAGGGCGGATCCAGATGTTGCGGAAGCGCAACGGATCGCCGTGATCCTGAATCGAGATTGGAAGCTTCGGAGCATGCGCGCTGTACTGCGCCTTCTGCATGTGCGCGGTTGCGCCCTTGATGATGCTGTGATTCTGCACGAGCACACCGTTGAAAAACACCGTCATGGCGCCCGCTTGTTCAAGGTCGCCACCTGCAGCAAACTTCGGCGCGGTGAAAATCACGTCGTACATGTTCCACTGTCCGTTGGGCTTGCATGCGTTCACGAGTGGTGGATACTGACCGTACATCGCGCCAGCCATTCCATCGACGTAGGTCTTGTTTGGGTTCGAACCGAGCAACTGCAATTCGTAGCGACCCATGAAGAAGATGCCGCTGTTGCAACCTTGTTGACCTTCACACTTGCATGTCTCAGGAACCATCCACTCGATATGGAGTTGGCATGAGCCGAAGGATTCCTTCGTCTGCACGTTGCCTGATCCACTCGTGATGCAGAGTTCGCCGTTCTCAGCGATCCACTTGCATGCATCGCTACCGGAGAGGAACGCAGAAGTATCCGTTCCACCAAAGAGCACCGTCGCATCGCTCGGGGCTGCACAGCAAGATGCAACTGAAACCATTGCTGGCTGCGGACGATTGCGGTCATGCACTTCCCACTCTTGCGTCGCTGCCTGCGGCGGAGCGAAAGCGAGCAATCCAACGCCGACAAGGGTGATTGGAGCGACGAGGCAGATGGTGGTACCGAGTGGGCAAAGGCGCATGAGGTGAATCCTTGTTGTTGAACGCCGCATACAAGTGCGGTGCTGCATTATGCTCTTCAAGCACGACCTTGTGATGCGGTGCGTTGAAGAATCCTCTGAATGATCCCCTGATCACCATGATCACCATGATCCCTAAGCCCCCTCTCCATACCCACGAACTCCTCCTCAACCTCCACATGGTGGATGCAAGCGGCACAATCTTCGTGGGACGGGCGTTTGAAGTCGCGCACGCGTGCCTCGCTGAGTTCCTCGCAGCCGCGAATCTTGGGCTTGACCGCATGATCCGCGGCGAAATCGAGGTCGCACCGATCGTGCACGCGAGATGTGATTTTCGCGCCCCCACCCGCGTGGGTGAGCGTCTTGTCGTTGAGCTGCGCTGCGAAAAAATCGGCGACACGAGTTTCACGCTGGAGTTTCGCGCTTGCGTCAACGGCGAGATTCGCTTCATCGTCTCGCAAGTGCATGTCGTGATCGACGCAGCGACCAAGCAGCCTGTCAGTGTGCCCATTGCGATTCAGCAAGCGCTTGCATCGCCGCACGCGAAGGCTTGAGAACATCACGGAATTCTGCTGGCCACGGCAAGACAACGCGCGGAATTTCGTGTCGCGCTAGTTGCGTTGCGAGGAGCGCGCGAAGTCCATCGAGTTGTGTATCAGCCGATGCATCGACGAATGCAACTGCTGCAGTCCCCCACTCTTCATCGCGCGCGCCGACGACCACCGCGTTCGTGACACCCGCGAGGTTGAGCAATGCGCGTTCAACGCGTTCAGGCTGCACGAACTCGCCGCCAGACTTGAACGCGAGACCGATGCGTCCGTCGACGTGGAGTCGTCCCTCCGAATCAAGCGAGCCGCGATCACCTGTCGCGAACATGCCGTCGACAATGGATGCGCTGTCGACAACGCCGCCGTGGATGTATCCATCGAACATCGTCGCGCCGCCCAGCATGATCTCGCCCTGTGGAGAAATCGTGATGCGTGTCCCTTCGAGCGGCGCTCCTGCATCTGTGGATGCGCGACCATGCTCTGCGCGGGATGTCGCAGCTTGCGACGCACTCTCCGTCATGCCGTATGTCACAAACAGCGGCATTCCTAGTGCTAACGCGCGCGCCCGCAATCGCTCAGCACTCGGCGCACCACCGAGTAGGACTGCCTTCAGCGATGCGATCCGATGTCGAAGCGCTCCAGCATCTGAGGCTTCTGCGCGTGCGAGCAAGCGATGCAGTTGCGTTGGGACGAGCGAGAGGTGCGTGATCTCAGGTTGCGCACAGAGCGAGTGCGCGAGGTCGGCGCTGGCGTTCGTCGGGCTGCCCGCATGACCCTGCGCAACGTACGCGCGAAGGAACGCACCAAAGCCGCCGACATGATGCAGCGAAAGCGGCACGAGCCACGCATCCGATGCTGAGAACGGAATGCGTTCGTTCGCGGCTCGCGCGGAAGCGAGCAACGCGCGTGCACTCACACGCGCGAGCTTGGGTGCACCGCTCGTTGAACCACTTGTTTCAAAGAGGCAAGCAGCACTCGCGGGAAGCTCCAGCGATGCAGCGCGCTGATGCGTGGTGCAAGAATCGAGCATGGAAACATCTGCGCACACGCATTGTGCGACGCGCCTCATGCTTGCTTGTGCGTCACTCGGCGAAAGCATCGCAACGCACACGCCTTCGCCCCATGCGCGCAGCACCGCTTCGAATACATCGCCTTTCGCGTGCGCGACAATCGATGCACATGCACTCACTCGTCCGCTCCGATACTCGTGCGGTCGAGCACGGGAAGCGGTTGCACTTCCATGACACCGCGCGCAACCACCAGCGGCGCAACGAAATCATGCGCGTACATCTCCGATGTGCCAAGGCCATGCGCTACAACGTTCGCTGGATCCATCTGCGAAGCGACGATGGCTGCCACGCGCAGCGAGAAGTTCGACTCGTAGGCGGTCGAGCAAATCGCATGAACTCCGTGATTGCGCGTGAGTTTTGCGTGGCGCAGCGCGAGTTCAATGCGACCAACGCACGAGAGTCGAACAACGTGGGCAGTCACGCAGGGCGCAAACGCAAGAGCGTCAGGGACGCCCTCGCCGCGCATCCACTCGAGCAGCGTCTCATCGAGAGCGATGCGCATGCCGGTGCGGCTCGCGAGCGTTGCAAGTTCAAATGGACTCGCGATCGGGTCTTCCAGATATTCCACGCGCGATGGCTCAATCCCCTGCATGAGTTCGACGCACGCGTCGAGCGACATCTTGCGATTGCCATCAAGCCGAACACGAGCACCGTCGTCGAGCGCACACAAAAGCGCGTCGAGCACACGGCGTTCTTCGCGCACGCCGAGTCGTCCGATCTTCATCTTCACGCTTGCAACACCATCAAACGCTCGCGCTTCGCTGAGCCGTTCAACTTCCGCGACTGATGCGTGCACAAAGGTCGCAATGCGAATGTGCGCCGCTGCGGGTTGCAGCATGTTGCGACGCTGAAGTTCAGCTGTCGAAATTGCGTAGTCCGCAGAAGGAATGCCGAGCGGCATCATCGACGCACACAGCGCACTCCAGAAACGTAAACCTTCTATCGCATCCGCGATCGATTCGCGATGCACGCCTGTCAGCGGCGCGCACTCGCCCCACGCGCATGCATTGTCGTCGTCACGCAATTCCAACATGGCGATCTCGCGATGCGTGCAGTGCATCGCGATTTTTCCAGCATCGCTGAGTTCGAGCCGTCGGGGATAGATCGTCGCTTGGCGCATCGACAGATGGTCAGGTGAGCGCCCAACCGAATGCGAGCGCGATGCCCAACAGATAAAGCTGCACGCCAAATCCAGCGAGCACGCCATTCAGTGCGACGCCGCGATCTCCACGCGCAACCATCACGACTGCTGGAATCGACACGAGCGAAATCGTCGAGCCCGCGAGCGCGCCGCCTGGCGCATCAGCCAGTAGCCATGTTGCGAACGGAAGTGCGGTAGCAATCGCCCAGCACGCAACGATTTCCAATCGCGTGAACTTCGCACCGAGTCGCACCGCGAGTGTGCGCTTCCCAACGGCACGATCCTGATCGATGTCGCGAAGATTGTTCGTCGCAAGAAGTGCAACGGAGAGCGCACCCGGCGCGATGCCAATGATGCACGGCGCCAGGCGCCATTCACCGAGAATTGCTGCGTAGATTCCAGCCGTTGCAAGTGGACCGAAGCAAAGGAACACGAACACATCACCAAGTCCCACATACGCCAACGGGTAGCGACCGCCGGTGTAGAGCACCGCAAGAACCGCGCCGCACGCACCAATCCACGCAAACTCAACGCCCTGCATGCGAGTGAGATACGCGATGGGCACTACTGCAAGGAGCAGCGTCACGAGCATCGCAACCTTCATCGCTGCTGGAGCGATGAGACCCGAAGCGACCGCGCGCGTGGGTCCCAATCTCGTCGGTCCATCCGCGCCGCGCGCAGCGTCGAAGTAATCGTTCGCGAAATTGCTCAGGATCTGCAGCAACATGGCGCCCACGAGTGCAGCGACAGCAAAGTTCCAGGGAAACGCGGGTTGCTCGTCCACGCCAATTCCAAGAATCGGCATCGCGTCGCGCCACGCCATCGCAGTGCCAATGAAGCATGGCGCAAGCGACGCACCGAGCGTCTTGGGTCGCATGGCGCTCAGCCAGATCTTCGCGGTGTGAAAAGCGGCACTCATTTACGGCGCAAACTTTCGGAAGTCCGGCGCACGCTTCTCAAGTTGAGCATCGCGTCCTTCTTTCGCTTCATCAGACATGTAGTACAGCATCGTCGCAAGACCAGAGAGCTCTTGCAGCCCTGCTTGACCATCGCAATCTGCATTGAGTGCGGCCTTGAGTGCGCGAATGGCGGTCGGCGAATTCGCGTTCATCTCTCGACACCACGCGACAGTGACTTCTTCGAGTTCAGTGACCGAGACGACTGTGTTGATGAGCCCCATGTCGAGCGCCTCACGCGCTGAGTAACTCCGACATAAGAACCACATCTCTCGCGCGCGCTTCTGACCAATGATGCGGGCCATGTAACTCGCGCCGTAGCCACCATCGAAACTTCCCATCTTCGGACCCACTTGACCAAAGCGCGCGTTCTCTGCGGCAATCGTGAGATCACACATCATGTGCAAGACATGGCCGCCACCAATCGCCCATCCCGCAACCATCGCGACAACTGGCTTGTGGCACGAGCGAATCTCTCGCTGAAACTCGAGCACGTTGAGCAATTCACTGCCCGACTCCGACTTGTAGCCTGCGTGGCCACGAATGCGTTGATCGCCGCCTGCGCAGAACGCGAGTTCGCCTTCGCCCGTGAGAATGATGCTGCCGATGGCCGCGTCATCCCGCGCATCCTTCAACGCAGCGCGCATCTCTTCGACGGTTCGTGGCGTGAAAGCATTTCGCACTTCGGGTCGATGAATTGTGATCTTCGCGATGCCCTCGCACTTGTGAAAGCGCACTTCCGTGAATGTGTCAGCGATGCGAACAGATTTCCAATCAAGCGCCGGTCGAATGCGCTCGTCTGTGTGTGTCGAAGGGCGTTGCGTTGTAGAGGGAGTTGTCACGGAAGGTTTCTCAGTGAATCAAGCGTGGAGACAATCAGCCGCGCGCAGTCCGCGGGAGCTTCGAGCGGAAGGACATGACCAGCGCCCGCGACAAGATGCGTCCGTAGTGCAGGCGCCATCACCTGTACTTGACGCACGATTGAAGCATAGCGATCGTCTGCAGCGCCCGCCGCAACCGTCGATTTCGCCGCATGCTGCGCGAGTGTCTCCCATCGTGGCGGGCTTCGACCAGGGGAACATCCTGCGATCGCTGATGACCAGAATGCAGCGTCGCCCTTCTCGCGTCGAGCGCGACAATTCTCGAACGATGGATGCGCGCGAAAGGACGCGAACAGCGGCGTTCGATACCACTCGTCAACAAACGATGCGATGCCTTGCGAAACAAGGGCGTGTGCGCGGCGATCGTCTTCTGTTGCGCGTGCCAAGCGTTCAGCGGCGTCAGTGATGCCAGGATGCGTCGACAACAGCAACAATTCTCGCACACATTCGGGCGCAACTGCAGCAAGTTCAAGCGCGATGCGGCCACCGAGCGAGTAACCAACCACCGCATCGCAGGGCTCGCGCAGCAATCGATCGCGCAAACTCAGCGCTGCGCTGTGCACGCTGCTGCAATCAAGTGCGGAGAGCGGCACGACATCACAACTGATCGATGGCGCAAGGCACGCGAGTGTGTCCGCCCAATCAGCGGTTGAACCGAGAAATCCATGCAGCAATGCGACACGCTTCATGCGTTTACTTGAACTCTCGAAGAAGCGCCGCCGTCGATGCCTGGGCGAGTGAGGTACGGACCGACTCGCTCGACTCCGCTGTGCAGCGAACTTCGATCAATGTCGCGCCCGCGTGCTGCAACGCGCGACTCGCTGCCTGCGCAGTTTCCTCACGTGTGCGTGGCACTTCACAGCGAATGCCGAATGCTGCTGCGATCGGCGCGAAGGTGCGACCGTGCGGCGTGGTGAAGCATCGATCGAAGACATCGGCGTGCGCAGCAATCGGCAAGTAGCGAAAGATGCCACCGCCGTCGTTGTTGAGCACGACGATCAACAACGGGGTCTTCACTTGCGACGCGAGTTGCAGACTGTTTAAGTCGTGCAGTGCGCTGACATCGCCGATGCATGCGACCACTGGCTTCTGCGAGGCAAGCGCTTGACCCACCGCTGTTGCGAGCAATCCATCGATCCCACTCGCGCCGCGATTAGAACCCACGCTCCACGCGCTCGGTGGAAGGATCGCGAAGAAATCTGCATCGCGGATCGGCATACTTGAGCCGTAAAACATCGTCCCGCTTTCGCTCTGTGCGCACGCGGCACTCACTTCAGCGATCGCAGTTGGTTCACACATCGAATGCTCCGCGCGAAGTGCGTTCGACGCAGCCGCAGTCGCGCAGCGCAGTGCACGCGACCAGCCTTCGTGAGGCGCAAGTGTTGTCGTCGCAGTGAACACCGAGGAAGCTGCGTACACGGAGGTCGCCCGATGCGACGAATCCATCCGCGGATCTCCGACACCGTAGACATCGATGGCGCAATCTTGCGCCGCGATCCACGCGTTGAGTCGCTTCGAAACAACTCCGTCGCCGACACATACGATTGCGTCGACAGCGAGCGCGTCCACGAGCGCGCGCGGCGCGTCCTTCGCCATCGCTGCACGCAATACAAGATCCGCACCAGCGGTTCCTTCGACCGCAAGCCCACTCGTGATGTCCGCAAGCATCGTGCCGCGCCACGACGCAAGGCTTCGCGCCGCTGCGCGTGATGTTCGACCAACGACGAGAATCCCCGCATCGATCTTCACATCCGTCGGCACAGCTTTCGTCGCGCGTCGCCACGGCGCGCGTGTCGCATCGTTACTCCATCGATCAATCGACCGAAGCCATTCTGCATCCCACGCCTTCGATTCGGGCGCGAGCGGTTCACGGAATGCGCAATTCAAATGGACGCCACCAGGCTGCGCGCCAGCATGGCCGCGTGCGCGCGCGAATGCTTCATCGACTGTGGAAAGCACATACTCCGCTGCGATCTCCGTCGATGGGCTCGGCATCGCAACAGACCACCGCGCTGCACTGCTGAGTAACTGCGCTTGTGCAATCGATTGATTCGCCCCGCAATCGAGGAGTTCCGGCGGTCGATCTGCCGCAAACAACAGGAGCGGCGTGCGTGACATCCGCGCTTCGACGAATGCTGGAAGTGTGTTGGCAACCGCTGTCCCGCTCGTCACGATCAACACTGCAGGCATGCGCGATTGCTTCGCGATACCGAGCGCAAGAAATGCAGCGCCACGCTCATCATGCGCAACATGCAGCGTCAACTTGGGATGGCGCGCGAACGCAACTGTGAGTGGCGCGCTCCGTGATCCTGGGCACACGACAGCGTGCGCAACTCCGAGCCGCGCGCACTCTTCCGCGATGAGCATCGACCATGCGAGATTGATGTTGGGCGCACTGCCGATCGACATCAGGCTGGCCT
The DNA here is from genome assembly GCA_003671055.1 of Planctomycetota bacterium. Taxonomy (GTDB): domain Bacteria; phylum Planctomycetota; class Phycisphaerae; order Phycisphaerales; family SM1A02; genus F1-140-MAGs142. The sequence continues at coordinate 41,664 of QWPV01000012.1, forward strand.
CGCGAGTCGCTCGAACATCAGCAACTTGTGCGCCGTCTCTCGCCACTCTTCGGCAGCATCGGAGCCTTCCACAATGCCCGCGCCCGCGAACGCTGTCAATGAATCGCCGTCAATGAGTGCGCTTCGAATGCCGACCGCGAACTCCGCCGCATGCGCAGTCCGCACGCCGATTGGACCAGCGAACAAGCCACGATCGAATGGTTCAAGAGCGCGAATGGCAGCCGCCGCATCATCCACTGGACTGCCAGATACTGCGGGCGTTGGATGAAGCGCAGCGAGCAGCGCGTCATCCGTAAACCCTTCGCGCAATTCAACACTGATCCGCGTACGAAGATGCTGCACGTATCCAAGCCGCAAGAGTCTCGGCTCCTCGTCAAGTCGCATCGTCTCCGACATCGGTTCAAGCACTTCACGAATCCGATCCACCACGAACTGGTGTTCGCGTCGATCCTTCGCGCTCGACAGCAACGCTTCACCCATGAGTTGATCTGCAACATCATCGACGCCGCGCGGGCGCGTGCCCGCAAGTGCTTCACTCTTCAGCCCGCGACCAACTCGCGAATACAACCGCTCAGGACTCACGCCGACAAATGCACGACCAGCCTGCGGCTCGACGAGGTATCTGAAACTTCGCGGCTCCGTTTGCGCCAATCGGTGCAGGACTTGCATCGGATCAATGTCCGCGTTCGCGATGTATCGCGCAGTTCGACCAAGCACGACCTTGCGAAGTTTGCCTTGACGAATCTCTTGCAGACCGAGACGCACTGCGCGAGTCCACGCACTCTCGTCGGATTCAACCGGCACTCGCGTGAACGCAGGATCAACGCTGCACTTCGGCTGCCTCTCTTCGGCGAGAAGCTCGAGACTTGCGCGCGCAAACTCCATGTCGACAACATGTACGGCAAGGACACTGCGCACGCGATCGCCCTGCACCGTTCGCCTGAGTTCAATGACAGGCAGTACCGAACGCTGCTCAATGAATGGATTCCAAACCTTGTCGCGCGCGCGCACGGGATCAAACGGCGCCGCGGTGAACACCACTGCCTCCGCGCTTCCACCGACTTGCGTGGGCAGATTCGTGCTCGCGTCGCAAACACTACCGACCCCTGCAACTTCAACTGCACCAGATCTCGTGCGGAAATAGCGACGATTCCCAATCGGCATCGACGCGAGCACGCGGAATGGATCGAGATGTTCCACTTCGTGTTCGAGTCGAATAAAACTTCCTGCTGCAGGTGGTGCAGTCATCGCGAGTTGGTGCAACAGTGCGCGCGCTGCCAACTCAATGGGCAGCGGCTGCGCTTTCTGTTTCAAATCAATTCGAGAAGGTGAATGCATACGGTCGGTAGTGAGTGTATGCGCGCACTCTGACAGGATTCACTCTTTCGCACTTGCTGCTGACACGCCTGATATTCCCGCAAGAATCTCGCCAAATGCGAGGGCGGTCGCGGCATTGAATCCATCGGCAACTGCGCCAGGCGTTGCGCTCGCAATCGGCGCATCGCCAAGTGCAACGCCGCTCGCGAGCAGGCCGTCCTTCTCACCCTGAAGTTGCGTGACATACCAACGCAACTGAATCACCGCGCGTGCACCAGTGTCTTTGGTGTAGTCAGCGCAAAATCGTTCGATCACCACAGAAACCCCTAAAGGCGCGCCTGCGTTCTCGCCTTGTCCACCCACGAACGGAAACTTCTTGGAACTTGAGAGGAACGAGACCAGCGAATTCGTCACCATCGAAGATGGCGATGCAATCCAACCCGCGTAACTATCCGTGCGCCAAGTGCCATCGTGTTGTGCGTACACGAAGCCAAGTCCATCAAAGGGCGCGACCGCAGTAACACGACGCACAGCGATGGCGCTCCCTTGTGGCGCCGCATCTGCGACAACCGCAGGCGCTGGCACGTCGAGCAGATACTGCGCTTGGTCTGTCGCCGGGCGATTGAAGGTGCTACAGCCAGTGATGGCGCCGAGCGCGAGAGCAACGAAGGACCATGAAGCGATGCGGTGCATGGATGACTGATTCATGTGCGTGATTTCCTGTCGTAACACAATCGAGACTTCATTCAACGAGAGAGCGGTGTGCCTGGAGCAACGCGCGGTGGTGGCGCGCCGAAGAGCACCTGCGGCGCGTCCTGACGCAATCGCTCCGACAACGCATCGAGATTTTCAGCCATCTCGCGCAGACTCTGCATGAGGATACGAATGTCGTACTCCTCATTCGCAATTAACTGATCCACTCGTGCGAGCAGTGCGCGACCCTCTTCGATGGCCGCTGGCGCAGCGGTCGCCGCATTGTTCAAGCTCGTCAAAGTTGCGTGCAATTCAGGGGATTTCAAGATCGAATCCAACTCCGCACTACCGGAGGCAAGGCTCGCTGCGATCGAAGGCAATCTCGCAATCGTGGTCTTGAGATCTGCTTGCCCATCGCCGAGGACTGACGCAAGTGACTCGGATGCGCTCTGAATACTCGCGAGCGATTTCTGAATGTTTGGATCGGCGAGAATTCCCTGCACTTGCTTGTTCGTCGCGCGCGCCTCTTGAATGAACGCGTCTAGATCCGAGAGCACTGGTTTCCCTTGTCCCTCGAGAATCAGATTTAGATTTTTCACAAGCGAGCGCAAGTCCAGACCGATCGTGGTGAAGTCAACGCCCTTCACGCCCTGCACAATCGCTTCAACGCCATCGAGCAATTCATTCAGCCGGCTCGGTATCGCAGGGACATAGGGATACGCGGGCGTCCATGTCGGCGCTGCTGCCAACTTTTCATCGCCGGTCGAGTACTCGAACTGCATATACAAGCCACCCGTAATTCCTGCGGAAACCAACCGCGCACGCAAGCCTGCCTCCACGGAGGCCTTTACATCCATGTCAAACTCGATTTCATCACTCACGCCGATGAGCTGGTCAATGACCTTCATTCGAATGAGCACCACCGAGTCGAGGACATGTTTCTGTGATGTCGGTTGTCGACCATACGCAAGATTGACGAACGTGATCTCGCTCACAGTTCCGATGGTGACACCGCGAAATTTAACCGGGCTTCCGACCGTCAGTCCATTCACCGATTCCGTGGCGTACGTCTCGAGCGTTTCGGTCCTCTGAAAGAGCGTTTGCGCGCCGAGCAGAATCGTGCCACCGACTCCGAGCGCGACGGCCGTGAGTACGAATGCGCCGACTTTGAGATGTGTTGCGGAGCTGCTCATGATGCGTGATTCAATGTGAGGGAAAGGGAGCGACGTGCTCAGTGCGGCGCTGGTGCGCTATGGATTGCGACGCCTTGACGGTTAAGGAACTTGCGGACAAGTGGATCGGACGAGGAATCGCGCATCACGCGAGGGTCGCCGACTTCGACGAGCCCGCCGCGCTTTCCATCAATCATCGCAAATCGATGCGCGATGGCGAAGATGCTTGCGAGCTCATGCGAGATAATGACAAATGTCACGCCCAGTGTTTCGTTGAGCGTTTGAATCAGACTGTCGAGATCCGCGCTTGTCATGGGATCGAGTCCCGCCGATGGTTCATCGAGAAAAATGATCGGCGCGTCGAGTGCGAGCGCGCGTGCAATCGCTGCGCGCTTCTGCATGCCACCGGAAAGTTCACTCGGCATCTTCGCCGCAGCACTCGCGAGATCCACAAGCCCAAGTTTCGCGCGCGCAACTTCTTCGCGCGCCTCTCGCGGCAGATTTGTGAACTCTTCCATCGGAAGCATCACATTCTCAAGCACCGTCATGCTGTTGAAGAGCGCGCCTAGTTGATACATCACACCGAACTGACGGCGCACGCTCTGCAGCGCGTCCTCCGCAGCACTCGCGACATCAATCCCGCCAATCCAAATCTCTCCAGCGATCGGTCGATTCAGCGTCGTGAGATTCGAGAGCAGCGTCGTCTTGCCCGCACCCGAGCCGCCACCGATAAAGATGATCTCGCCTTGGCGAATGTCGAGCGTGAGATCTTTAAGAATCACATGACTCCCGTAGCCCACCGAGACGCCGCGCAGGCGAATCGCGGGCTCAAGAGTTTCTGGCGACACGGTGCTCATCTCAAATTCCAATTGTGTAGAAGAAGACACCCATGATCGCATCCGCGATGACGATCATCACGATGCTCGACACCACTGCTTTCGTCGTCTGATCACCAACCGCGCGCGCGCCATCTTCCTTCGCTGTCGCGAGCCCGCGCTGACAACCGATGACCGCGATAAGCGCGCCGAAAACTCCTGCCTTCACGAGTCCCTGAAGGAAACTCGATGCATCGACCGCGACCTGCACTTCATTCAAGTACTGGCGGAACGAAAAGCCCTCGCTCATCATGATCACCGAACCACCCGCGATCCCCATGAGATCCGCAAACACCGCGAGCAGCGGCGTCATGCAGACACACGCGACGAAGCGCGGAAGGACCAAGAAGCGCATCGGCGCGATACCAAATGTTCGCAGCGCGTCAACTTCTTGACCAACCTTCATCGTGCCAATCGTTGCAGCAAAGGCAGCACCCGATCGACCGGCAACCAGAATCGCAGTGATCAATGGACCAAGCTCGCGCAAGATCGACACACCAACGACATCCGCAACTTGCAATTGCGCGCCGTACTTTGCGAACGGTGCCATCGTTTGAAACGCGATGATGCCGCCGATGAGGAAGCCCAATAGCGCAACCACGGGAACTGCGTGCGCGCCGACGACCGCCATCTCGCGCATCGTGTCGCCCCAGCGGAGTTGCCGTGGATTTCGAATCGCCGCCAACAGCGCAAGCATGAGCTCGCCGCGAAAGCGAACGAGCTCCTTCACATACGCAACGATCGACATCGTCGCGTCGCCGATGTGTTCAAGGAATCCTTGGTTCACCGCGCGTAAGGTTCGATCTTGCCCTCGACTCGCCATCTCAAGCAACCGCGCATGCGCTTCCGTGACGCCTTGCCTCCGCACCACACATCCGCGCGCGGTCGCGAGATATTCAAGACCGAGAATCAGTCCAAGCCCCGCGCCATCAAGTTGCGTGACACCAGAAAGATCGACGGACATCGATTGCGTTGCGCTCGTCCGCACGCGCGCCGCGGATGCATCCCAGTGCGAGGTCAATGCAGCAGCATCGATTCGCCCCATTGGGCGCACACAGAGCACCCCCGCTTCGTCGGTGATAGAAATCTGTGCGGTGGCGGTCTCAGTCACGATGTGAATACTACCGACTCTCCGCAAGACTTGGCACGCGCTTACGTCATCTCGATAAACGCAGGGTCATAGACCTTCGATCGCACGAATGCATCGATGTCTGCAGGCTCGGGAACGCGCGCGTATCCCTCAGCAAAGATCAACTTCGCAACCTCGATGGCAACTGCAATCTCACTCTGCAAAATCGTTCGAAGCGGTGGATACACAAGTCCAACATCGAGGTCGCCCTGCGTCACGCGCGACGCGAGCGTTTCCGCGGCGCGCAAGAACATCGCCTCCGTCACGCGCGTTGCAATTGTTGCATACACCGCGAGTCCAACCGCTGGGAAAATGTAAACATTGTTGCCCTGCCCTGGCACAAAGAGTTTGTCGCCGATGCGCACAGGCGGGAATGGTGAACCACTCGCGAAGATCGCTCGGCCATCCGACCATTGATACGCCTCTTCAGCGGAGCACTCTGACTTCGATGTCGGATTAGAAAGCGGAAAGATGACCGGTCGCTCATTGAGCGCACTCATCGTGCGAATCACTCGTTCATTAAAGGACTTCGGGACGGTGCTCGCGCCAATGATTACGGTGGGCTTCACGAATGCGACGGCGTCTGCGAAGTCCGTGAAGAGCGGCGCGTCCTTCGTATATGCCAATTGATGAGGGCTCAATCGCGGATTGCTCTTCACGCACAAACCCGAAGAGTTATGCATCCACAGTCTTTCGCGCGCTTGCGCTAACGATAGTCCATCCCGTTGCATCTGCAATTCGATGAGTTCGGCGATGCCCACCGCTGCACTACCACCGCCGAGAAAGAGCACACGATGATCGGACAACTTGTTCCCGATCAATCGACACGCGCCGAACAATCCAGCAACTGCCGTTGCGGCGGTGCCTTGAATATCGTCGTTGAAACAGCAGATGCGATCTCGGTAACGCGCAAGCAGTGGAATCGCCGTGGTGTTATGAAAGTCTTCGAACTGAATCGCTGCGTTCGGGAAGACCTTCTGCACCGACTGCACAAACTCCTCGACGAACGAGTCGTAATCCGCACCGCGCAATCGCGTCGAGCGAACTCCGGGGTACAGCGGATCCGCGAGAAACTGTTGATTGTCCGTGCCCACATCGAGAATCACTGGCAAGCACGCTTCAGGAGGAACGCCGCCCACCGCCGCATAGAGCGTGAGTTTTCCGACCGGAATTCCCATGCCGCAGACGCCGAGGTCGCCGAGCCCAAGGATGCGTTCACCATCCGTCACGCAAATGAAACGCACTTCGCGATTGGGCCAATTGCGCAGAAGATCATCGAGTCGACCTCGATGACGCACCGAGCAATAGAGCCCCTTCGGTCGGCGAAGAATGTGGCCAAACTTCTGGCACGCCTCCCCAACAGTCGGCGTGTAAACGATCGGCATGTACTGCGGCGGATCGCTGCGGAGAAGTTGGTAGAACGCGCGCTCGTTGCGATCCTGCAGTTCGGAAAGGTAGATGTAACGCTCAAGATCGTTCGGCTTCTGCGAAAGGTGCAAACGCGCCCGCTGCAAGAGAATCTCGTCCGTCTCAATCGCATCTGGAAGCAATCCGAGCAGTCCGTAGTTCTCTCGTTCGGCCTCGCTGAAACAGAGTCCCTTATTGAGGCGAGGATTGAAGAGTAAATTGAATGCACTCGGACGCATGAAGGAAAGAGTATCGCCAGCCGTTACGCTTGCGCTTTATGCGATTCATCGACAGTCACACCGAAGGCGAGCCCACACGCGTGCTCTTTATGGAGGAGAACGGATCACGCACGCTCGACGACGTGCTCCGCGTATGGAACGACGGACTTAACGCCGCCGCTCCGCTCGCCGCTCTTCGCGCGCTCGTTGCGAATCCACGCGCACCCGAAGCGTGTGTAGGCGCACTCTTATGTCGACCGAACTCTACAGACGCCGACTTCGGCGTGTTCTTCTTCAACGCGAGTGCTGCGCTCGGCATGTGTGGTCATGGCACGATCGGCGTCGCGCATTCGCTGCATCAACTCGGCGGCATGGCTGAAGGCGTGATTCGACTTGAGACACGCGCAGGTATCGTTGAAGTCCGACGCGAACAGGACAACGAGTACTCGTTTGAAAACATCCCCTCGCGCTTGGTGCATCGAGACATCGTTTGCACATTGCACGGCAACGACGTGCGCGGCGACATCGCGTACGGCGGCAACGAATTCTTCGTCGTGGAAGAACCACGCGCGATGCGCAGCATTGCCGAAGAACTCGCCTACACGCGCAGCATTCGCGACGCACTCACTGCGATGCATCGCACTGGACTCCACGGACCGATCGATCACATCGCACTGTTTCTCCAGCCTTCGCGCGCCGATGCGCAAGAGCGCAGTTTCGTGCTCTGCCCCAACGACACCTTCGATCGCTCCCCTTGCGGCACGGGTTCTTCTGCGCGCCTCGCGGTCCTCGCTGCGCGAGGCCGATTGCAGCCGAGTGAAGTGCTGGTGATAGAGAGCGCGATTGGATCACGCTTCAAGACGAGTTACCGCATCGATGACGAAGAGAAGATTCGCGCACGCATTCAAGGTCGTGCATGGATTACCGCCGACGGCACGATGCAACGCACGGAAGATCCTGCGCACGCAGACGGCTGGAGAGAGCACACCGCATGATGCACAATCCCTTTCACGGCGTCATTCCCGCAACAATCACTCCATTCAAAGGTAATGGCGGCATCGACTTCGACGCCGCCACCGCACTCACACGCACGATGCTCGCAGCTGGCTGCACTGGCGTTGTTGCGCCAGGCTCACTGGGCGAAGGTTCAACGCTCTCCTTCGAAGAACGCATCGAACTGTTGCAAGCAATTCGCACAGGCAGCAAGTACGGCAACGGCGCGCAGGGCAACGTGATTCTCACCGTCAGTGCACTCTCCACGCGCGAAGCTGTCCGACAAGCAGAAGCAGCCGCGCAACTCGGGCTCGATGGATTAATGGTGCTGCCGCCCTACGCACACAAGGGAAGTTGGCAAGAACATCGCGCGCATGTTGCTGCCGTGCTCCGCGCAACGAACCTCCCGTGCATGCTCTACAACAATCCCGCTGCCTACGGCGTGGACTACCTCATCGAACACATCGCGCAACTTGCAGACGCGCACGCGAATCTCTGCGCGGTGAAGGATTCCACCGGCGATGCGCGCAGGCTCACCGCCATTCGCGCGCGATTCGGCACGCGCATCAGCGCACTCGTCGGTCTCGATGATTGCGCCGTCGAAGGCGCACGCATGGGCGCGTGCGGTTGGATCGCAGGACTTGCGAACGCACTGCCAGTCGAGAGCGTGCAACTCTGGAACCTCGCGCAGCACGGTCCGCGCGAATCATGCGACGCGCTCTACGCGTGGTTTCTTCCACTGCTTCGACTCGACACGGTGCCAAACTTCGTGCAACTCATCAAGCTCGTGATGCAAGAAAATCACACCGGCACAGAAACCGTTCGACTTCCACGCCTTCCCCTCGAAGGCACCGATCGCGCCTGCGCCATCTCGCTCATTCGTCACGCACTCGCAAATC